>NZ_JBEZYG010000018.1:0-180970 GCF_040638385.1 Streptomyces sp. NPDC026589
GCGACGAGACCACCCGACAACGCTGGATGCTCGCCCGCCGCAGCATCGCCAAGCCCGACGAGCTCGCCTACTTCCTCGCATCAGCCCCCTTGGACACCACCGTCGCCGATCTCGTTCAGGTCGCCGGGTGCCGCTGGAAGATCGAGGAGTGCTTCCAGAGCGCGAAGAACGAATGCGGCCTGGACCAGTACGAAGTCCGCCGCTACGTCGGCTGGCACCGGCACATCACCCTCGCCATGCTCGCCCACGCGTTTCTCGCCGTCACCGCCGCCCAAGAGCGCCAAAAGAGGGAGCCGGTCACGACACACCCGACCTCGTGGACCTCACCCCGGCCGAGATCCGCCGTCTACTGGCAACTACCCGCCGACGTCCTGCTCGACAGGGCAACCATGCAATGCAGTGGTCGAGATGGCGCCGCCGACACCAGGCCCGGGCCCGCCGCTGTCACTACACACGGCGCGGTCACTCCTTCGCGGGACAGGCCGGGCGAACCCGCCCCACACCCGGCACCATCCCGCTAAAATCCCCACGCTCAAGCCGTTGACCAGGACATACACCGAAGTCCGGCTGGAGTACTAGCCCGGCAACTGGACTTCGGAAGATGCGGCTTCAGCCGGACCCATTCCGCATTCGTGAGATCTCCCCGCCCCATGAACATGCCAACGATCAAGGGTCGAGTAGGTCACTAGTACCCACCTTTTTGTGGGTACTAGGCGTCGACCGCCGACCGGGTGATCCTGATGGAGGGCGGCCGGACGGCCACCGGATCCGGCCGGGACGGGGGTGATTTGCGATGTGTCAGGAAGCGGAACGGGCGTCGCTGAGCCTCTGCAGGCGCCGATGGCCCCAGTCCGAGACAGGAGCCAGCGCCTCGGACAGTTCCCGTCCGAACTCGGTCAAGGAGTAGAAAGTCTTCAGCGGAAGCGTGTCGTGCACCTGCCGGAGTACCAGACCGTCGGCCTCCATCTCGCGCAGCGCCTGGGTCAGCACCTTCTCACTGAGGCCGGGCAGCCGTCGGCGCAGTTCGCCAGGTCGGTGCGGACCGGATTCCAGCAGCCACAGCAGAGTGGTCTTCCACTTCCCGTCAATCACCGCGATCGCGGCGGTCACTCCGCAGACGTCCAGGTCCTGAGCGCGACTGCGTGTCATTTCTACCCCATCCACTACAAACTCGAGATACATCCACGGAGTTGAGTCATGCCCGTACACGCTGAACAGTCTGCCGTCACCGTCCTCGGTCTGGGACCGATGGGCCGAGCCCTCGCGGCTGCCTTCCTGAATGCCGGCCTGCGCACCACGGTCTGGAACCGAACACCGGGCCGGGACCGGGAGTTGGTCGCGCAGGGCGCGGTCAGCGCCCGGTCGGCCGAGGAAGCAGTTGCCGCGAGCGGGCTCACAGTTGCCTGCGTGGTGAATTACGACGCGGTGAACACCATTCTGCGGCGCGAGACGGTCACCGAGGCGATCAAGGGGCGCACAGTGGTCAACCTGACCGCGGACACGCCGGACAGGGCCCGGGACACTGCGGCATGGGCATCCGAACACGGCGTTCGCTACCTGGACGGCGCCATCATGACGCCCACCGTGACCATCGGCACTCCGGCCGCGGTGTTCATCCACAGCGGCCCGCAGGACCTCTACCACGAGCACCAGCCCGTCCTGCAGACGTTGGGCGGCACTCATACCCACCTCGGTGAGGACATCGGGCGGGCGGCGGCCTACGACATCGCGCTGCTCGACATCTTCTGGACCGCCATGGCGGGCTACGTCCACGCCTTGGCGGTGGCGCGAGCGGAAGGGATCACCGCGCGAGAGCTCGCCCCGTTCGCCAAGGGGATCGGGGACATCCTCCCGCCCATCTTCGAAGGGCTCGCGGACGACGTGGACAGCGGGATCTTCTCCGGTGAAGGCAACCCTCTCACCTCGGCAGCGTCGTCCATGGCCCACATCGTTCACACTTCAGAAGCCCACGGCATCGAAGCCGGCGTGATGCGCGCGGCAGAAGGCCTGGCCCGCCGAGCCATCGGACGCGGCCACGGCGCAGACGGGTTCACACGGGTCACCGAACTGCTCGGGCGTCGCTCGTGACCTGATTCAAGATGAGGCCACCAGCGAGCGCAGACGGTTCTCCTCGACGGTCCTGCCGCCGTGGTGCCGGAAGTCCCGATGATCGCCGAGGTGTGCTGCCGCTGCTCCACATGCACGGCCTGTCCTCCGGTGACTTCGTACCCGCGCTGGAGCAGTTCCTCGGCTTGGCGACGCCGGGCTGTCCCCGGCCACAGTCACCCGGCTGACCGCCCAGTGGCCACGCGGCGTTCCAGGACCGCGACCTGTTCGGCACCGACTACGTCTACGACCTCCGGTCCCTCGACCCCGAAGCGTGATCCGCCGGACAGCCCCTAAGACCGGGTTCGAGGTCGCGTACGTCGCCCCGGACGGTACGGAGTTGCGCCGGCCGCTGGCGGATGTCTGGGCTGTTCCGTTCGAGCACGCTCTTCCCGTACGCGCCTCACCTCGTACCGCCGACAGCGCAACCTGCCGGGCCGGTGGTGGTCGGCGACGACCGGCGGTCACGTGGGATACGAGTCGTGGCTGGAGCGAGACCAAGTGATGCTGCTGGACTTCGATCCGGCGGTGGTGGGGATCTCCTCCCAGCCGTTCTGGCTGTTCTGGGCGGCCTCGGGCGGGCGGCCGGTGTCACACGCGCCTGACTAATTCGCGCGCCGCGACGACGGGGCGGCGGTGGTCGTCGACTGCCGCCCGGCCGAGCGGCGCCGGCCTCGGGACGTGGCGAAGTTCGACGCGACCGAGGCGGCCTGCGCCGAGGTGGGGTGGGAGTTCCGGCTGGTGGGGGCCCCGGACCCGGTGGTGGTCCGCAACGTCCGGTGGCTGGCGGGTTACCGGCACCCCCGTCACCGGGTGGAGCCGGCTGCCACGCGGTTGCGGGAAGTGTTCGCCGAGCCGCTGGCGCTGATGGACGGCGCCGCGTCGGCGGGTGAGCCGTTGGCGGTGTTGCCGGTGCTGTTTCACCTGCTGTGGTCGCACGAGCTGACGGCGGAGATGTCGCAACCGCTGAGCGCCGGCACGCTCGTCTCGTCGGGGGTGATCCGGTGACCGCGGGCGGGGGCTCGGTGCTGCGGCCGGGCGACTGGGTGAGCTTCGACGGTGACGACCATCAGGTGGTGGGCCTGGCCGGGACGGCGGTGCGACGGCGGTCGGCCGGCGGGGCAGAGTCGGTGGTGCTGGCCTCGTACTTGATGGCGGCGCCCGACTTCGCTGTTACCGGTGTCGAGCCGTTGCCTGAGATGGAACCGGTCGGTCTGCTGGAGACGCTGCCGGAACCGGCGCGGGCGGCGGCGGTGAAGTGGCAGCGGCACGTGGTGGAGGTGGAAACCGGCCTGCCGCCCAGCGCCTAGCCGGGCACGACTCCGCGCAGTGAGTACGACCCCGTCGCACGGAGCGTGGTGGAGCGGGCCCAAGCGAAGGCCGACGAGCTGGGGGTGAGCCTGCGCACGGTGATGGACAAGCGGTCGCGTTATGCCCGGCAGGGGTTGTGGGGGCTGGTCGATCGGCGGTTGGTCCGGGTGAAGGAGGCGACCGGGCGGGCGGATGCGCGGGTGGTGGCGGCGGTCCGCCAGGTGCTAGAGGACCAGACGCAGGTCTCGACCGGGACGCGGGCACGCGTGATCCGGAGGGCGGTGAAGCTGGTGGAGGCCACCCACGGGGAGGGGGTCGTACCCCTGCCGAGTCGGAACACCTTCTACCGTCTGATCGACGCGCTCTCCTCGGGTCGGCACTCCTTCGGTTCGGCGGTCACCCGGCGGCAGACGGCGAACCGGCCGGAAGGGCCGTTCACGCCGACGTTCGCGGACCGGCCCGGGGAACAGGTGCAGATCGACTCCACCCCGCTGGACGTCATGGTGGTCCTGGACTCCGGGGTGACCGCGCGGGCGGACCTGACGATCGCGGTCGATGTCGCCACCCGCACTATCTGCGCCGCAGTGCTGCGACCGGTGGGCACCAAGGCGGTGGACGCATCCCTGCTGCTGGCGCGGATGCTGGTCCCCGAGCCGATGCGGCCGGGCTGGTCGGCGAGTCTGGCGATGGCATCCTCACGGTTGCCACACCGCGAGCTCCTCGACGTCGACGCGCGAATGGACCAGGCAGCCGCGAAGCCGGTGATCGTGCCGGACACCGTGGTCATCGATGGCGGGAAGGTGTTCATCTCCGACACCTTCGTGCGGGCCTGCGAACGCCTGGGCATCTCCGTCCAACGGGCTCGTCCGCGCACGCCGACGGACAAAGGGGTGGTGGAGGCGACGTTCTCCGCGATCAACACGCTGTTCTGCCAGCACCTGGCCGGCTACACGGGCCGGGACGTCACCCGTCGCGGTGATCGCATCGAGCAGGCCGCGGTCTGGACGATTCCCGAACTCCAGGAACTGCTGGAGAAGTGGTTGCTGGCCGGATGGCAGGCCAGGCCGCACGACGCCTTGCGCGATCCGTTCCGGCCGGGGAAAGCGGTGTCGCCGAACGACAAGTACGTCTCCCTGGTCGCGGCGGCCGGCTACCTGTCGCTGGTGCTGCGCGGGGAGGACTACCTGGAGCTGCTGCCGGTGGCCTGGCGGGCGATCAACGACTACGGCATCCGCATCGGCCACCGCACCTACGATGCGCCCGAGCTGGGGCCGTGGCGGCGCCAGCACTCCGGGCACTCGGCCGAACGCGGGCTCTGGGAGGTGCACTACGACCCCTACGACCTCTCCCGCGTCTTCGTCCGCACCAACGGCGGCTGGATCACCGCACCGTGGGTGCACCTGCCACTGGTGAACGGCCCTTTCGCGGACTTCACCTGGGACCACGCCCGGCGCCTGGCCGCCGCGGCGGGTCTGGACGACTCCAACGAGGCCGCCGTCGCCCGCGTCCTGGACGCCCTGCTGACCCGCGCCGAGCACGGACCGGACACCCGCTCCGCCCGCATCATCGCGCGCACCCGCGCCGCCGTCGCCCTCCCCGGCCCCACTGCGGCGTCCGAGATCGACAATCCCTCCGGCCCCGAGCCGGACTCCGCGGCTACGGCGTCGCCGTCCGCGGAGGTGGTGCCCTTCGGGGTCTTCGACCCCCACGCCGAAGCCGAAAGGTGGCTATGAGCACGCCCGCGACCAGGACGCCGAAGCCGGACATCGAGGACCTGGCCCCGCCGGACTCCCCGCTGACCACCAAGGAGGGCTGGCGCCGCTACGTCGAGCACGAGGTCCATCCGCCAACGCTGCTGAGCGCCGCCCAGCGCTCCGCCCTGACCGCGCGGGAACGGGGACGCCAGGATGATCGGCGGCGGGAGTATCACGCGGACCTCCCGCTGGTGAACACGCCAACAATCCGCAAGGTCATATCCACCTCCCGCCTGCTGGTCCAGCTCAACCGCCACCAGGTCTCCGCCCGCCGCGGCGTGATCCTCTCCGGTGCCTCCGGCACCGGGAAGACGACCGCGCTCACGCAGTTGGGCCGCGCGCACGAGCTGGCCACGCGCAGACGGCACCCGCGCGACCGCTCCCGGCTTCCGGTCCTCTACGTCACCGTCCCGCCGGCCGCCACACCGAAGATGCTCGCGACGGAGTTCGCCCGCTTCTTCGGGCTGACGTTCCCCGCCCGCGCCACCCACACCGACATCGTGGACGCGGTCTGCGCCACCGCCGCACACGTCCACGTCGACCTGGTCCTGGTGGACGAGCTGCACAATCTGAACCTCGGCTCCCGGGCCGGGGCGGAAGCCTCCGACCAGTTGAAGTACTTCGCCGAGCGCCTGCCGGCCACGTTCGCCTACGCGGGCATCGACGTCGAAAGCCAGGGTCTGTTCGCCGTCACCCGGGGCCGGCAGATCGCCGGGCGCTTCGTCGTCATCCCCGCCGCCCCGTTCTCCTACGCCACCAACGCCGACAAGGACGCCTGGCGGGGCCTGGTCAGCGCCCTGGAGACGATGCTCCGCCTCCACGAGCACAACCCGGGCACGCTCACGGCGATGAGCGCCTACCTCTTCCACCGCACCGGCGGCATGATCGGCAGCCTGTCCCAGCTCATCCGCGGAGCCGCCGTGCTGGCCATCGAGGACGGCAGCGAGGCCGTCACCGAGGAACTGCTCGAACTCGTTCCCGTCGACTACGCGGCCGAGCAGTCCGAAAAGGTCACCGCCCCGGCCAAGGCGACAGGGCGGCGGAGGCGCGCAGCCTGATGCTCCTGCGCACGCTGCCCGACCCCGTTCCTCCCGCCCGGCACGAGATCCCCCCGTCCTACATCAGCCGCCTGGCCACCCTGCACGGACTGGACGTCAACGGCCTGTGGTCGCAGGTCACCCGCCCCGCCCATCCCGGGGCCGGTCGCCGCGTCGTCGTCCCGGAACGACTCGCCGCGCTGACGGGCCGCAGCGTCCACGCCCTGGCCGGGGCCACGCCGGAACTGCGCGACCCGCCTCCGAACTGGGAGATGTTCCGCCACCAGCCGCAGACCGGCTGCCACCTCTGCGACGCCCGCCAACCCGGCGGCCGGGTGATCCGGCTCCTGCCCCACCACACCTACGTCTGCCTGCGGCACCACACCTGGATCGGCCCGCCCGACATCGACCACCCCGCCGTCGACCTCGCCCGGCTCCCGGACATCGTCAACGCGCAGCGGCGCCACCTGCTCCTGCTACGGCGCTACGGCTGGGCCGCCACCTACGACGCGGTGCTGACCGGCCTCATGCTCTGCGCGCACATTTGGTCTCCGGACGGGCGCCCGGTCGCCTTCGGCACCTGGGACACCTGGGACGACCGCCTGGACATCCTGATCCCCTTCGACCGGGAGAAGCAGGACTACGTCGACTTCAGCACCTCGCGCCTGTTCGCCGCGGTCTATCCCGAGGCGGTCTCCCTCGCGCCGCTGGTCGCCTCGGCCTCCTGGCGTCGGCTGGCCGGCGGCACCGAAGCCGAGCAGGACCGGTTCTTCTCGGAGGTCGCGGGCCGCGTCACCTACCCCTGCAAACCGGCCGACCGCAGGTGATGCCGTCGCGCACTGGGCCCTCGCCGACTCCTGGCGCCCGCCGAGCTGGCCCCTGATCACCTACACGCCCGGCCGCGTCCGCGGCACCCTCCCCGGCCTCGCGGCCAACCGCCTCGCCCGGCATGAGAGGAGCGCGAAGTGGTTCAGCCGCAGCCGTCGCAACCAGGGTCGTTACCTCCTCTTCCACGGGCACCTCAAACCCGCTCTTCTCCGCGAGCGCGAAGACCAGTACGTGAAGTGGGAGGGCACCGTCTGGCACAGCGAGCGGACCGACGACCTGATGAAGGAAGCGGTCGCGAAGATGCGCCGAGCCGCCGACGAGAACGACTCCGGCCTGCCGCACCGACAGCCGGAAAATGCAAGATCAGCTGACACACTTCGGAACCGCCAACCCTGCCTCATTCCTTCATCGTCCAGCTAGCCGCCGGACGTCACTGCAACGTCGAGTGGGAAGGGACATCCGCACCGCACCGCCTATGACGCCAGCAGTTCCGGGGCCAGGTCACGCCAGGCCTGGCGGGCGAAGACGTCGAGGCGGTCGGTGACTACCTGGACGGCGATGTGGTCGGCCCCGGCCCCGTGGTGCGCGGTGAGCCGGGCGGCGATCTCGTCCGGTTTTCCCCAGGCGAACAGCTCATCGATCAGCCGGTCGCTGCCGCCGCCGGTCAGGTCCCCGGCGGTGAACCCCCCGCGCAGCCAGGCCGTCCGGTAGTTGCGCAGTGCGAGGTAGGGAGCGGGCATGCCCCTGGCCGTGGCACGTGCGGTCCCCGCGTCGGTGTGCGGAATGACGGTCTGCTCCAGCGCCAGCAGAGGCCCTTCGCCCAGCATCGACCTGGCCCAGGCGGTGTGGGCGGGGCTGACGAGGTAGGGGTGAACTCCTATGGACCCGGCGGCTGCCAGCCGGGTCATCTGTGGCCCGTGCGCGCCGACGATGCGCGCGGTCGACGGCAGAGGAGGAACCGCGGCGTCCAGCGCCTCCAGATAAAAGCGCAGCGCGTGGTACGGATCGCGGTACCGGCCGGAGACTTCGGCATGGCTGACGCCCAGGCCCACCAGCAGCCGGTTCCGCTGCCGCTCCGGCAGAGCGTGGTAGGCGGCGGCGAGTTGGCCGGGCGGCCTGTCCCAGATGGACACGCAGCCGGTCGCGACGGTGATGCGGCTCGTCGCGGACAGGACCACCGAAGCCGTGCGCAGGTCCCCGCGGGGGTTGCCGCCCGGGTTGCCGCCGAGCCAGATGGCGCCGTACCCGAGCTCCTCCAGCTCGGACGCGGCGTCCCGCGCCTCCTCGTGGTCCCCGTGCGTGAACGCCAGGCTCCAGATACCGATCGTCCCGAGACGCATGACGAAGCCTTCCCCCGAGTGTGGAAGCTCCGTTGTAGCCGTGCGGGCGGGCCCTGTCGCCCCGAAGGCCCTGCGCTGTCCGGAAGCCGACCGCCGTCGTCCGGCCACTCCGCCTTGACGGCGCCGCCCGACGGAAGGCGAAGGCGGGCCCGGACCGGTCGGTCACGCGGGCACGGCGGGCGTGACGCCGACGGGATGCGAACCCGCGGACGGGGCCGGGACAGGCCCGCCCCCGCCTCATCAGTCGACGCGGAGGGGGCCTCCCTCCCCCGCGCCGATCGCCTTGGACCCGTAGGGCGTGTCCTGCGGGACCGCGCGGTGCCGGTCCGCCGACCGTAGGAGCGCGACCGCCTCCCGGGCGAACGGATGCGCCGCCCGTGAAACTCAGCCCGGCAGCAGCCGCACCGCCGCGTCCCGCAGCCGGGTGCGCTCCGTGCTCATGAAGCGGTGCAGGGTCCGCGAGCCGAAGGCGGTCCGCTGAGCGCTGCGGCGGCGTTCACGGTCGTAGGCGCGCAGGGCGCCCTCGATGCCCGCGGGGCCCGGGGACGCTGCGGCCAGCGCACGGCTCAGGGCCTCCGCGTCCAGAATCGCGGTGCAGGCGCCCTGGCCGAGGTTGGGCGTCATGGCGTGGGCCGCGTCGCCGACCAGGGCGACGGGGACGGGCCGGTCCTCGGAGGACACACGGAAGGCGGGCCGGGTGCCGGAGGAGGCACGCGACACGGGCCAGGACCCGGAGGAGACAGGCCCGACGCCGGAGGAGACACGGGAGTCAGGCCCGGCGTCGAAGGAGGCAGACGAGGCGGGCCGGGTGCCGGTGGAGACGAAAGTGGGCAGCGCCGGGTAGAGGTGGAGCATCTCGTAGCGGATCCAGGTGGCCGGGTCGGTGGCGTCCAGGATGCGCGGGACCGGGTCGTGCCAGCCGGCGAAGGAGGCGCGCAGCTCCTCGGCGGTGGTGGCCTCGGGCACGGTGGCGTACCAGTTGGTGCGGCCCGGTTCGACCGGGGTCATCCCGAAGAAGCGCCCGCTGCCCCAGGTCTCCCCGTGCACCGGGCTCTCGAGGTCGGCGACGCCGATCCAGGCGACGGTGCCGATCCGGCGGGGCCCGCTGCGGTCGCCGAAGCGAGCGGTGCGAACGGCGCTGCGGATGCCGTCGGCGCCGACCACCAGGTCCTGTCCGGCGGCCGGCGCGTCCAGGCCGGTGACCCTCTCGCCGAGCTGGAGCGGGACGTCTCCGAAGGCTGCGAGGGCGGCGAGCAGGGCGTCGAGCAAGCGGGGCCGGGAGATGAGGAGTTCGGGGCGGCCCGCCTTGCGTTCGATCCGCTCCAGCGGGAGACGGCCGATCGACGTCCCGTCCGGGGTGCGGATGTGCGCGTCGCGGTAGGGCACGGCGTGGTCGCGCAGCGCGTCACCGACGCCGAGCCGGTCGAGCGCGGACTGTGCGGTGGGGTGGATGCCGAAGGCACCGCCGTACCGCTCCAGTTCGGTGCGGCGCTCCAGCACCGTCACCGTCCAGCCCGCGCGGCGGAGTCCGAGCGCGGTCGCCAGACCGCCGATGCCCGCGCCGACCACGGTCGCCGTTCCTGTCATGTCGCGCTCCCGAGCTCGTTCGGACCGTACGGAGGAGGAACCGCACGGAGGACAGCCGCGCGGAGGACAGCCGCACGGAGAGCCACCACATCTGTGGTACCACGGCTGGGGTAGTATCGGCAAGACACCCCGCAAGGGGCGACAGCGGTACGGGAGTGAGGGAGCGCGCGTGAATCCGGATCGCCGGGACCGGCTGCGGGACGCGGCCGTCGAGGTGCTGGCCGGGGACGGCGGGCGCGGGCTGACCCACCGGGCCGTGGACCGGGCCGCCGAGGTGCCGCCGGGGACCGCCAAGAACTACTTCCCGACCCGGGACGCGGTGCTCCGCGCGGCGGCCGAGCGGTGCCTGGAGCAGTACCTCGCACTCACCGCGCGGCTGGCGGCGGCTCCGGGGCCGGCAGACCGCGAGAGCCTGACGGCCCTCTTCCGCTCGCTCCTGGAGAACGTCGCGGGGCCGGGCCGCTCCCGGCTGCTGGCGGTGCTGGAGCTCCAGGCCGAGGCGACCCGGCGGCCCTGGCTGTCCGCCATCCTCGACCCGATGGCGAGCGGGGATTTCGCGGGCATGGAGCTGGCCCAGCGCTCCGCCGGACTGCCCGTCACCCCGCAGCGGGCCGCCGTCGTCACCCTCGCGCTGCACGCGGCGATCCCGCACCTGCTGACGAACGGCCCGGCCACGCTCGCGGCGTCGGGGCTGGACGACGTGGACCGCTTCGTGCGCGACCTCCTGGACGCGGTGTACCCGCCAGGGGCCACCGCCTGAGCGCCTCGGCCACCCGCACCCCGCCCTGACGGGGCGGCGTGTTCCGGCGCGTGAATCTGGCCAGAACCCGACGCCGTCTCACCAGGCGGTCATCCCGCCCCTTCCCGCCCGCGGCGCCTTGGCGTCCTTCGCGCACGAAACCTGTGACCACCCTGTGAATACCGGGCTCCCCAACCCTTGGTAACACCGCGGCAATGATCGACGAAACGTCCGCTTAACGAACATGACCTTTCCGGCAACGAACGAAAACCGGCCAACTTATTGACGCGCTCCTGACAGGTGCGGTCATCTGCTGACACTCTTCACCCCGTTCTGCGCACCGCCTGCACCGTCCGGACGGCCCGTCCAGCGCCGCCGGTACCCCCCTCGCAGAAGGAGTCCGCGTGAGATCCACGCCCAGCCGCCGCGCCACCGCGACCGGCGCTCTGATCGCCGCAGCAGCCCTCATAGCCGTCGCCATTCCGTCCGGCGCCGCGACCGCCACCTCCGCTCCCTCCTCGGCCCCGCTCGGCGGCATCACCGCCGGCACGAAGGCCGACCCGGGCGCCCTGCCCGTCAAGCTCTCCCCCGCCCAGCGCGCCGAGCTGCTCAGCGAGGCGAACGCCACCAAGGCGGCCACCGCCAAGGAGCTCGGCCTCGGGTCCACGGAGAAGCTCGTGGTCCGCGACGTCGTCCAGGACCGCGACGGCACGACGCACACCCGCTACGAGCGCACCCTGAACGGGCTTCCCGTCCTCGGCGGCGACCTCGTGGTCAAGGCGTCCGCGGCCGGAGCGACCGAGGGCGTCAGCAAGGCGTCGAAGGCGACCAGCGCGCAGCTGAAGGCCGTCGGCCTCACCGCCGACGTGGCCCCGGCAGCGGCCGAGAAGCAGGCGCTCGGCGCGGCGAAGGCCGAGGGCTCGAAGGCGAAGAAGGCAAGCGAGGCCCCGCGCAAGGTGGTGTGGCTGGGCAGCGGCGCGCCGCAGCTCGCGTACGAGACCGTGGTCGGCGGACTCCAGCACGACGGCACCCCGAACGAGCTGCACGTCGTCACCGACGCCGCCTCCGGCGAGAAGCTCTACGAGTGGCAGGCCGTCCACAACGGCACGGGCAACACGCAGTACAACGGCCAGGTCACCCTGGGCACCGCGCCCTCGTACACCCTGACCGACACCACGCGCGGCAACCACAAGACGTACAACCTGAACCGGGGCAGCTCCGGCACCGGCACGCTGTTCTCGGGCCCGGACGACATCTGGGGCGACGGCACTCCGCAGAACGCCGAGACGGCCGGCGCGGACGCCCACTACGGCGCGGCCGAGACGTGGGACTACTACAAGAACGTGCACGGCCGATCCGGCATCCGCGGTGACGGCGTCGGCGCGTACTCCCGCGTCCACTACGGCAACAACTACGTCAACGCGTTCTGGCAGGACAGCTGCTTCTGCATGACGTACGGCGACGGCAGCGGCAACGTCAAGCCGCTGACCTCCCTGGACGTGGCCGCCCACGAGATGACGCACGGTCTGACCTCGGTCACGGCCAAGCTGGTCTACAGCGGCGAGTCCGGCGGTCTCAACGAGGCCACCTCCGACATCTTCGCCGCGGGCGTGGAGTTCTACTCCGACACGGCCCAGGACCCGGGCGACTACATGGTCGGCGAGAAGATCGACATCAACGGCGACGGCACCCCGCTGCGCTACATGGACAAGCCCTCCAAGGACGGCGCGTCCAAGGACTACTGGTACTCGGGCATCGGCAACGTCGACGTCCACTACTCCTCGGGCCCGGCGAACCACTGGTTCTACCTGCTCTCCGAGGGCAGCGGCGCCAAGACCGTCAACGGCGTCAACTACGACTCGCCGACCTCCGACGGGCTCCCGGTGACCGGCATCGGCCGGGACAAGGCCGCACAGATCTGGTTCAAGGCGCTCACCACCAAGTTCACCTCCACGACCAACTACGCCGCGGCCCGCACCGGCACGCTCGCGGTCGCCGGTGAGCTGTACGGGACCACCAGCCCCGAGTACGCGGCCGTGGCCCACGCCTGGGCCGGCATCAACGTGGGCGCCCGCCCCGGCGGCGGCAACCCCGACCCGGGCGGCAAGGTGTTCGAGAACACCACCGCGGTGACCATCCCGGACGCCGGCGCCGCCGTCACCAGCGCGGTCACCGTCTCCGGTGTGACCGGCAACGCGCCGAGCACCCTCAAGGCGGACGTGAACATCACGCACACCTGGCGCGGTGACCTCGTCGTCGACCTGGTGGCCCCGGACGGCACCGCCTACCGGCTGAAGAACTCCTCCTCCGGCGACTCCGCGGACAACGTGGTGGCGACCTACACGGTCAACGCCTCGTCCGAGGTGGCCAACGGGGTCTGGAAGCTGAAGGTCCAGGACATCGCCCGCCAGGACACCGGGCGGATCAACAGCTTCAAGCTCACCTTCTGACCCCACCGGCCCACCGGCCGGCTTCTGACTCCACCGGGCCCACCGGCCCGCTTCTGACCCCACCGGGCCCACCGGCCCGCGGGGAGCACCGACGGAACGGCCCGGGAGGGGTTCGCCCCCTCCCGGGCCGTTCGCCGTGGTGTGGACGAGGGGTTCCCGCGCGCGGGAACCCGGCACCGCACGGGCGCCGGGTCCCTGGAGTCCGCCGGGGCGAGCGCTCAGCGCAGCAGCACGCCCGCGCCCTCCCCCGCCGCCTCGGCCGGCAGCGCGACCAGGCCCAGTTCGGCGCTGGTGGCCAGCAGCGGGTGGGCGGGCAGGACGCGCACGGTGTAGCCGTACGGTCCCGTCCGGTCCAGCGCGAGCGGCCCCTC
Source organism: Streptomyces sp. NPDC026589 (assembly GCF_040638385.1). Classification (NCBI taxonomy): domain Bacteria; kingdom Bacillati; phylum Actinomycetota; class Actinomycetes; order Kitasatosporales; family Streptomycetaceae; genus Streptomyces; species Streptomyces sp. NPDC026589. Next base: position 13,524 of record NZ_JBEZYG010000018.1, read on the forward strand.
GTACAGCCAGCGGTCCTCCAGGTCCTGACCGCCCGCCGGCTTCAGCGGGAAGGTCTGGGCGTCCGCGATCGCATCGCCCGAGTCGACCCGTCCCGCGACCACCTGGACCTCCACGTCGTCCGGGTCCAGGCCGCCGAGCGCGATCCGCACCCGCAGCGCCAGACTGGCGCCGAGCTCCGCCGAGCCGCCCGCCGCGGTGTCGGTCACCGACTCCACGTGGTCGACGGAGACCCCGCGCCAGGCCGCCCGGACCTTGGCCTTCCACTGGGCGAGGTCCCGCGCGGCCCCGGGATCCAGGGCCCGCCGCGACCGCGCGGCGGGGGCGTACAGACGCTCCACGTACTCGCGCACCATCCGCCCCGCGAGCACCCGCGGTCCCAGAGTGACCAGCGTGGAGCGGACCATCTCGATCCAGCGGCCGGGCAGGCCCCCGGCCCCCCGGTCGTAGAAGCGCGGGGCGACGCGGTCCTCGATCAGGGCGTACAGGGCGTTCGCCTCCAGCTCGTCGCGACGGTCCTCGTCGGTCGCCGAGCCGTCGGCGGTGGGGATCTCCCAGCCGAAGTCCGGGTCGAACCACTCGTCCCACCAGCCGTCGCGCACGGACAGGTTGAGGCAGCCGTTCAGCGCCGCCTTCATCCCGCTCGTGCCGCACGCCTCCAGCGGGCGCAGCGGGTTGTTGAGCCAGACGTCGCAGCCCGGGTAGAGCTTCTGGGCCATGCCCATCCCGTAGTCCGGGAGGAAGACGATGCGGTGGCGGACCCCCGCGTCGTCCGCGAACCGCACCAGCTCCTGCACCAGCCGCTTGCCGCCGTCGTCGGCGGGGTGCGCCTTGCCCGCGACGACGATCTGGACCGGGCGGGTCGGGTGCAGCAGGAGCGCCCGCAGCCGGTCGCGGTCGCGCAGCATCAGCGTGAGCCGCTTGTACGAGGGGACGCGCCGGGCGAAGCCGATCGTCAGGACGTCCGGGTCGAGTACGCCGTCGATCCAGCCCAGTTCGGCGGTGCCGGCCCCGCGCCGGCGCCAGGATGCGTAGAGCCTGCGGCGGACCTCGGTGACCAGCCGGCCGCGCAGGTCCCGGCGCAGGTCCCAGATCTCCTGGTCGCCGATGCCGCTCACCGCGTCCCAGCGGCGCGGGGCGCCGCCCCGCGAGGAGTCCTCGCCCTCCACCGGGCCGCCCGCCAGCACCTGGTGGGCGCGGTCCTCGCCGACCTGGCCCGCGCCGAGCCGGAACACCTCGGGGGCGACCCAGGTCGGTGCGTGGACCCCGTTGGTGACCGAGGTGATCGGCACCTCGGCGGGGTCGAAGCCCGGCCAGAGCCCGGAGAACATCTCCCGGCTGACAGCACCGTGCAGGGTGGAGACGCCGTTGGCGCGCTGGGCGAGGCGGAGGCCCATCACCGCCATGTTGAACAGCTCCGGCTCTCCGCCGGGATAGGTCTCGGTGCCGAGCCGCAGGATCTTCTCGACGCCGACGCCGGGCAGCTCGCCGTCGTCGCCGAAGTGGCGGGCGACGAGCCCCCGGTCGAAACGGTCTATCCCGGCGGGCACCGGGGTGTGGGTGGTGAAGACCGTCCCGGCCCGGACCACCTCCAGCGCGGCGTCGAAGTCGAGGCCGGTGGGGATCAGTTCGCGGATGCGCTCCAGGCCGAGGAAGCCGGCGTGGCCCTCGTTGGTGTGGAACACCTCCGGCTCCGGGGTGCCGGTCAGCCGGCACCAGGTGCGCACCGCACGCACTCCGCCGATGCCGAGCAGCATCTCCTGGAGCAGACGGTGGTCGCTGCCGCCGCCGTACAGCCGGTCGGTGACGTCGCGTTCGCCCGGGGCGTTCTCCTCGACGTCGGAGTCGAGGAGGAGCAGCGGCACCCGGCCGACCCGTGCGAGCCAGATACAGGCGTGCAGCGAGCGTCCGCCGGGCAGGGCGAGCACCACCCGGGCGGGGGCGCCGTCGGCCTCGCGGACCAGGTCGAGCGGGAGTTCGTTGGGGTCGAGGACCGGATAGTGCTCCTGCTGCCAGCCCTCGCGGGAGAGGGTCTGGCGGAAGTAGCCGTGCCGGTAGAGCAGGCCGACGCCGATGAGCGGGACGCCGAGGTCGCTGGCGGCCTTGAGGTGGTCGCCGGCCAAAATGCCGAGGCCGCCGCTGTACTGGGGCAGCGCCGCGGTGACGCCGAACTCGGGTGAGAAGTAGGCGACGGCGGAGGGCAGTTCCGCTCCGGCGGCCACCTGCTCCTGGTACCAGCGGGGACCGTTCAGATATCCGGCCAGATCTGCGGAGGCCTCGGCGAGGCGGCCGAGGTACTCCTCGTCCCCGGCCAGTTCGGTGAGCCGCCCGGCGGACAGCGAGCCGAGCAGGCGTACGGGGTCGGCGTCCGCGGGCCGCCAGCCCTCGGGGTCGGCGGACCGGAAGAGCTCACGGGTCTCGGTATGCCACGACCAGCGCAGGTTGTGCGCGAGGTCGTGGAGAGGTCGGAGGGGTTCGGGGAGGACAGGACGCACGGTGAATCGACGAATGGCCTTCACGTACTCCACCTTTACAGGGGACTTGCGCATCCGGGCGGACGCACCACGGTGTGCGTCCCTTCCGTCACCCCTGAAGGTAGCGGCCGTCCGTGGCGCCCTGCCACGGCGCGCGGACGGCGCGCGAGGTCCCGGCGCGGCCGGCACGCGCCTCCCCACAGAGGCACCTCGTGCCCCGCCCGTGCTCCCCCGTCACTCCGCTCACCTGGGGGTTTGGCCGATTTCACCCCGTACGCAGCCTTGTGGACCTCCCTGCCACAGGGAAGGCTGCCGTGTGGCGCCGCAGAGCGGGTATCCGGAACCCGTGGAGGCGCTTCGGGCTCCCCTGAGGGTGTCCCGCAATTCCCGGCGGGGGCGTACGCGCCGCGTGCGGCGGGGCCCGGGCGGTCGCTACGACCGAGTAGTTAACACAGCGCCGGCTTTCCCACCCGCGGACGCGGGGAAGGCTCCCCCGGTACGCGGCACGCCCCCGCACGACCCGGCCCGCAGACCTTCTCCGTGCGTCCAGAAACATGCGCGAAACCCCCGCGACCCACCCATTCGAGTGCCATTCGAGTGAACGCGGACAGGAGCGGCCATGCCCACAGCCCGTCAGCAGACAGCTGAGCAGCTACAAAGGACAGATCCCCGTCTTCGCGGCACACGCGGTCGGTCCTCCGCGCCCGTGCCGTCCCCCGTGCACGCCGAGCTCCTCCAGCCCTCAGGTGATTCCATGATCGGTCGTATTCCCGTCCTGGACGTCCGTCCTCTCGTCGACTGCGGCAGACGGGCGGCGAAGGCCGTCGCCGGTGAGACCTTCCAGGTCAGCGCCACCGTCTTCCGCGAAGGCCATGACGCGGTGGCCGCCAATGTCGTGCTGCGCGATCCGAGCGGACGGGTCGGGCTGTGGACCCCGATGTGGGAGCTGGCGCAGGGCACGGACCGGTGGGGGGCCGATGTCACTCCGACCTCCGAGGGCCGCTGGACGTACACGGTGGAGGCCTGGAGCGATCCGGTCACCACCTGGCGGCACCACGCCGCGATCAAGATCCCGGCGGGCATCGACACGGATCTCGTGCTGGCGGAGGGCGCGGCGCTGCTGGAGCGGGCCGCCGCGGGCGTCCCGAAGAAACACGGCCGCGAGGCGGTGCTGGCCGCGGTGGACGCGCTGCGCGACACGGCCCACCCGGCGGCCGCCCGGCTGGCCGCCGCCCTGACCCCGGCCGCCGACGCGGTCCTGGCCCGGTATCCGCTGCGCGAACTGGTCACCCGCTCCAAGCCGCTGGCGGTACGGGTGGAGCGCGAGCGGGCGCTGTTCGGGTCGTGGTACGAGCTGTTCCCGCGCTCGGAGGGCGCGAAGCGGGTGCCGGTGGACCCGGCGGACACCTCGCCGGACGCGGAGACGCGGCTGGTCAGCGGCACCTTCCGGACGGCTGCCGAGCGGCTGCCCGCGGTCGCCGCGATGGGGTTCGACGTCGTGTATCTGCCGCCGGTCCACCCGATCGGGACGACCCACCGCAAGGGCCCGGACAACAGTCTGACGCCCGGGGAGCACGACCCGGGCGTGCCGTGGGCGATCGGTTCGCCGGACGGCGGGCACGACGCGGTCCACCCGGAGCTGGGGACGCTGGAGGACTTCGACCACTTCGTGTCGGTGGCCCGCAATCTGCGGATGGAGATCGCGCTGGACTTCGCGCTCCAGTGCTCGCCGGACCACCCGTGGGTCAAGGAGCACCCGGACTGGTTCCACCACCGCCCCGACGGTTCGATCGCGTACGCCGAGAACCCGCCGAAGAAGTACCAGGACATCTATCCGATCGCCTTCGACAAGGACATGCGCGGTCTGGTGGCGGAGACGGTACGCGTCCTGCGCTTCTGGATGAACCGCGGGGTACGGGTCTTCCGGGTCGACAACCCGCACACCAAGCCGGTGGTCTTCTGGGAGAAGGTCATCGAGGAGATCAACGGCGCCGACCCCGACGTCATCTTCCTGGCGGAGGCGTTCACCCGCCCGGCGATGATGCACACCCTGGGCGCGGTCGGTTTCCAGCAGTCGTACACGTACTTCACCTGGCGCGACACGAAGCAGGAGCTGACCGAGTACGTCACGGAGCTGGCCGGCGAGGCTGCCTCGTACATGCGGCCCAACTTCTTCGTGAACACCCCCGACATCCTTCCCGGTTACCTCCAGGAGGGCGGCCGCCCGGCCTTTGAGGCACGGGCGGTCCTGGCCGCGACGCTGTCCCCCTCCTGGGGCGTGTACGCGGGATTCGAGCTGTGCGAGAACACTCCGGCCACGCCGGGGAGCGAGGAGTACCTGCACTCGGAGAAGTACGAACTGCGCCCGAGGAACTGGGAGTCGGCGGAACGCGAGGGCCGCACGCTGACGCCCCTGATCACCTCGCTGAACCGGATCCGCCGGCGTAACCCCGCTCTGCGGCAGCTGCGCGACGTCCACTTCCACCACACCGACAACGAAGCGCTGATCGCCTACAGCAAGCGCTCCGGAGCGAACACCGTTCTGGTGGTCGTGAACCTCGACCCGCACCACACCCAGGAGGCCACGGTCTCGTTGGACATGGAGCGGCTCGGCCTCTCATGGCACGAGCGCGTACCGGTGCGCGACGAGCTCACCGGCGATACCTACCACTGGGGCAGGGCCTTCTATGTGCGTCTGGAGCCGGGCATCACGCCCGCGCACATCGCCGTCCTGCGACCGTCCCCGCCGACCGGAGGGTCACCCACACCATGATCGTCAATGAGCCTGTCCACGACACGTTCGAGGACACTCCCGCCAAGGACCGCGATCCCGACTGGTTCAAGCGCGCCGTCTTCTACGAGGTGCTCGTCCGGTCCTTCCAGGACTCCAACGGCGACGGAATCGGCGACCTCAAGGGCATCACCGCCAAGCTGGACTATCTCCAGTGGCTCGGCGTCGACTGCCTCTGGCTGCCGCCGTTCTTCAAGTCGCCGCTGCGCGACGGGGGCTACGACGTCTCCGACTACACCGCCGTCCTGCCGGAGTTCGGCGATCTCGCCGACTTCGTGGAGTTCGTGGACGCCTCGCACCAGCGGGGCATGCGCGTCATCATCGACTTCGTCATGAACCACACGAGCGATCAGCACGAGTGGTTCCAGCAGTCCCGCACCGACCCGGACGGGCCGTACGGCGACTACTACGTCTGGGCGGACGACGACAAGCAGTTCCAGGACGCCCGGATCATCTTCGTCGACACCGAGACGTCCAACTGGACCTTCGACCCGGTGCGCAAGCAGTACTACTGGCACCGCTTCTTCTCGCACCAGCCGGACCTCAACTACGAGAACCCGGCGGTGCAGGAGGAGATCCTGGCGGCCCTGCGCTTCTGGCTGGACCTGGGCATCGACGGCTTCCGGGTCGACGCGGTGCCCTACCTCTACCAGCGCGAGGGCACCAACTGCGAGAACCTCCCCGAGACCCACCACTTCCTCAAGCGGGTCCGCAAGGAGATCGACGCCAACTACCCCGACACCGTGCTGCTAGCCGAGGCCAACCAGTGGCCGGAGGACGTCGTCGACTACTTCGGCGACTACGGGCAGGGCGGGGACGAGTGCCACATGGCGTTCCACTTCCCCGTGATGCCGCGGATCTTCATGGCGGTGCGCCGCGAGAGCCGCTACCCGGTCTCCGAAATCCTGGCCAAGACCCCAGCGATCCCGAAGAACTGCCAGTGGGGCATCTTCCTGCGCAACCACGACGAGCTGACCCTCGAAATGGTCACGGACGAAGAGCGCGACTACATGTACGCGGAGTACGCCAAGGACCCGCGGATGCGCGCCAACATCGGCATCCGGCGGCGGCTGGCCCCCCTGCTGGACAACGACCGCAACCAGATCGAGCTGTTCACCGCCCTGCTGCTGTCGCTGCCCGGCTCCCCGATCCTCTACTACGGGGACGAGATCGGGATGGGCGACAACATCTGGCTGGGCGACCGGGACGCGGTGCGCACCCCGATGCAGTGGACGCCCGACCGCAACGCCGGGTTCTCCTCCAGCGATCCGGGGCGGCTCTACCTCCCCACCATCATGGACCCGGTCTACGGCTACCAGGTCACCAACGTCGAGGCGTCGATGGCCTCGCCGTCCTCGCTGCTGCACTGGACCCGCCGGATGATCGAGATCCGTAAGCAGAATCCGGCCTTCGGTCTCGGCGAGTACACCGAACTGCCCTCGTCCAACCCGGCGGTGCTGGCGTTCACCCGCGAGTACGGGGACGATCTCGTCCTGTGCGTGCACAACTTCTCGCGGTTCGCGCAGCCGACGGAACTGGACCTGCGATCGTTCAACGGACGTCATCCGGTGGAATTGATCGGCGGGGTACGCTTCCCGGCCATCGGCCAGTGGCCCTACCTGCTGACCCTTGCGGGACACGGCTTCTACTGGTTCCGGCTGCGTAAGGACGCGCCGCCGGCCTGATGCCGGTCCCGGCCCGTGCGGGGCGGTTTCCGCCGTCCCGCACGGGGCACCCTGACGCCAGGGAAAGGCCTTGGCCCTTGCCCCTTCCGGCGCCTTCGGCCCTCACCGTTCCGCCGTTCGAGTCCGTAGAGACGCTCCTGACCCGACACGTCCCGCACAGCCGGACAGCCATTGCCGCAATCCGGGACACTCTTCGCATCCTGTGGTGTGCCCGGGGAAAGGACGCGATGCCATGTCGGAGGCTGCATCCACTCACGTCGCCCTGGCGAAGAGCACGAGGAACAGCGCAACGGCCGGAGTGACGAGGGACGGGAATCTGCTGCCGTCCCTCGCCCCGCTGCTCCACGCCTGGCTGCCCCGGCAGCGGTGGTTCGCCGGCAAGGGCCGGCCGGTCACCGGCTTCTCCCTGGTCTCCGCCACCGAGATGCTGCCGCTGGACGGCACGGCGGGCCCGGGGCTGCTGCACCTGCTGGTGCGGGTCGAGCAGCCCTCCCAGCAGACCGGCCCGGCCGAGGACTGCTACCAACTGCTCCTCGGTGCAAGAACGTCACTTCCACCGCGCCTCGCGGGCGCCCTGATCGGCCGGGTCGAGCGGGGCCCGCTCGCCGGACGGGCCGTCTACGACGCGCTGCACGATCCGCGGCTGGCCGATCTGCTGCTGGAGCGCCTCCGCCGCCCCGGGAGTCTCGGCTCGCTGCGCTTCGAGCGGACCGCCGCGATCCCGGCCGGTCTCGCGCCCCGGGTGCTGGACGCCGAACAGTCCAACTCCTCGCTCATCTACGGAGACGCGTTCATCCTCAAGATCTTCCGGCGGGTCTTCCCGGGCACCAACCCGGACCTGGAACTGCCGCTCGCCCTCAACGGCGAGGGGTGCGAGCGGGTACCGGCCCCCGTCGCCTGGTTCGAGGCGCCAGGACCCGAACCGCTCACCCTGGGCGTCCTCCAGCCCTTCCTGCACGGCGCGCGCGACGGCTGGCAGCTCGCGCTGGGCGCGCTCGCCGCGGGGCGCGACTTCCTCACCGAGGCCCGGGCGCTGGGCCGGGCCACCGCCGAGGTCCACACCGCGCTCGCCGCCGCGCTGCCGACCCCGGCGCTGCACGGCACCCAGACGCGGCAGCTCGTCTCCCGGATGACCCAGCGTCTCGATGCCGCCGCCCAGGCGGTCCCCGCACTCGTGCCGTACGTCCCCGGACTGCGCGCCGCGTTCGAGGCGGTGACGGACCTCGGGGTCCGGGGCAGCTGCTGGGCCCAGCAGCGGGTGCACGGCGATCTCCACCTCGGACAGACGCTGCGCTCCGCCGACGGGTTCTGGTCGCTGATCGACTTCGAGGGCGAACCGGCCCGCCCGCTCCCCGATCGCCGCATGCCCGCGCCCCCGGTCCGTGATGTCGCGGGCATGCTGCGGTCCTTCGACTACGCGGCCCGCTCGCACCGCCCGTGGAACCCGGAGTGGGCGGCCCGCTGCCGTGCCGCCTACTGCGAGGGCTACGCGCAGGCGTCGGGCAGCGACCCGCGCGGCGAACCGGAGCTGCTGCGGGCCCATGAGACCGACAAGGCCGTGTACGAGGTGCTGTACGAGGCCCGGCACCGCCCCGACTGGCTGCCGGTCCCGATGGCGGCCATCCAGCGACTGGCCCAGTCCGCAGCGGCCTGAGCCGCACCCCGCGTTCCTTCCCTCCACCCCGCGCTTTTCCCCTTCACCCCGCGTTTCCCCTTCACCCCGCGCTCTCCCCCTTCACCCTCCGAGGAGGCAGTCCCTGTGACCGCCCGCAAGCCGTCCCGCAAGGCATCCCGCAAGACCGCCGAAGTGCCCGCCGAACTGCCCGTCGAGATCCCTGCCGAAGCGCCGGTCGAGGCACCCGTCGAAGCCGCCGCCGACGTGGCTGCGGCGCCGACGCCCGCGCCCGCCACGACCACCACGAGGGCCGCGACCGCCGGGCGTGCCCGGCCCCGGCGCGCCGACGCGGGCCCGCCGCGGCCCCGGCAGGCCGGGGACGGCCAGGGCGCCCGCCCCGCACCGGCCCTGGACGGCGCGGACCGCGGCCGGCTGCTGGCCGGTGACCACCACGCGCCGCACGACGTGCTCGGCGCGCACCCGGTCCCCGGCGGAGTGCTGGTACGGGCGCTGCGGCCGTTCGCCCGGTCGGTCACCGTGCTGGCGACCGGGCTGCGGGCCGAGCTGCACGACGACGGCGACGGCTTCTTCTCCGGTGTGCTGCCGGTTCCGGAGGCCCCCGCGTACCGGCTCGAAGTGGCGTACGACGACAACACCATCGAGGTGGAGGACGCGTACCGCTTCTGGCCCGCGATCGGCGAGCTCGATCTGCACCTGATCGGCGAGGGCCGCCACGAGGAGCTGTGGCGGGCGCTCGGCGCGGAGCCGATGGAGCACCAGGGGGTGACCGGCACCCGGTTCACCCTCTGGGCGCCGAACGCGCGCGGCGTGCGGATCACCGGTGACTTCAACTACTGGGACGGCACGGGCTTCCCGATGCGTTCGCTCGGCTCGACCGGGGTGTGGGAGCTGTTCCTGCCCGGGGTCGGCGAGGGCGCGCTGTACAAGTACGACATCTGCCGCCCGGACGGTTCGCACACGGTGCGGGCCGACCCGATGGCCCGGCGCACCGAGGTGCCGCCCGCGACCGCCTCGATCGTCACCGCGTCGCACCATCAGTGGCAGGACGCGGACTGGATGGCCCACCGGGGCGACCGGCCGGTCCACGAGGCCCCGTTCTCGGTGTACGAGGTGCATCTCGCCTCCTGGCGGCCGGGCTTGACGTACCGTCAACTCGCCGAACAGCTTCCGGCCTACGTCAAGGACCTGGGCTTCACGCATGTCGAGATGATGCCGGTCTCCGAGCATCCCTTCGGCGGTTCCTGGGGCTATCAGGTCACCGGGTTCTACGCGCCGACCTCGCGGATGGGCACCCCGGACGACTTCCGCTTCCTGGTGGACGCCCTGCACCGGGCGGGCATCGGCGTGCTCATGGACTGGGTTCCGGCGCACTTCCCGCGCGACGACTGGGCGTTGGCCGAGTTCGACGGCCGGCCGCTGTACGAGCACTCCGACCCGCAGCGCGCGGCGCACCCGGACTGGGGGACGCTGGAGTTCGACTACGGCCGCACCGAGGTCCGCAACTTCCTCGTCGCCAACGCCACGTACTGGTGCGAGGAGTTCCACATCGACGGGCTGCGGGTCGACGCGGTGGCCTCGATGCTCTACCTCGACTACTCCCGCGAGGAAGGCCAGTGGTCGCCCAACGAGTTCGGCGGCCGGGAGAACCTGGACGCGGTCGCCTTCCTCCAGGAGATGAACGCGACGGTCTACCGCCGCAACCCGGGCGTCGTCACCATCGCCGAGGAGTCCACCGCCTGGGACGGCGTCACCCGGCCCACCGACGGCGGGGGCCTGGGCTTCGGGCTGAAGTGGAACATGGGCTGGATGCACGACTCGCTCCAGTACATCGCCAAGGAGCCGGTCCACCGCAAGTACCACCACGACGAGATGACGTTCTCGATGGTGTACGCGTACAGCGAGAACTACGTGCTGCCGATCTCGCACGACGAGGTGGTGCACGGCAAGCAGGCGCTGGTGGCGAAGATGCCCGGCGACTGGTGGCAGCAGCGCGCCAACCACCGCGCCTACCTGGGCTTCATGTGGGCCCATCCCGGAAAGCAACTCCTCTTCATGGGCCAGGAGTTCGCCCAGGGAGCGGAGTGGTCCGAGGGGCACGGGCCGGACTGGTGGCTGCTGGACCCCTCCTACGGGGCGTCCGACGACCACCGCGGGGTTCGGACTCTGGTCGGCGACCTGAACGCGGTGTACGGGGCGGTGCCCGCGCTGTGGCAGCGGGACACGGTGCCGGAGGGGTTCAGCTGGGTGGACGGCGGGGCGGCGGAGGACAACGTGTTCGCGTTCCTGCGGTACGACGCGGACGGCTCCCCGCTGCTGGCGGTCTCGCACTTCTCCCCGGCGGTCCGGAGCGACTACCGCCTCGGGGTGCCGGAGACCGGTACGGAGGGCTGGGTGGAGGTGCTGAACACCGACGCCGCCCGGTACGGCGGTGGCGACGTGCGCAACGAGGAGCCGCTGAAGGCGGAGGCGGTGCCCGCGCACGGCCGCCCGTGCAGCATCTCGCTGACGCTGCCGCCGCTGGCCACGGTGTGGTTCCGCCCGGCGTAGCCCGGCCGGGGTGAACGGGGCCGGGGTGAACGGCCGGGGCCCGTACCGCGTCGGTGACGACGTGGTACGGGCCCCTCCCCCGTTGACGGCGGGTCAGTGATCGGCGGCCATCACCTCGACGATGCTCGACCAGGAGTCGGGGCCGTGGCCCTTGGCGATCGCCCGGTCGGTGACGCCCTTGAGGGCGGCGAGGTGGGAGACGTCCAGGCCGCGGCCCTTCGCGGTGTGCAGGATGTGGTCGACGCTGGCCGCCATCATGGCGAGGTTGGCGCCCTCGCCCGTGTACGAACGCGTGTCGATGTCCTTCGCCGTCTCAGCGGCGATCGGCGGCAGGATGCCCGCGATCGTGTTGAGGTAGGGGGCGAGCGACGCGCCGTCGATGCCCTCCGCACGGGCCAGCGCGAAGGCGTGGACGAGGCCGCCCATGGCTCCGTAGAAGAAGTCCAGCATCGCCATGTCGTAGGCGGCGGCGAGCCCGTGGTCCTCGCCGAGGAAGGTGGCGGGCGCGCCGAGCGCCTGGAGGGTGGACTCGTGCGCCTCGAACGCGGCCCGGTCGCCGGAGTGAAACACCAGCGCGTCCGCCGAGCCGACCACGTCGACCGGCACCATGATCGCCCCGTCGAGGTACGCCAGGGAGTGCTTCTCGGCCCAGGCGGCGGTCTCCCGCGACCGGGCCGGGGTGTCCGAGGAGAGGTTGACCAGGACCCGCCCCTCCAGCGCCCCGGCCAGCGGCTGCAGGACCGCGTCGGAGGCGTCGTAGTCGACGAGGCAGACCACGACGAGCCCGCTCGCCCGCACGGCCTCCTCGGCGGACGCGGCTCGCACCGCGCCCAGGGAGACGACGTCCTCGCCCTTCTCGGGAGAACGGTTCCAGACGGTGGTGGGGTGGCCGGCGGCCACGAAGGCGCGGGCCAGGGAGCGGCCCATGTCGCCGAGGCCGAGGACGGTGACGGGGGTGGGGCGGCCGGCGGTGGGGTCGGAGGCGGGGTCGGTGGTCGTGTTCGCTTGCGTCATGGGGATCATGCTGGGCGGGCGAACCGCCCCTGACCAGAACCCACTTGACTGTCAGATACGCACTTCCGGGAAAGCGTCCAGGTCAGTGCGGTTCAGGTCAGGGGCGGTTCAGGTCAGGGGCGGTGCGGCTCTGTGCGGTCAGGGGCGGTTCAGGTCGGTGGGGGTGGCCGGGGCGAGGACGTCCGCCAGCTCCTGGAACAGCTTCCGCTTCGGTCGGGCGCCGACGATCGACTTCACCGGCTCGCCCGCCCGGAAGACCATCAGGGTGGGTGTCGCCAGCACGCCGTACCGGACGGGGATGCCGGGTTCCCGGTCGACGTCGAGCTGGACGATCTTGATTCGGTCGGCCTCCTGGCGGGCGATCTCCCCCAGCACGGGGGCGAGTTGGCGGCAGGGGCCGCACCAGTCGGCGGTGAACTTCACCAGCACGGGCAGCGCGGATTCCAGCACCTCCGCCTCGAAGGTCTCCTCGGTGACGTCGGTGACGCCTTCGGTCCGGATCATGGGTGTCCTCCCAGTTCGCAACGGGGTTCCGGTCCGCCGGCCAGGGTGGCCGACGCCTCCAGCTCGGCTCGGGCGAGCTGTGCGCCGACCTCGGCCCGCACCGACGTGAGCTGGCCGATCAGCGCGTCCAGCTCGTCGAGCTTGCGCCGGTAGCCGGCGAGCGAGGCGGGACAGGAGTCCCCGGCCGGGTGACCGGCGCGCAGGCAGTCGACGAAGGGCCTCGTCTCCTCCAGGTCGAACCCGAAGTCCTGCAAGGTCCGGATCTGGAGGAGGAGGCGCAGGTCGCCCTCGTCGTAGCTGCGGTAGCCGTTCTCCGCGCGCCGCGCGGGCAGCAGTCCGCGCGACTCGTAGTAGCGGAGCGTCCGCGTCGTCGTCCCGGCTCGTCTCGCCAGCTCCCCGATTCGCATGGGACGAACGTATTCCTTGACGCCGACGTCAACGCAAGGGCACAACGCAAGGGCGTCGGCGCCGCGCCGTCAGTTGGCGCGGGCCGCCGTCCGCCGGCGTACGGCCCAGATGATGCCGCCGCCCGCGGCGACCGCCGCGGCCGCCATGCCGACGAGCGGGGCGGTGGAGTCCGAGCCGGTCGCGGCGAGGTTGCCGCCGGTCGTCTGCGGGGTCGCGCCGCCGGCCGTCGAGCCGCCCGTGTCGGCGGAGCCGCCGGTGGTGCCGGTCCCGCCGACGGAGCCGGAGCCTCCGGTGGCCGGGGAACCGCCCGTACCCCCCGTACCGCCGGTGGAACCGGTGGAGCCGGTGGAGCCCGAGGTGTCCGATTCCTTGCCGGTGTCGATCACGATCTGCGCGGTGTCATTGGCCGCGTTCCGGTCGAAGGGTCGCTCCTGCCCGCTGAAGGAGACCTCGCCGGTGGTGCGGCCGACCGCCTTGTCGATGCGCAGGACGAAGGGGTAGCTCTCGCCGCCGTCCGCGTCCACCCAGGACTGCGAGGTCCCGCAGCTGTAGTGCGTCTTGGTGACCGCGTCGCAGTATCCGTGCGCCTTGACGACGGAGGTGCCCTTCGGGATGCGGATGTCGACGGTGGTCACGCTCTGGTCGATCTTCCCCTGCACCCGGGCGGGGCCCTTGTTGGCGAACTTCACCGTCGCGTCGACCTTGTCGCCGACCTTCCCCTTCAGCTCGGCGCCGGTCAGGCCGAAGTCGGCGGTGTTCGCCGCGGTGACGGCGGCCTCCGCGGTCGGTTCGGGGTGGTTCTTCCGGTCGGCGTCGGTGGCGGGGCCCTTCTCCACGAGGGTGAGCGGGTCACCGGTGCCCTGGACCGGATCGGTGGAGCCGCTGTCGCCCTGGTCCGGGTCCGGCTCGGTGACGCCCAGCGTCACCCGCAGGTCGTCGTTGAGCGCGGAGCCGAGCGCCTTGAGGGAGAGCGGCTTCTCCGTCCCGTAGACGACGCCCGGCTTCAGCGGCTGGTCGATCTTGCAGGCGGCGACGTGGGAGTCGGGCATCTCGTCGTGGGAGGGGATCGTGTAGTAGCTGCAGTTCTTGTACATCTCGTCGGCCTGGAGACCGGGTGACACCGCGTATGTCACGTAGGAGACGGGCACCTCCTCCGTCCCCTTGTTGAGGAAGGTCAGGGGTGTGGAGAACGCGCTGCCGGCCTGAACCCCCTTGATCGGTGCGATCGTTCCGACGCCGAGGTCCGGCTCCGGCTCGGCGGCGAGCGCCGGCACGGCGCCCAGCGCCACCATCGCTGCGGCGGCTACGGCGGCGGTCCCGCCGCGCAGGGTACGGCTGCGGGAAGGGGGGATACGCATGGAAGTCCTTCGGTCGTGGGGGCTCGTGGGCGGACTGCGGTCCTGCACCTCTCAAGACCGGTGCCGGACGAGGAGGGTTGTGCGGTCCGGAGCAGTCGTGACAGAACACGGACACAAGGCACCAGTACCGGACACGGAGACCGAGGACACCCGTACCGGGGGTACGGGTGTCCTCGGGTGGGGGGGGCGCCGCAGTGGCTGTGAAGGATGAGGGAGGTGGGGGCGGGGCGTCGGGTCAGACCTTCGCGGGCTGCTCCGCGGTGTCCCGCTGCTCGGGGACCTCGCCCGAGCCGCCTGCCGGGGCGTGGTCGTCGACGAGGGTCTTCTCGTCGAACGGGACCCGGCCGGCCAGCACCTCGTCGACCCGGTCCTTGTCGATCTCCTTGGTCCAGTGGCCGACCAGCACCGTGGCGACGGCGTTGCCCGCGAAGTTGGTCAGCGCGCGGGCCTCGCTCATGAAGCGGTCGATGCCGACGATCAGGCCGACGCCGTCGACGAGCTCGGGGCGGTGCGACTGGAGTCCGCCGGCCAGGGTCGCCAGACCCGCGCCGGTCACGCCCGCCGCGCCCTTCGAGGCGATGATCATGAAGATCAGGAGCGAGATCTGCTCGCTCGCGCTCAGCGGGTCGCCCATCGCGTTGGCGATGAACAGCGAGGACATCGTGAGGTAGATCGCGGTGCCGTCGAGGTTGAAGGAGTAGCCGGTCGGCACGGTGATGCCGACGACGGGCTTGCTGACGCCGAGGTGCTCCATCTTCGCGATCAGCCGCGGCAGGGCCGACTCGGAGGAGGAGGTGGACAGGATGAGCAGGAACTCGCGTCCCAGGTACTTCAGCAGCGAGAACAGGTTCACCCCGGCGACCAGGCGCAGGATCGCGCCGAGCACCACGAAGACGAACAGCGCGCAGGTGACGTAGAACCCGATCATGATGATCGCCAGGGACTTCAGGGCGTCGAGGCCCGTCTCGCCGACCACCGCGGCGATCGCGCCGAACGCGCCGACCGGGGCGGCCCACATGATCATGGCGAGGATGCGGAAGACGAGGCGCTGGATGTGGGTGATGCCGCGGATGATCGGCTCGCCGGTCGAGCCCATCGCCTGGAGCGCGAAGCCCGCGAGCAGCGCGACGAGCAGGGTCTGGAGGACCTCGCCCGCGGTGAAGGCGGAGACGATCGTGGTCGGGATGATGCCGAGCAGGAAGTCCACGGTGGACTCGCTCGCGCCCGACGCCTGCGCCTCGCCGGCGGCCCGCGCCTGCTCGGTGATGTGGAGGGTGGAGCCGGGCTCCAGGACGTTGCCGACGAGCAGGCCGATGGCGAGGGCCACGGTCGACATGACCAGGAAGTAGCCCAGCGCGAGACCGCCGACCGCGCCGACCTTGGCGGCCTTGCGCACCGAGCCGACGCCCAGGACGATCGTGCAGAAGATGATCGGCGAGATCATCATCTTGATCAGGTTCACGAAGCCGGCGCCGATGGGCTTCAGCTCGACGGCCACCCCGGGGGCCGCGAAGCCCACCAGGATGCCGAGCGCCACGGCGGCGATCACGGCGATGTACAGGTAGTGGGTGCGGTCCCGTTGTTTGGCTGCCACAGCCATGGTGGGGCTCCTCGGCTCAGTCATAGCGCCCCCGTCCCTGGGGGCTTCGGTGACTATCCACTGAGCTGTGACCCCGGTCACCCTTGCGTTCATATCGTTCACGGTCACTTTTCAGCCACCCGGGGGAGCCCCGGCGGGGCGAGGCAGACTGTGGGGTATGCGCCTCCCCCGTACTCGCCCCCGATCCCTGGCGGGCCAGCTCTTCGCCATGCAGGTCGTACTGATCGCCGCGGTGGTGGCCGGGTGCGCCGTCTTCGCGTACGTCTCGGGCAGCGCGCAGGCCGAGGAGACGGCCGCCCGGCAGGTGCGGGTGGCGGCGCTGGCGGTGGCCGACTCCCCTTCCGTACGGGAGGCCATCCGCACCCCGGACCCGTCCGCCGCGCTCCAGCCGTACGCGGAACGGGTGCGCGAGGACACCGGGATCGCCTTCATCACGATCATGGACACCGAACGGGTCCGCTGGACACATCCGGACACCGATCAGATCGGGGACACCTTCCTCGGGAACACCGCGAAGGCCCTGCGCGGGCAGACCTTCACCGAGACGTACACCGGCACACTGGGCCCCTCGATACGGGTGGTGACCCCGATCCGCGACAGCGGGCGGATCGTCGGCCTGGTCAGCGCGGGCATCACCGTGGACCGGGTCTCCTCGCAGGTACGGGACCAGCTCGGCGCGCTCGCGCTGGCGGCGGGCGGGGCGCTGGCGCTCGGCGGGATCGGCACGTACGTGGTCAACGCCCGGCTGCGGCGGCACACCCACGGGATGAACGCGGCCGAGCTGAGCCGGCTGCACGACTACCACCAGGCCACCCTGCACGCGGTGCGCGAGGGGCTGCTGATGCTCGACGGGCGGCGGCGGGTCGCGCTGATCAACGACGCCGGGCGGGAGCTGCTGGGTCTGGAGCCGGACGCGGAGGCGGTCGGCCGTACGGTCGACGAGCTGGCCCTGCCCGCGCCGCTGACCGGGGCACTGCTGGCGTCCGAGGCGCGGGTGGACGAGCTGCACCTGACGGCGGAGCGGGTCATCGTGGTCAACACCCGTCCGGTGGTGGGCGGTGAGCGGCGCGGCACGGTGGTGACCCTGCGGGACCACACCGAGTTGCAGGCGCTGACCGGGGAGCTGGACTCGGAGCGCGGTTTCACGCAGGCGCTGCGCTCCCAGGCCCACGAGGCGGCGAACCGGCTGCACACCGTGGTGTCGCTGATCGAGCTGGGCCGGGTGGAGGAGGCGGTGGACTTCGCGACGGCGGAGCTGGAGCTGGCGCAGGTGCTGACCGACCGGGTGGTGGGGGCGGTGGAGGAACCGGTCCTGGCGGCGCTGCTGCTGGGCAAGGCCGCCCAGGCACACGAGCGGGGCGTGGAGCTGGTGCTCGCGGAGGACAGCCTGATCGACGACGGGGCGCTGCCGCCCTCGCTGGCCCAGCGTGATCTGGTGACGATCCTGGGCAACCTGATCGACAACGCGGTGGAAGCGGCTTCGGACGGCGCCGACGCCGGCTCGGACGTCGGCGCCGCGGCGGTGCCCGCGCCCCGGACGCCCGGAGGCCCGGTGGGGCGGGCCCGGGTCACCGTGACGGCACTCGCGGACGAGCGGGAGCTGCTGCTGCGGGTCGCGGACACCGGAGCGGGCATCCGCCCGGAGGCGGCGGACGAGGTGTTCCGGCGCGGCTGGTCGACGCACGGGGCGGGGCGCGGGCTAGGTCTGGCGCTGGTGCGGCAGGCGGCGTACCGCAACGGGGGCACCGTGGAGCTGGACGCGGGTCCGGACGGCGGCGCGCGGTTCACCGTACGGCTGCCGCTTCCGGCCCGGGCGTCGGCGGGTTCGCGGCCCACGTCCGGATCCGGGTCGGCGCCCACCCCCGGGTCCGGATCAGCGCCCGGGTCCGGGTCCACGCCCGGGTCCGCGCACCAGGAGGTCACGGCATGATCCGGGTCCTGGTGGTGGAGGACGATCCGGTGGCCGCCGACGCCCACCAGATGTACGTCGAGCGGGTGGAGGGCTTCACGGTCACGGCGGTGGCGCACACCCGGGCGGCGGCGGTGCGGGCGCTGGAGCGGACGCCGGTGGATCTGCTGCTGCTCGACCTCTATCTGCCGGACGGACACGGACTCGGGCTGCTGCGCTCGCTGCGCGCCTCCGGCCACGGGGCGGACGTGATCGCGGTGACCTCGGCGCGGGATCTCGCGGTGGTGCGGGAGGGGGTGTCGCTCGGCGTCGTGCAGTACGTGCTGAAGCCGTTCACGTACCCCACGCTGCGGGACCGGCTGGTGCGGTACGCGGAGTTCCGGGGCGCCGCGGGGGAGGCGAGCGGGCAGGAGGAGGTGGACCGGGCGCTGGGCGCGCTGCGGGTCGCGCATCCGGCCACGCTGCCCAAGGGGCTCAGCGGCCCGACGCTGGAGTCCGTGACCCGGGTGCTGAAGGAGTCGCCGGAAGGGGTGACGGCGGCCGCCGCCGGGGAGCGGCTGGGCATGTCGCGGATCACGGCCCGGCGGTATCTGGAGCACCTGGTGACCGTCGGCAGCGCCACGAGGCGTCCGCATTATGGGCAGGTCGGCCGACCGGAACTGCACTACCGCTGGCTGGCCTCGGGGCGCTGACCGTTCGCCACGGGAATGGCCGACAAGCGCTTGCCGGTCGGTTTCACGGCCGTGGCACGCCCCTCCGGAGGAGCAAAAGAAAGCGCTGGTGGGACGGCATTCGCGTACCGCCCGCCCGGTTCGCGACTGGAGGTTCCTACGAAGCGTGATCTGTGGGGAACGTACCGTAGCCAGGGCGGAAATGGACTTCTACGGTGGGCCCGTGCACCCCATCCCGCCATTCAACGCCCCCGCCGCGCGCCGTCTCCGCGAGGCTCTGGGGATGGCTCCCGGCCATGTCGCCTACGGGCTCGCCGCCCAGTACGGACTCCGGATCAGCGCAGAGACCGTCATCGCCTGGGAGCGCGGCCTCGCGACGCCCGGGGAGCGCGAGCTGACCGCCCTCGCCGGCGTCCTCTGGTGCGCCCCCGGGGAGCTGCTGGCGGCCGCCGCCACGCTGCGCGAGCACCGGATGACGCGGGAACTGACCGTGGACGATCTGGCCCGCCTGCTGGGGATGACCGGCGCCTCGTACCTGCGGATGGAGGAGTCGGGGCGCTGGCGGGGCAACGAGAAGCAGTCGGCGGCCCTGTGCCGGGCGCTGGAGCTGACGGCCGCGCAGTTCCTGACGGCGACGGGCCGCGACGCGGAGCTGGCGGAGCTGCTGAGCAGCGCGGTCACCACGCGCTGGCAGGCGTACGTCCGCCCGGTCGCCAAGATCGTCCCGCTGGACCGGGCACTGATCCAGGAGGTGCTGGAACAGCTGCACGCCGACTACCAGGCCCTGATGGTCTCCACGCTGAGCTGGAGCAGCACGGGCCAGGAACGCGCCGGGTCGACGGGCGACGCGGGCCGGGCGTTCCTGTCCCGGGTGGTGGACCAGTTCTGGCGGACCGCCGGGGTGTGACCCCGCACGGGCCACCCGTGCGGCCCGTGCGGTTCCGGAGGGGCTGCCGCTGCCTGAAACACGACCACCGGAAGGGCGGCTAGAAGACGGACTCGGCCTCGTACATCCGCTCGGCGGGCACCCTCTTCAGCTGGGTGACGGCGTCGGCGAGCGGGACCATGGCGATGTCGTTGCCGCGCAGGGCGGTCATCCGGCCGAAGTCGCCGCGGTGCACGGCCTCCACGGCGTTCCAGCCGAAGCGGGTGGCGAGCACCCGGTCGTACGCGGTCGGCGTGCCGCCGCGCTGGACATGGCCGAGAATGACCGGCCGGGCCTCCTTGCCGAGCCGGGTCTCCAGCTCGATGGCCAGGCGGTTGCCGATGCCCTGGAAGCGCTCGTGGCCGTACTGGTCGATCGCGCCCTTGGCGTACGGCATGGAGCCCTCCGCCGGGTGCGCGCCCTCGGCGACGCAGATGACGGCGAACTTCTTGCCGCGCGCGAACCGCTCCTCGACCATCCTGACCAGGTCGTCGACCTGGAAGGGGCGCTCGGGCAGGCAGATGCCGTGGGCGCCGCCGGCCATCCCGGACTCCAGCGCGATCCAGCCCGCGTGCCGGCCCATGACCTCGACGACCATCACACGCTGATGGGACTCGGCGGTGGTCTTGAGACGGTCTATGGCCTCGGTCGCGACGCCCACCGCCGTGTCGAACCCGAAGGTCCGGTCGGTGGAGGAGATGTCGTTGTCGATGGTCTTCGGGACGCCGACGACCGGCATGCCCGCGTCGGAGAGCATGCGGGCCGCGGTGAGCGTGCCCTCGCCGCCGATCGGGATGAGCGCGTCGATGCCGTAGCGGCGGGACAGCTCCTCGCAGTTCTCGGCGGCCTCGCGCAGCCGGTCGCGCTCCAGGCGGGCCGAGCCGAGGATGGTGCCGCCGCGGGCGAGGATGCCGCTGACCGCGTTGAGGTCGAGGGGGCGGAAGTGGCCGTCGAGCAGCCCCTTGAAGCCGTCCTCGAAGCCGATGACCTCGTCGCCGTGGCCGACCACGGCCCGGTGGACGACCGACCGGATCACTGCGTTCAGGCCGGGGCAGTCGCCGCCCGCGGTGAGAATTCCGATGCGCATCGAGGTGTGTCTCCTGCTCGTTAGTCGCGCTTTTCCGGGAGACCGACCGTGGCGGCCTCCGTGCCCTGAACCAGGACGATTGTCCCACGCCCGGCACGGGCCCCGCGCTTTCGGCCGGGCGCAGGGGGTAGGAGGGCCCTCGGGCGGGGGCCGCTGTGCCCGGCCGACAGGGCGAGGCCTCCGGCGGGCGGCATAGCGGCCCCCGCAGGTATCGTCAAGAGGCAATGCAGACCAATGCCGCACCCGGCGGATCACCGGGCGGGCACGGGGGCGTCACCGCAGGTCCGGACGGCCTACGGGTCGCGGCACCGAACACGAGGACGGGAGAGCACGCGTGGCGCGCAGCGTGTACGTGACCGGGATCGACCGGGGGGACGGCCGGCAGGTCGTCGAGCTGGGAGTCATGGAGCTTCTGACGCGTCAGGTGGACCGGGTCGGCGTCTTCCGTCCGCTGGTCCACGACGGGCCCGACCGGCTCTACGAGCTGCTGCGGGCCCGCTACCGGCTCTCCCAGAGCCCGGCCTCCGTCTACGGTCTGGACTACCACGAGGCCTCCGCCGTGCAGGCGGAGAAGGGCACGGACGAGCTGGTCTCCCGGCTCGTCGAGCGCTTCCACCAGGTGGCTCGCGACTACGAGGTGGTCCTGGTCCTGGGCAGCGACTTCGCCGCCACCCAGCTCCCCGACGAGCTGGCGCTGAACGCCCGGCTGGCCAACGAGTTCGGGGCCTCGGTGATCGCTGTGGTCGGCGGCAAGGGGCAGAACGCGGAGTCCGTGCGCGCCGAGACCCGTAACGCGTACCGCGCCTACGCGGGCCTCGGCTGCGATGTGCTGGCCATGGTGGTGAACCGGGTCGCCGCCGAGGACCGCGAGACGATCGCGGAGCGGCTCGCGGCCCGGCTGCCGGTGCCCGTCTCCGTCCTGCCGGACGACCCGGCGCTCTCGGCGCCCACGGTCGCCCAGATCACCGCGGCGCTGGACGGCACGGTGCTGCTCGGCGACGACTCGGGACTCGCGCGCGACGCGCTGGACTTCGTGTTCGGCGGGGCCATGCTGCCGAACCTGCTGAACGCGCTGACGCCCGGCTGTCTGGTGGTCACCCCCGGGGACCGGGCGGACCTGGTGGTGGGTTCGCTGGCCGCGCACAGCGCGGGCACCCCGCCCATCGCGGGCGTGCTGCTGACCCTGAACGAGCGCCCCGGCGAGGAGATACTCACGCTGGCCGCCCGGCTCGCACCGGGGACCCCGGTCGTGTCGGTGGCCGGCGGCTCCTTCCCCACCGCCGGTGAACTCTTCGCCCTCGAAGGGAAGTTGAACGCGGCGACCCCCCGCAAGGCGGAGACCGCCCTCGGCCTGTTCGAGCGACATGTCGACACCGGCGCCCTCCTCGACCGGATCTCGGTGGCCCGCAGCGGACGCGTCACGCCGATGATGTTCGAACACGAGCTGCTGGAACAGGCCCGCTCCGACCGCAAGCGCGTGGTGCTGCCGGAAGGAACCGAGGAACGGGTGCTGCGCGCCGCCGACGTACTGCTGCGCCGGGACGTCTGCGACCTCACGCTGCTCGGCGACGTGGACGTGATCCGGAAGAAGGCCGCCGACCTCGGCATCGATCTCGCGGACACCCAGCTGATCGACCCGCAGACCTCGGAGCTGCGGGGCGTCTTCGCCGAGCGGTACGCCGAACTGCGCGCGCACCGCGGGGTGACGGTGGAGCTGGCCGTCGACGTGGTGGCGGACGTGAACTACTTCGGCACGCTGATGGTGCGGGAGGGTCTCGCCGACGGGATGGTGTCCGGGTCGGTGCACTCCACGGCGGCCACGATCCGACCGGCGTTCGAGATCATCAAGACGAAGCCGGACGCGTCGATCGTGTCGTCCGTCTTCTTCATGTGCCTGGCCGACAAGGTCCTCGTGTACGGCGACTGCGCCGTCAACCCGGACCCGGACGCGGAGCAGCTCGCGGACATCGCCGTGCAGTCGGCGGTGACGGCGGCCCGGTTCGGCGTGGAGCCCCGGATCGCGATGCTGTCGTACTCCACCGGGACCTCCGGCTCCGGCGCGGACGTCGACAAGGTGCGCGAGGCCACCGAGCGGGTGCGGGCGGAGCGGCCCGAGCTGCGGGTGGAGGGGCCGATCCAGTACGACGCGGCGGTCGAGCCGTCCGTCGCGGCGACGAAGCTGCCCGGCTCCGAGGTGGCGGGCCAGGCGACCGTGCTGATCTTCCCGGACCTGAACACCGGCAACAACACCTACAAGGCCGTGCAGCGCTCGGCGGGCGCGGTGGCGGTCGGCCCGGTGCTCCAGGGGCTGCGCAAGCCGGTCAACGACCTGTCGCGCGGCGCGCTCGTCCAGGACATCGTCAACACCGTGGCGATCACGGCGATCCAGGCGCAGGGCGAGGAGCGCCCCGCATGACGACACCCACTCCCCCGGCCACTCCCCCGGCCACCGACTCCGGAAACGAAAGCACGGCAGCCCCTGTGGAACCGCACCGCGTCCTCGTCCTCAACTCCGGCTCCTCGTCGGTGAAGTACCAGCTCCTCGACATGCGCGACCGCTCCCGGCTCGCCTCGGGCCTGGTCGAGCGGATCGGCGAGGAGACCTCACGCCTGGTGCACACGCCGCTGACCGGCGGCGATGCCGAGCCCCGTGAGCGTACGGGCCGGATCGCGGACCACGACGCGGCGCTCAAGGCGGCGGCCGATGAGCTGGCGGCGGACGGCCTCGGCCTCGACTCCGCCGAACTCGCCGCGATCGGGCACCGGGTGGTGCACGGCGGGCTGCGGTTCAGCGCGCCGACCGTGGTCACCGACGAGGTGCTGAAGGAGATCGAGCGCCTCGTCCCGGTCGCACCGCTGCACAACCCGGCGAACATCACGGGCATCGTCACGGCGCGGGCGCTGCGGCCGGACCTGCCGCAGGTCGCGGTCTTCGACACGGCGTTCCACACGACGATGCCGGAGGCGGCCGCGCGGTACGCGATCGACGTGGAGACCGCCGACGCGCACCGCATCCGCCGCTACGGCTTCCACGGCACCTCGCACGCGTACGTCTCCCGGAAGACGGCCGAGCTGCTGGGCCGGGCGCCGGAGGACGTGAACGTCATCGTGCTGCACCTGGGCAACGGGGCGTCCGCGTCGGCGGTCGCGGGCGGACGGTGCGTGGACACCTCCATGGGGCTGACGCCCTTGGAAGGGCTCGTGATGGGTACGCGCTCCGGGGACATCGATCCGGCGGTCACCTTCCACCTGAAGCGGGTGGCGGGCATGTCGGCCGACGACATCGACGTCCTGCTGAACAAGAAGAGCGGGCTGGTCGGCCTCTGCGGCGACAACGACATGCGGGTGATCCGCCGCCGGATCGACGAGGGAGACGAGCGGGCCGCGCTGGCCTTCGACATCTACATCCACCGGCTGAAGAAGTACATCGGCGCCTATACGGCGGTGCTCGGCCGAGTGGACGCGGTGGCGTTCACGGCGGGGGTCGGGGAGAACGCGGCCCCGGTGCGGGAAGCTGCCATCGCGGGCCTGGAGGAGCTGGGCATGGCGGTGGACGCCTCGCTCAACGCCGTACGGTCCGGAGAGCCGCGGCTGATCTCGCCGGAGTACGCGCGGGTGGCGGTCGCCGTGGTACCGACGGACGAGGAGCTGGAGATCGCCGACCAGACGTTCGCGCTCGTCGGCCGTCCGTAGCCCGCGAGGCTCGGAGGGGTCGACAACTGAGCACCCCCGCGCCCCTTTGTACCTTCCACCAGACGGAATATTCCGCAGTGAAACAAACCGATAGGATCCGCCTCATGCGCCGTTCCAAAATCGTCTGCACCCTCGGTCCCGCCGTCGACTCCCATGAGCAGCTCGTCGCTCTGATCGAGGCCGGCATGAGCGTGGCCCGTTTCAACTTCAGTCACGGTTCCCACGAGGAACACCAGGGCCGTTACGACCGTGTCCGCAAGGCGGCCGCCGAGACCGGCCGCGCGGTGGGCGTGCTCGCCGACCTCCAGGGCCCGAAGATCCGGCTGGCGAAGTTCGCCGAGGGCCCGGTCGAGCTGGTCCGCGGGGACGAGTTCACCATCACCTCCGAGGACGTCCCCGGCGACAAGTCGATCTGCGGCACGACCTACAAGGGGCTGCCCGGCGACGTCGTCAAGGGCGACCCGATCCTGATCAACGACGGCAACGTCGAGCTGAAGGTCGTCGCGGTCGAGGGCCCCCGGGTGAGGACCATCGTCATCGAGGGCGGTGTCATCTCCGACCACAAGGGCATCAACCTGCCCGGCGCGGCGGTCAACGTCCCCGCCCTGTCCGGGAAGGACGTCGAGGACCTGCGCTTCGCGCTGCGGATGGGCTGCGACCTGGTCGCGCTCTCCTTCGTCCGGGACGCCGAGGACGTCAAGGACGTCCACAAGGTGATGGACGAGGAGGGCCGCCGGGTCCCCGTCATCGCCAAGGTGGAGAAGCCGCAGGCGGTCGAGCACATGGAGGGCGTCGTCATGGCGTTCGACGGTGTGATGGTGGCCCGCGGCGACCTGGCCGTCGAGTACCCGCTGGAGAAGGTCCCGATGGTGCAGAAGCGCCTGGTGGAGCTGTGCCGGCGCAACGCCAAGCCGGTGATCGTGGCGACCCAGATGATGGAGTCGATGATCACCAACTCGCGGCCGACCCGCGCCGAGGCGTCCGACGTCGCCAACGCGATCCTGGACGGCGCGGACGCGGTCATGCTCTCCGCCGAGTCCTCGGTGGGCGCCTACCCGATCGAGACGGTCAAGACGATGGCGAAGATCGTCGTCGCGGCGGAGGAGGAGCTGCTCTCCAAGGGCCTCCAGCCGCTGGTCCCCGGCAAGAAGCCCCGTACGCAGGGCGGTTCGGTGGCCCGCGCCGCCTGCGAGATCGCGGACTTCCTGGACGGCAAGGCCCTGGTCGCCTTCACCCAGTCCGGCGACACCGCCCGCCGCCTCTCCCGCTACCGCACGGCCCAGCCGATCCTGGCCTTCACCACGGACGAGGCCACCCGCAACCAGCTCGCGCTGAGCTGGGGCGTCGAGTCGCACGTCGTCCCGCACGCGGACAACACCGACGCGATGGTCGACCTGGTCGACGCGGAGCTGCTGAAGCTGAACCGCTACAACGACGGCGACACGATGATCATCACCGCCGGCTCGCCCCCCGGCATCCCCGGCACCACCAACATGGTCCGGGTGCACCACCTGGGCGGCGAGCGGGACTGACCCGCACCCCGCACCGACAGGGCCGTGGGCCGTACTCCTGGTGAGGAGTACGGCCCACGGCCCTGTGCGGCTCCCGGACGGGACCGGGGGCGGGCGGCTGTCAGCCGTTGCCGCCGTCGAGGTAGTTCTTCAGTCCCGGAACGGTGAGCGTGCCGCCGAACTGGCCGGCCTGGACCACCGTCACCTTGGTGAAGAAGGCGAAGGGGACGTTCAGCGGCGGCGGGGTCTGGGGGCTGAAGGTGATCGGGATGAGACCGAAGAGGTTGCCCTTCAGCTCCTCCGTGTACATCGTCACCTCGCCGTCGCGGATCGTCGAGGTGGATCCTGGCCGCGACTTCACATGGCCGGTCGTGCCCGCGGGGCCGACCGTCAGCTGGTGCAGGTCCTTGATGTCGATGGAAGCGGCGGTGAACTTGAGCACCTTCTTGATGCTGCCGTCCGCCTTCCTCACCTCGACGATGCCGTGGTAGTCCAGGCCGTTGAGGGTGAGCAGCGTCGACTCCAGGATCCACGGGTCGGACGGGAGCAGCGGCATGCCGGGCTCCAGTTCGGCCGCGGCGAGCGCGTCCGGGTCGGGCTCGGGGCACGGGAAGCGGGGTTTGGCACCGTCCGGGATGTCCTCGTCCTTCTTGGGGTCGAGTCCCTTGACGTCCTCGTCGAGTTCCTCGACGTCCTTGCCCGCCCTCCCGGCCGCTTCGCGGATGGCGTCGGCCGTCCTGTCGGACGTCTCCTGCGCCTTGTCCGCCGCGCTCCCGGCCAGGTCCTTCGCCGGGTCCTTCGCCGCGTCGGACGGCTCGTCGGAGGGCTTCGGGGCCTCGGTCGTGCGGCTCGGGGACGGACTCGCCGGCTTCTCGGTCCCGGCCTCGCCGTCCGGCCCGTCGAAGAGGTCCTTGAGCGCGTCGCCGACCCCGAGCGGGTCCAGCGGGTTCTTCGACTTCGTGGGCGTCGGGGTCGCGGAGGGCGCCTCGGCGGGCGCCTCCCCGGCGGTCCGCGCCGACTTGTCCGCGTCCGCGTCGGGCTTCGCCCCGTCGGCGGAACCGCCGGCCGAGGGCGAGGTCGTGGGCGTGGCGGTGGCGTCGTCGCCGGGCTTCGCGTCCTTGTCGGACTCGTCCTTGTCGGACTCGTCCTTCGCCGTGGCCGACGGGGACGGGGTGGCGTTCGGCGACTCGGACGCGCTCGGCTCGTCGGACCGGGTGACGCACGGTCCGGGCGCGAACGGGATGTCGGCACGGTCGTCGGCCAGGGCCAGCTTGGGCGTCAGCCCCATGCCCACGAAGACCGCCGTCGGCATCGCGGCGAGCGCCAGGGCCTTCTTGCCGCTGGGCAGGTGGAGTTTGGTCAGCAGCGACTTCCTGGGGGCCGCGTGACGGGGGCCCCTGCGCTCGCGGAGGTCGTCGCCGGGGTGGGCGTTCATCTGCTGTCCGTCGTCACCCCGCACGATGCCTCCCGCCGTCGGCGTCGGCTGCCAGGTCGTACCCGGCGCCCTGCTGCTGCGGCACGGCCGCGGCGCGCGACCCGCCCGCGGAGCGCTCCTCGTCGGGGTGCTCGGCGAGCGGTGTCCCGTCGGCGTCCTCCGGCTTGCCCGGGGCCCAGGAAATGGACATGGCTCCGCCGACGAGGGCGAGGGCGAATCCGACGACGAAGCCGCCGATGTTGGCGACGGGGATGGAGATCAGCGCGAGCAGGATGGCCGCGACACCGGCGAAGACCCGCACGATGCTGTGATACCACATCGTCAGGCCGAGCGTGATCAGCAGGACCCCGATGATCAGGGATCCGGCGCCGGCCGTGGTGGACATGGCCAGCGTCATGTTGCCGAGCGTCATGCTGGCGTACGGGAAGTAGGCGATGGGGATCCCACCGGCCATGGTGAACAGTCCGGCCCAGAACGGCCGGTGACCCCGCCAGGCGCGGAAGCGTCGCCGAATGACGCGGATGTAGTGCTCGTTCTGCCCTGTGGACTCGGGGCTCATGGAAAACAGCTCCCTGGAACCGGTACTGCCGTGAGATGGGGAGGGTGGGTGACCGGAAGGCCCGGAGAGGACGTTCCGGTCACCCTGGCCGGAGTGCTAGAAGCACTCCTTGACGCCGGTGTGCAGCTTCAGCTTCAGGTCGCTGAGCTTGAAGGTGCCGGCGGTGGTCGCCCACGCCGTCTGCTTCACCTTGGTCAGGACGGCCCGGTCGGCACGCTGTGCGAAGCCCGCCTTGTTGGCCTTGGTACCGGGCTGGATGCCTATCCCGTTCGGCCGGTTCTTCTTCTTCAGCGAACCTGCCGCGACACCGATGTCGATGTTCTCGAAGTCGGCGTCGGCGTCCAGCTGTGCGACGTCCAGGTAGAGGTTGGTGGCCTCGACCGGCCGGTCCGGGTCGGTGCCGGCCCTCAGCTCAAGACTGACGCTCTTGCCGATGAAGGGGACCTCCGGCGTGACCACCGACTGGCACATGTTGGTGATCGTGGCGCTGCTGAAGCCCGACACCGCGACCGGGTGCGCGGCTTCCTTGCCCTTGAGGTCCTTGCCGACCGCGACACTGCCGTACTGGACGAAGTCGTGGCCGTCCAGCTTGTCGGTGCTGACCTTGAAGCTCTGCCCGGACACACTGAACGACGCGGCGAGCGCGCCCTGTGCGAGGCCGACGCCCACCGCCGCCGTGGCGACGACGCTCGGCACCATGACCAGGGCGAACCGCTTCCATCTCGTCCCACCGCGAACCTGGGAACTCATACTTGCTCCTTCTTCTCGGACGTACATCTCCGGTCCGGGCGTCGTGCCCGTCCGGGGATGGGAGAAGTGCTACGTCCTCGGGAAGGAGAGCGCCCGCACTCGGAGACGTGTCCCGCATCCGATCCACCGGCGTTCACCCCCGAGCGACAACCACTGGCCGCGCTGTCCGCGCGGCCGGTCGGACAGGCCCCGCCCGGTGGGCGGGAACCCCCCTGTCCGCGGCCGGCGCCACTGCCGCCGACCACTCGGTGGGGACCCAACAGACCCTCGGGCACCGGCTGGAGACCGGGCCGAGGGTATGGGACCGAGCGTGGCCGATCGTGGTGCATTCACGGCCGTGACACAAGGGGGATCATTACTCGCTAGTAACGGCCCGATAACCACAGGACGACAGGGTGGCGTCACGCGGCGACACAGGGTGGCACGAAAGGGACATCCGAATGGCGGGAAACTTCCTGGAAACAGGACAGAATCACCGACCCGCCTTACTGCGAGTAACAGCTTGCATCTTTGTCAAGATTTGGTAAAGCGCGGCCTTCTCGCGTTCCTCTTTGGCGTCAGGACGGCAAAACGGCCGCGCCGCCCGGGGGGCGGTGCGGCCGTCTTGTCACATCGGAACAACCGGGCGCGTCCGGAGCGGACCTGAGGTAACGGAAGACCCGGGCTCAGAACAGGACGCGGGCCAGTGCGGTGCGCGCGGCGGTGACCCTGGGGTCCTCCGGACCGATCACCTCGAACAGTTCGAGGAGTCGCAGCCGGGCGGCGTCGCGGTCGTCGCCCGCGGTACGGCGGACCGCTTCGACGAGCCGGCCGAAGGCGTCCTCGACATGCCCGCCGACCAGGTCGAGATCGGCGGCGGCCAGCTGGGCGTTCACATCGCCCGGACTGTCCGCGGCTTCCTTGCGGACCGCCTGCGGGTCCAGGCCCTGGACGCGGCCGAGCAACTCCGCCTGGGCCAGACCCAGCTTGGCCTCCGGATTGCCCGGATCATCCGCGAGGACGTTCTTGTACGCCTGGACCGCGCCACCGAAGTCATTGGCGTCGAGAGCGGACGCGGCGGCCTCCAGCACGGCGTCGTACGGGCCGGCCGGCGCCTCGGCCGGGACCGCGTCCGCCGGAGCGGCGTCCGGGTCGACGGCGATTCCGGTCAGCCCGAAGCGCTCCTCGCCGACCTGGATCAGCTGATCAAGCGTCTCGCGGATCTGGCCCACGGGGGCCGCGCCCTGGAAGAGCGGGAGGGCCTGCCCGGCGACGACGGCGAAGACCGCCGGGATGCCCTGGATGCCGAACTGCTGCATCAGCATCTGGTTCGCGTCGACATCGACCTTGGCCAGCAGGAAGCGGCCGTTGTACTCGACGGCCAGGCGCTCCAGCAGGGGGCCCAGCTGCTTGCACGGCTCGCACCACTCGGCCCAGAAGTCGATGACGACGGGGACTTCGGCGGAGCGCTGGAGGACATCGCGCTCGAATCCGGCTTCGTCGACGTCGATCACCAGGGCGGTGGGCGCGACGGCGCCGGCGCCGCCGGTACGGGCGGCCTCCGCGCGGGCCTGCTCCGCCTTGACCTTGGCCTCACCGGCCGCCTTGACAGCGGCGAGGTCGACAACGCCGCTCATGGACATGTTCCTAGGCTGCATGCGTACATCCTCCCCCCTGAGCACACCGTTCCGGAAAGCGAGTGCGAGAACCGGACCCGCCCGGGCGCCCCCAACCGGTGTGCGGGGGGCGGACGGGCCGAGGCGGTCCCGGCTCCCCGGAGCGCCCGTGGGGCCCGGAGGAACCGGTAGGGCCCCTGAAAGACCCTGGCTGGAACTGACCGGACCCCGAAAGGCCCGGGTGGACCTTCCGGATCCCCATCCGGCCGGTCCGTGCGGCTCCGGGTCCCCACCCGGCGCCCGGGATCCCCGTAAGGACCCCGATGGTTGTCACTCGTTCGTTCCGTGGCGCAGGGGGCGATCCGGCCGCCTTCCTTACGCTACGACCCGTAGCGTAACCGCCGATCACCCCGCCCGGACAGGTGCTCCCGGTGATCTGTCTCACGGGCACCGGAGCACAACCGTCTCCCCTACCGGCCGGTATGGTCGCCGCATCATGAACCACAGCGACCCCCGAGCCACCCGAACAGGACGTCCGCGGAGCACCGCGGCCGATGCCGCGATCCTCGAAGCGACGCGGGCGTCCCTGGTCGATCTCGGCTGGTCGAAGCTGACGATGGGCGATGTGGCGACCCGGGCCGGTGTCGCCAAGACGACCCTGTACCGGCGCTGGGCGGGCAAGAACGAACTGGTCGTGGACGCGGTCGCCGTCCTCTTCGACGAGCTGGAACTGCCCGACCGGGGCAGCCTGGCCGCCGACGTCCAGGGCGTCGTGCTCCAGTTCGCCGCCCTGCTGGAGCGGCCGGAGGCCCGTACGGCGCTGATGGCGGTGGTCGCCGAGTCCACCCGCGACGAATCGTTGCGCCTGAGGATCCGCTCGGCGATCGTGGACCGGCAGAAGCGGCTGGTGCTGCTGGGCCGGGAACGCGCCCAGGCCCGCGGCGAGCTGCGGTACGAGGACGACTCCTCGACCGCCGCCCGCAACGCGGACCTGATCTTCGACGTGATCGCCGGAGCCGTGGTGCACCGCACTCTGGTGAGCGCGGAGCCGGTGGACTCCGCGTGGGCGAGCGGCTTCACCTCACTGCTCCTGCTGGGGCTGGCGGGCGCGCAGGCCGGGTAGCCGGGGCCGGAACCGGGCGCACGCGGCGGCCTCCGTGGCCCGGCGGGAAGCCACCGGGCCACGGAGAGGGTGACGGGCCCTCAGAAGCCCGGCGGCTCCGTGTAGGTGCCCCACTCCTCGCGCAGCACCCCGCAGATCTCGCCGAGCGTGGCCTCGGCCCGTACCGCGTCCAGCATCGGCGCGATCATGTTCGAGCCGTCGCGGGCGGAGGCGAGCATCGCGTCGAGGGCGGCGGTCACCTTGGCGTCGTCGCGGTGGGACTTGCGGTCGGCGAGCTGGCTGACCTGGTCGCGCTCGACCTCGTGGCTGACCCGGAGGATCTCCAGGTCGCCGGTGACCGAGCCGTGGTGGACGTTGACGCCGACGACCCGCTTGTCGCCCTTCTCCAGGGCCCGCTGGTACTGGAACGCGGACTCGGCGATCTCGCCGGTGAACCAGCCGTCCTCGATGCCGCGCAGGATGCCGGAGGTCATCGGCCCGATGGGGTGCTGCCCGTCGGGGTGCGCCCGGGTGCCGCGCTCCTTGATCTGGTCGAAGATCTTCTCGGCCTCGGCCTCGATCCGGTCGGTGAGCTGTTCCACGTACCAGGAGCCGCCCAGCGGGTCGGCCACGTTGGCGACGCCGGTCTCCTCCATCAGCACCTGCTGGGTGCGCAGGGCGATCTCGGCGGCCTGCTCGGAGGGGAGGGCGAGGGTCTCGTCGAGGGCGTTGGTGTGGAGCGAGTTGGTGCCGCCGAGCACGGCGGAGAGCGCCTCGACGGCGGTGCGCACCACGTTGTTGTACGGCTGCTGCGCGGTGAGCGAGACGCCGGCGGTCTGGGTGTGGAAGCGGAGCCACTGCGCCTTGTCGGTCCTGGCGCCGTACGTCTCCTTCATCCAGCGGGCCCAGATGCGGCGGGCGGCGCGGAACTTGGCGATCTCCTCGAAGAAGTCCAGGTGCGCGTCGAAGAAGAAGGAGAGCCCGGGGGCGAAGGTGTCGACGTCCAGGCCGCGCGAGAGGCCAAGCTCCACGTAGCCGAAGCCGTCCGCGAGGGTGTACGCCAGCTCCTGCGCGGCCGTCGCCCCGGCCTCGCGGATGTGGTAGCCGGAGACGGAGAGCGGCTTGTAGGCGGGGATGTCGCGGGCGCAGTGCTCCATCAGGTCGCCGATGAGGCGCAGGTGGGGCTCGGGCTGGAAGAGCCACTCCTTCTGCGCGATGTACTCCTTGAAGATGTCGGTCTGGAGCGTGCCGTTGAGCACGGCCGGATCGACGCCCTGGCGCTCGGCGGCGACCAGGTACATGCAGAAGACGGGCACGGCCGGGCCGCTGATCGTCATCGAGGTGGTGACGTCGCCGAGGGGGATGTCCCCGAAGAGGACCTCCATGTCGGCGGCGGAGTCGATGGCGACCCCGCAGTGACCGACCTCGCCCAGCGAGCGCGGGTCGTCGGAGTCCCGGCCCATGAGCGTCGGCATGTCGAAGGCGACGCTGAGGCCGCCGCCGCCCGCAGCGAGGATCATCTTGTAGCGCTCGTTGGTCTGCCGCGCGTTGCCGAAGCCGGCGAACTGGCGGATCGTCCACGTACGGCCCCGGTAGCCGGTGGCGTGCAGTCCGCGGGTGAAGGGGTACTCCCCCGGCCAGCCGATCCGCTCGAATCCCTCGTACGTGTCGCCGGGGCGTGGCCCGTACGCGGGCTCGACCGGG
Organism: Streptomyces sp. NPDC026589; assembly: GCF_040638385.1. NCBI lineage: Bacteria > Bacillati > Actinomycetota > Actinomycetes > Kitasatosporales > Streptomycetaceae > Streptomyces > Streptomyces sp. NPDC026589. Next base: position 46,480 of record NZ_JBEZYG010000018.1, read on the forward strand.
TCGCCGGAGAGCGTGGTGAAGTCCGCGTCACGCTTGCGGGCCTTGTCGTAACGGGCCTGCCAGCGGAGGCGGCCTTCCTCGATCGCGTCAGCGTCCATACCTCGAATTTACTAGGACGTCCTAGTAAATGTCGATGGCAAACCGCCCGGCGCTTTTCGCGCGGGGCGGTTCGGGGTGGTCCGACAGCCTCTCAGGCCTCGGCGGTCACCGGTGCGGGGTCGGTGACCAGGGCGCGGGCCTCGCGGCTGACCTTCGGTTCGACGAAGAACGAGGCGAAGGGGATGCAGCCGGCGGCCAGCACCCACAGGAGCTTGCCGAAGGGCCACTTCGCCTTGGAGCCGAGATCGAACGCGAAGACGACGTAGACGATGAACAGCACGCCGTGGATCTGCGAGATCAGCATGGTGTCGCCGGTCTCGAAGCCGTACTTCGCGATGATCGCCGCGGTGAAGACGAGCAGCCAGACGGCGGTGACGTAGGCCATCACCCGGTAGCGGGTGAGCACGTTCTGTTTCATGACTACGAGCGTAACGGGACGACCGGCGCGATCTTCGCGCGACCCCGGCCTCACCGGAGGCCCGCGTTCACTTCTCCTCGAAGTCCTGGGCCGCCACCCGCAGCGGACGCAGCATGGCGAAGATCTCGGCGCACTCCTCGGAGTCGTACACCCCGAGCCCGAAGTCGATCGCGACCAGGTCCCGGGTGGCCGCCTCGACGACGTCGCGGCCCTTGTCGGTGATGGACGCCAGCGTTCCGCGGCCGTCGTTGGGGTTCGGCCGCTTCTCGACGAGACCGGACCTGACCAGCCGGTCCACGGTGTTGGTGACCGAGGTGGGATGCACCATCAGCCGCTCCCCGATCTTGGACATCGGCAGCTCACCGGCCTTGGAGAAGGCGAGCAGCACCAGCGCCTCGTACCGGGCGAAGGTCAGCCCGTACGGCTTGACGACGGCGTCGACCTCGGCGAGCAGGATCTGCTGGGCCCGCATGATCGAGGTGATCGCCCCCATCGAGGGCACGGGTCCCCAGCGCTGCTGCCAGAGCTCGTCGGCGCGGGCGATGGGATCGAAGGCAAGACTGAGCGGCTTCGGCACGGCATCGACCTTACCGATTGGTCACATGCCGGTCAGCCCCGTCTCGTCCTTCGGTATCGGACATGCGTCCGGGGGCTGTCCTGCGGACCTCGGCGACCAGCAGGAGGGTGCAGACGGTACCGATGATTCCGGATCCGGCGACCACCTGGTGCACGGGGAAGAACTCGGCCGCGAGCCCCGCCAGCGCCATCCCGAACCCCTGGACGGTCATCAGCCCGGCGGTGAGCAGCGTCATGGCCCGGCCGCGCAGCTCCTGGGGCACGGCGTCGACGAACCACTGGTCGAGCCCGATCACATAGGCGGCGCCCGCACCGGCCAGGGCGAGGGCCGCCAGGGCGAGCAGCAGACCGGGGCGGACCGCGTACACGAGGAGCGGGAGCAGGCCGACGGCCGCGACCGGCAGGACGATCCGGGAGCGGTTACGGGGGCCGAGCGCGGCGCCCACGAACAGCTCGGCCCCGATGTGCCCGACGGCCATCGCGCAGAGCAGCAGCCCGAGCGCGGCGGGCGGGGCCCCGATCGCGTCGGCGTACGGGGCGGCGAGCGCCTCCGGGGCCACCACGAACATGGGGGGCAGCCAGAACAGCAGCATCAGCGCCCGGATACGGCGGTCGCCCAGCACCAGGCGGGCTCCGGCGAACGACTCCTTCAGCAGCGTCCCGCCGCCGCCGTCGCCGGTGGCGGCACGAGCGGGCCGGTCGCGGGTGCCGAAGCGGAGCAGGGCCGCCGAGCAGAGGAAGGTCACCACGGTGACGGTGATCGCGCCGCGCGGCGACAGCACGGTGAGCAGCACCCCTCCGGCGCCGAACCCGATGAGCATCGCGCTCTGCGAGACGATCCGCAGCAGCGAACGGCCCAGCACGTAGAGGTCGCCCTCGCCGAGGATGTCGGTGAGCGCCGCCATCCGCGTCCCGGTGAAGACGGGCGCGACGGCGGCGACCAGGCAGCGCAGGGCGAGGAGTCCGGCGACCGGGGTGGCGGGCACCAGCATCACGGCGACGCAGGCCGCGCAGAGCAGGTCGCAGACGACCAGGACGCGGCGGGCCGGGTAGCGGTCGGCGACCCCCGCGAACAGCGTCCCTCCGATCATGTACGGCAGCAGCCCCAGCGCGAACGTCAGTGCGCTGAGCAACGGGGAGCCGGTGAGGTCGTAGACGAGCACGGTGAGCGCCAGCTCGCTGACGACGACGCCGAGCAGCGAGAGGAGGTGCGCGGCGAAGACGGCCCGGAATTCGGTGACGGCGAAGACGGCCCGGTAGCCGCGCGGGGCGGCGGAAGCCGGGGCCTTGGGGGCGGGGGCCTTGGGTGCGGTGGGCTCCCGGAGCGTGGGCCCGGGGCCCGGGTCAGGGCGGGCGGCACGCTCCGGGGGCGGAGCCGGGACCGGCGCCGCCGGGGCGGGCGGGGTACGGGGTGTGTCCGCCGGGGCGGGTCTTTCGGTCGGCATGGGACGAGCCTGTGGCCGAGGGGCGGCCGGCCCTAGACTTTCGGCTGGAGCCGAATGTCCAGGCCGTGGCGCGAGGGAGAGGGATGCCGTTCCAGCTGCACTTCGGCGAGAGCGATCTGCTGCGCTGCCGGTTCGCGCTGTCACCGCTGTTCGAGACCCAGGAGGCGGTGCGTACGCTGCACCGCCCCGGCCGCCACGGCTACCACCTGCCGTGGCTCCGCCGGATCCGGGAGGCGTCCGGGGCACTGGACCTGGAGCCGCTGTGGCTGCTGATGCCCGCCATCGGCCACAACCCGGACTTCATCTGCCCGCCGCCGATCGGGCCGCTCGCGACGTTCGAGGAGGAGATCGCGGCCGTCCGGGCGATCGATCCGGAGGTGGCGCGGGCCGACATGGCGCTGGCCCTGGCGGACCGGCCCGGCGGGACCGCGTCGGCGACGGGCCGGCGGCTGCTGGCCGATCCGGCGCGGGCGGTGCGCGAGCTCGCCGATCTGCTGGAGCGGGCCTGGCAGGCGCTGATCGAGCCGTACTGGCCCCGGCTGCGGGCGCTGCTGGAGGCCGACATCGCCTACCACTCCCGGCGACTCGCGGAGAGCGGCCTCGAACAGCTGCTGGGTGAGCTGAGCCCCCGGCTGAGCTGGAACGGCTCGACGCTCACCGTGACCGGGACCCAGGGCGACCACGAGCGGGTGCTCGGCGGGCAGGGGCTGGTGCTGATGCCGAGCGTCTTCGTCTGGCCGGAGGTGGTGGGCGGCCACGAGGAGCCGTGGCGGCCCGGGCTGATCTACCCCGCGCGCGGCATCGGCGGGCTGTGGAGCGAGTCCGGCGACCGGACCCCGGAGACCCTCGCCCGGCTGCTCGGCCGGGTCCGGGCCGACGTGCTGTGCGCCCTGGACGAACCGGCCGGGACGAGCGCGCTGGCACACCGGATGGGCCTCGCCCCCTCGTCCGTGTCGGCCCATCTGTCCGTGCTGCGCGGGGCGGGGCTGCTGACCTCGCGGCGCTACGGACACCAGGTGCTGTACGAGCGCACCCCGCTGGGGATCGCGCTGACCGCCTCGGACTGACGCGCGCCGGACCGTAGGACCTGTCCGGCCATTCCCGCCGGCCGCAGGGCCGCCCTGCGGGCAACCACGGGAGTGGCCGGACAGGCCCCGGGCGGCGTACGGGTCACGGACGGTGTCGCGCCGCCACTCTCCGTGACCGATATGTCACGATGGCCCACGCTTCCCTGTGTTCCGTGTCCGTGAGTCATCACCGTCCGAGGGGTCTGGATGTCCGGCCGCAGAATCGTCCCCCGCGCTCTCCCTCGTACCGCCCCCGTCCTGGCCGCCCTCACCCTGGCGACCGTTCTCACCGCGGGCTGCTCGACACCGGAACCGCGCGTCACCAAAACCGCCGACGCGGCGGACGAACTCGTCCGGGGAGAGCCCGCCCCGAGCGCGGCCTCCCCGTACTGGGTCGACCCGAACAGCGACGCGGCCCGCCAGGTGCGCGCCTGGGAGAAGGAGGGTCGCGAGGCGGAGGCGAAGATCCTGCGGCGGATCTCCGGCCGGCCGGTGGCCGACTGGCCCGCTTGGGACGACCCGGCCCCCGGCATCCGGGCCGCCGCGAAGTCCGCCGCCCGCAGGAAGAAGACCATCCTGCTGGTGGCGTACAACATCCCGCACCGCGACTGCGGGCTCTACTCCGCGGGCGGCGCGAAGGACGCGGACTCCTACCGTTCCTGGATCGGGGAGTTCGCCGACGCCATCGGGAACGCGCCCGCGACCGTGGTCCTGGAGCCGGACGCCCTCCCCCACATCACGGACGGCTGCACCCCGCCCGAGCACCACGCCGAGCGCTACCAGCTCCTCTCCGAGGCGGTGGACACGCTCAAGGCCCTGCCGAACACCCAGGTCTACCTGGACGCGGGCAACCCGGACTGGATCGACGAGCCGTCCAAGATGGCGCAGCCGCTGCGTCAGGCCGGCATCGACCGGGCCGACGGCTTCTCCCTGAACGTCTCCAACTTCCAGTCGAACGGGAGCGTGAAGACGTACGCGAAGCGGCTCTCCGACGCCGTGGGCGGCTCGCACTTCGTGATCGACACCAGCCGCAACGGCAACGGCCCCCTGTCCGGGGGCCGTGAGGAGGCCTGGTGCAATCCGCCGGGCCGGGGGCTCGGCACGCCGCCGACCACCGACACCGGCGACGACCGGCTCGACGCCTATCTGTGGATCAAGCGGCCGGGCGACTCCGACGGCACCTGCCGGGGCGGCCCGCCGGCCGGCGACTGGTGGCCGGAGTACGCGCTCGGCCTGGCGAGGCGCGCCGCCTCCTGAACCGGTCGCGGCGCGCCCCCGGGGTCAGGCGACCTTGACCCACTTCGCCTCGGAGGGAACGTCGTCGGTGTCGGTGACGAAGAGCATGTACCAGCCGGGCGGCACCAGCGTGGGGTCGTCCGGCACGGTCACGCTCACCTTGCCGTCGCCCTTCTTCAGGCCCAGTTCGATGGAGCGCTGCTCCACGTCGGTGGTGTGGGTGACGGCGCTCGGCCGCATCAGCCGGGCCGTGGCGATCCGGTCGGCGTCGGCGCTCTCGTACGTGACCGTCGCGCCGCGCTCGGCGTTCTCGGGGCCGTTGCCGATCACCGGGCGCTCGTCCCCGCCCCGGTGCAGGGCGGGCGGGGTGTAGACCTCCATGCGCTGCTCGAACTTGCCGAGCTTGGTGTTGTCCTTGTCGCCGTAGAGCGAGTCGGAACCGAAGGTCGCCACCCGCCCGTCGGGCAGCAGCAGCGCCTCGGAGTGGTAGTTGCGCCCCACCGTCGGCTCGGCCGCCTCCTTGAAGGTGTTGGTCTTCGGGTCGTAGGACTGCGCCTTCAGGATGTTGCTCGCCCCGCGGCCCCGGTAGTCCTCGGATCCGCCGCTGGTGAAGACGGTGTCGTCGGGCATGATCACGCTGTTCAGATAGCGCGTGCCCTGCGGCAGGTCGGGGCCCGGCTCGAAGGCCGGGTTCTCCTGCTTGAGGTCGATGACCGCTGTGCGGGCGGTGGACTTCTTCGACTCGCCGACCCCGCCGCCGCCGAGCACCATCACCTTCTGGTCCTGCACGGGCGGCAGCAGCAGCGAGGCCGCGGTCTCCAGCTGGTCGGTGTCGGTCAGTCCGGGCACCTTGGTGAAGGAGTTCTTCTTGATGTCCCAGATCCCGGGCTCGCGCCCCTTGTCCGCCGGGCCGTAACCGGCGTTGGCACCCGGGTAGAAGAGCTTGCCGCCCTTGGTCAGGAAGAGCGCCGGGTAGGTCGGGAAGTAGTGGAAGGGGCCCTTGGACCACTTCTTCGTCTTCGGGTCGTAGACCTCGTTGTCGCCCGGGAGGATCGCGCCGACGTCGTCGAGGCCGGAGACGGAGAGCACCCGGCCGTCCTCGAGACCGACGAGCGTCGGATACCAGCGGGCCTCCTTCATCGGGTCGACCTTGATGTACTTCTCCGCCGTCGGGTCGAACTCGTAGGCGGCACGGATCCCCTGGAAGTCCTGCTTGTCCATGGTGATCTTCTCGGCGAGGCCGTAGGAGTTGTCGGCGGCCTTGCCCTTCAGCCCGACGATCTCGTACTGGGCGGCGTCCGCCGCCACCGCCTCGGGTCCTTCGTCCACCGCCTCGACGAAGACCCGCTGCTCGGAGGCGGTCACCTTCGTCTTCCACGGCTTCATCTGGCCGCTCTCGAAGTAGTCGACGTCGAACTCGCGCTTGGCCTTGGGGACGGTGACGTCGAACTTGGCCGCGTACTCGACGCCGGAGGGGGAGCGGAAGACCGTGCCCTTCTTGAGCTTCAGCGGCTTGTCCGGGTTCTCGTTCTTGACCCGCATGCCGCCGCCGGCCCGCTTCACCTTGTCGTCGAGCACCTCGTAGCGGGCGGTGCCGCCGGCGATCAGGAGACGGCCGTCGGGGAGCTGGGCGTGGCCGCCGCAGAAGAAGTCCTCGGGGGTGGGAATCTTCTGGAAGGTGTTCTCGGCCGGGTCCCACAGCACCGTGTCGAAGGTGCCCGCGTCGAAGTGCGCCTCGTCGTTGCCGGAGCCCGCGACGATCAGCACCTTCCCGGTGTGCAGGAGCGCCGCGTGGATCGCGTTGGTCCGGTACTCCTTGGGGATGTCCACCCGCTCCCAGGAGCCGTACTCCGCCTTGTACTCCGGCTGGTCGATCTTGTACGCGTGGTACCTGTCCTCGGCGAAGGACAGGGCCGCAGGAGCGTTCAGCCCGGCGAGCAGCACCACCGCGCCGCCTCCCAGGAGCGTCTTCCTCATCTGCTTCGAGGGCCGGTAGGCCATGGGTCAGTTCCCTCCTGCGGTGGTGGTGGCGGTGGTGCCGGCGCTCGCCTTGGTGGTCGCCGGCGGGGCGGGGGCGGTGGTGGTGACGTACGCCGGTTCGGGCGGCGGGGGCGCCGGGACGGGGACGGCGCGCGCGGCCTCGGCGCGCCTGTCCTGCCGGACGGTCCAGGCCCAGACGGCGACCGGGGAGAGCGATATCGCGAGACCCAGCGTCGCCCAGGTCCGCATCGCCACATGGGTGTGGTCCAGGTACACGGACGCGGCGAGCGAGGAGAGCAGGACCGCCGCCCAGCAGAGGTGGATACGGAAGGTGAGCAGCCGGTCCGGGGAGGTCTGGCCGCCCTTGGGCGTGACGACGAACCGGCCGTCGGTGCGCAGCACGGCCGAGCCCAGCGACTTCAGGTAGATCGGGGCGGAGAGCGCGGACATGGCCATGCCGGCGAGACCGCCGGAGCCCTCGGGCTCGTGCGGGGAGACGTTGTGCCGGCGGTTCCAGAGGTAGAGGCCGATCTGGAGGGCGGCGGCGTCGCTGTAGAGCATCAGCCAGATGGAGGCGGCGACCTGGGTGCCGGACGCCCCGAACCAGAGGAACAGCACGCAGCTGCCCACGCCGAGCAGCCAGTTGACCGCGGTCATCGGGTAGTAGACGAGCATCAGCGTGTAGCTGAGGAGGCGGCCGGGGGGCACCCGGAACAGCGCCTTGCCGTACTGCTTGAACAGCGTCTCGTACGTTCCCCGGGACCAGCGCAGCTGCTGGGTGAAGAAGTCCGTCCAGGAGGCGGGCCCCTCGCCCACGGCGAGCACGTCGGGGGTGTAGACGGAACGCCAGTAGTGCCCGGTGTGCGGGTTGCGGCGGCGGTGGATCTCGAAGCCGGTGGCCATGTCCTCGGTGATCGAGTCGTACAGGCCGCCGACCTGCCGCAGCGCGGCGATGCGCACGACGTTGTTGGTGCCGACGAACATCGGGGCGCCGTAGCGGTTGCCCGCGCGCTGGATCAGGGCGTGGAAGAGGAACTGCTGCGACTCGGCGGCCTTGGTGACGGCCGAGTCGTAGTTCCCGTAGACCTGCGGTCCGACGACGAAGGCGACGTCCGGGTCGCGGAAGTAGCCCATCATCCGTTCCAGGAAGTTGGGCATGGGCACGTGGTCGGTGTCCACGGAGGCGAAGAAGTCGTAGTCACCGCCGTGCAGGGCGATCCAGGCGTTGTAGTTGCCGTGCTTCGTCTTCGCCTTGTGGACGCCCTTGTCACGGTTCCACTCGGGAACCCCGCGCCGGGTGAAGTGGTGGACGCCCAGTTCGGCGCAGAGCATCCGGGCCCCGGGGTCGTCGCCCTCGTCGAGCAGCCAGACGTCCAGCGGGCCGGGGTGCTTCAGGCGTACGGCGCCCTTGAGGGTGGCGCGGACCATGGAGAGCGGTTCCTTGCCGGGGACGTACGTGGTCAGGAAGGCGACCTTGGTGCCGGGCTCGGGCGTCACCGGGACCGGGTCCCGCGCGACGAGCGTGGCGTGTGCGATGGAGACCACGTTGACCAGCATGAACAGCTCGATCAGCGCGATCGACACCAGCATCACGGTGTCGGCGACGACCAGCCAGCGCTCCCCGTTCTCCCGCTCGGTCCAGTGCGTGGGCCAGACCAGGTACAGCAGCAGGACGCCCGTGAGCACCGGGGCGAGGGTCATCAGCAGGACGGCTCTTATTCGGTGCTTCTCCGTCGAGAGCAGGCTCCTGTACCGCACCCGGCACCCCGTCGGTTCCGGCTCCGTGAGCGGACCCGCGAGCCGGCTGTAGGTGTCGTAGTCGTAGCCCTCCGACCGCACCGTGCCTCCCACTGTCGAACGGGTTGATATCCCCACAGAAGGGGACGGCTAACGGTGTGTCGACCTGGCGGGTCCGAGTGAGCGGTTTTTGGTCCGGAGCCGGAAAAGCCCCCGACCGTGTGGCGGCGGGGGCTTTTCGGGTGAACGTCGGCGGAGGCGGGACGTCCGCGCGGACGGTGCGTCAGGACGAGAGGTGACGCTCCACGGTCGCGACCTTGGAGGTCAGGCCGTCGGTGACGCCGGGGCGGATGTCGGCCTTCAGTACCAGGGAGACGCGGCCGGCGCGGGCCTCGACTGCGGCCACGGCGCGCTTGACGACGTCCATGACCTCGTCCCACTCCCCCTCGACGGAGGTGAACATGGCGTCGGTGCGGTTGGGAAGCCCGGATTCACGCACGACCCGCACGGCGTCGGCGACGTACTCCCCGACGTCCTCGCCGACACCGAGCGGGGAGACGGAGAACGCGACGATCATGCGCTGACCGTGCCCTCGCGGCGGGCGCGGGCGGCGATGACGCCGTCGGCCTCGTACTTCTTCAGGAGCTTGTCGCCGTAGAGCCCGCCGAAGGGGATCAGGGACAGGACGAAGAAGAGGGCGACGCGCCCCAGCGGCCACTTGGCCTTCATCCAGACGTCGAGCAGGAACACGGCGTAGATCACGAAGAGCACGCCGTGGATCATGCCGAGCGGCATCATCAGGAAGTCGATGTCCGAGACGCGGCTGAGGACCGAGCCGAAGAGGATCAGGGCGGGGAAGGACAGCGCCTCGGGAATCGAGATGAGGCGCAGCCGGTGCAGGGCGGAAGCGGTCTTGATGTCCACAGGGGCACCTTCGGTGGGAGGGTCGCGAGGGCTTGTGAACCCAGGCACAAGCCGCCCCCATTGTGGCATCGCTCCGGCGCGCCCCCGGCGGCGGGGGCCGCCCCGTCCGCCGGTGCGCGTATCGCCGCATAGCAGGGCCGGTCCGCGTGCGCATCAGGGACGTAACGGTTCCGGAGCCTCTGGCCGGGGTGCGGCGGGGACGGCTACCGTCGTTGCGTGGCGATGTTCCGGCTCCAAGGCAGCAAGACGCTCGCCGTCGATCTGACGGGCGATGCCGTCAAGGCGAAGAACGGCTCGATGGTCGCGTACGACGGCCGGATGTCCTTCAAGAAGATGTCCGGCGGCGGTGAGGGGCTCCGGGGCATGGTGACCCGCCGGCTGACCGGCGAGCAGATGACGGTGATGGAGGTGTCCGGGCAGGGCACCTGCTACTTCGCCGACCGGGCGAGCGAGATCAACCTGGTCTCGCTGCGCGGCGAAACCCTGTACGTGGAGGCGAGCAATCTGCTGGCCACCGACGCCGGGCTGCGCACGGGCACGACGTTCACCGGGCTGCGCGGCGGGGCGAGCGGCAACGGCCTGTTCACCACCACGGTGGAGGGCACCGGGCAGGCGGCGATCGTGTCGGACGGCACGGCGGTCCTGCTGCGAGTGTCCGCGCGGTATCCGCTGATGGTCGACCCCGGCGCGTACATCGCCCACCAGGGCCGGCTCCAGCAGAGCTTCCAGGCGGGAGTGAACTTCCGGACGCTGATGGGCGAGGGCTCCGGCGAGGCGTTCCAGATCCGCTTCGAGGGCGAAGGCGTCGTCTACGTGCAGCCGAGCGAGCGCAACACCGTCGGGGGCGATGTCTGATGCCGTTCCGGGAGATCAACTCCAAGATGGTCGAGGCCACCCTGGCCCCGGGCCAGAAGCTGTTCAGCCAGCGCGGCGCGATGCTGGCGTACCGGGGCGAGGTGTCCTTCACCCCGAACGTCCAGGGCGGGCAGGGCGGCGTCGCGTCGATGATCGGCCGCCGGGTGGCGGGCGAGTCGACGCCGCTGATGACGGTCGAGGGCTCGGGCACGGTGATGTTCGGCCACGGCGGCCACCACATCCAGGTGATCGAGCTGGCGGGCGACACCCTGTACGTAGAGGCGGACCGGCTGCTCGCGTTCGACGGGACGCTCCAGCAGGGCACGATGTTCATGGGCTCGCAGGGCGGGGTGATGGGCATGGTGCGCGGCCAGGTGACCGGCCAGGGCCTGTTCACCACCACGCTCAAGGGGCACGGCGCGGTCGCGGTGATGGCGCACGGCGGGGTGATCGAACTGCCGATCACGCCGGGCCGGGACGTCCATGTGGACCCGCAGGCCTACGTCGCCCACCACGGTGAGGTCCGGAACAAGCTGTCCACGGCGGTCGGCTGGCGGGACATGGTGGGGCGGGGCTCCGGCGAGGCGTTCCAGCTGGAGCTGAGCGGCAGTGGCGCGGTATACGTCCAGGCGTCGGAGGCAAAGCTGTGAGCACGCCCGTGGTCCTCGACCCGATGACGCTGCCGTCGGACGACAACGTCAACTCCTACACCTTCTGCGTGGAGCTCAAGGGGAGCCGGTGGTTCCTGCAGAAGGGCAAAATGATCGCCTATTACGGGCAGATCCAGTTCGACGGCATCGGACACGGCCGGTTCGAGCGGCTGGTGCGCTCCAGCTTCCACTCGCCGCTGCACGCGAGCGACTGGGTGGTGGCCGAGGGCAGCGGCAAGATGCTGCTGGCGGACCGGGCGTTCGATGTGAACTCCTTCGATCTGGAGGACGGGAACCTCACCATCCGGTCCGGGAACCTGCTGGCGTACCAGCCGACGATGGCGCTGAAGCAGTCGATCGTGCCGGGGTTCGTGACGCTGATCGGCACGGGGAAGTTCGTGGCCGCGTCGAACGGCCCGGTGGTGTTCATGGAGCCGCCGCTGCGGGTGGATCCGCAGGCGCTGGTGGGCTGGGCCGACTGCCCCTCCCCGTGCCACCACTACGACCACGGCTACATGACGGGCGTGATGGGCGGTATCCGGTCGCTCACGGGGATCGGCGGGACGTCGGGCGAGGAGCACCAGTTCGAGTTCGTCGGGGCGGGCACGGTGCTGCTCCAGTCGAGCGAGGCGCTGATGCCGGAGCAGGCGGCGGGCATGGTCCCGAACGAGCCGGGCGTTCCGGGTGGCGGGGGTCAACCCGGATCCGCTCCGCGCATGCCCGGCCAGCTGGGGGACCTCCAGCGTCGCTTCGGTTTGTGAGCGGTAGTCTGCGGAGTGTGACGTCGAACGCCTGCGCCCAGCCGTCGGTGCTTGCCGACGGCCCCCTCGGCACTCCCGCGGGCCGGGGGTGCCCGTCGTCACACACCCCAATTTCGTCCGGCTTTCAACTTCTTAGGTAGAATCCATATATGGAGACCGAGACGGCCACCCGCTGGCTGAGCGACGCGGAGCAGTGCGCCTGGCGCACCCACCTGGACGTCAGCAGGCTGCTGATGCACCAACTGGAGAAGGACCTCCAGCCGTTCGGCCTGACCATGAACGACTACGAGATCCTGGTCAACCTCTCCGAATCGGACGACCAGCGCATGCGGATGAGCGACCTCGCCGCCGCCACCCTCCAGTCCAAGAGCCGGCTCTCGCACCAGATCACCCGTATGGAGACCGCCGGACTGGTCCGCCGCACCCACTGCGAATCGGACCGGCGCGGACTGTTCGCGGTCCTCACCGACGACGGCGCGGAGACCATGCGCAAGGTCGCCCCGCACCACGTCGCCTCGGTGCGGCAGCACTTCATGGACCTGCTCTCCCCCGAGGCGCTGGCCGACCTGCACGCCGCGCTGACCCCGATCGCGGAACACCTGCGCGGCAAGCGCGGCAAGCTGTAGGGCCCGGGACCGTCAGGCGGGGCGGGGCAGCCACAGCCGGAAGGCCGCACCGCCCTCCGCCGCCGCGTGCACCGTCAGCGTCCCGCCGTGGCGCGACGCGACGTCCCGGGCGATGGCCAGCCCGAGTCCCGCGCCGCCGTCGTCCCGGCTGCGGGCGTCGTCGAGCCGGACGAACCGTTCGAAGATCCGCTCCCGCTCGTCCTCGGGAACGCCCGCCCCGTCGTCCCTGACCTCCACCCGCACCCCGCGCCCGTCGGCCGCCACCGACACCGCGACACTCCCCTCGGCGTGCCGCTGGGCGTTGTCCAGCAGATTGCCGATCACCCGGGACAGCTGCCCGCGCGACCCGCTCACCTCGAACGCACCGCCCTCCGGCGCCTCGACGCCCACCGCGATCCGGTCCCCGGTCCGCTGCGACACCTCCTCCCGGACCAGCGCGCCCAGCTCCACCGTCGCGCTCCCGGGCTTCTCCCCCGCGTCCAGCCGGGCCAGCAGCAGCAGATCCGCCGCCAGCACCTGGAGCCGTACGGTGTCGGCGACCGCGCCCGGGAGGTCCAGCAGCTCCGGATGGGCCTCGGCCACCTCCAGCTGGGTGCGCAGCGAGGCGATCGGGGAACGCAGCTCGTGCGAGGCGTCCGCGACGAACCGGCGCTGGCGTTCCACGGACGCCTCCAGGACGGTGAGCGTCTCGTTCGTCGTCCGGGCCAGCGCCGCGATCTCGTCCCGCGAGCCAGGCTCCGGAACCCGGCGGGCCAGGTCCTCGGAGGCGGTGATCGCCGCCATCTCGCGGCGGATGCCCTCGACCGGCCGCAGGGCCCGGCGGGTCACCAGCCAGGTCACCCCGGCGACGACCACCAGGAGCAGCGGCAGCCCGGTGAGCATCGCCCCGCGCACCGTGTTCACCGCCTCCTGCTCGGCGGCGAGCGGTGCGCCGGCGTGCACGGTCAGGGTGACGCCGCGGGGGGTCGTCGCCTCGACGGCTGCGAAGCGGTAGTCGGCGGTGGTGCGGTCGACGGTGGCGGTGCCGTCGGAGAAGTCCGGGTCGTCGGAGGAGACCTGACCGCGGCCGGGGCGGCTGCCGTCATCGTCGTCGTCGGCGCTGTCGTCGTCGGCGCTGTCGTCGTCTCCGTCCCCCTCGCCGGGCGACGGGGAGGCCCCCGCCGAGGCCGAGGGCACCGGGGTGACGCCGCTCGTGCCGGTGCCGGTGACGGCCCGCAGGTCCTTGGAGACGATGACGACCCGGCCCTCCTCGTCGGTCACCTGGACCGGGTGGTCCTCCTCGTCGTCCAGTTCCAGTTCGTCGTACGGGATGTCCGTGGCCAGCTGTCCGGCCACCTCGCGGGCCGCCACCTCGGCCTGGAGGTCCGCCTGGTCGATCAGGTTGGCCCGCAGGACCAGGAGCACGGCGAGGCCGGCCGCCACCAGGGCGACGGCGACGACCAGGGTGGCCCCGATGGCGGCCCTGGCCCGTACGGATCTCACTTCGCCTCCAGCCGGTAGCCCGCGCCGCGCACGGTACGGATGGCACTCGCGCCGAGCTTGCGGCGCAGGGTGGAGATGTAGACCTCGACGATGTTCGGATCGCCGTCGTAGGCGAAGTCCCAGACGTGCTCCAGGATCTCCGCCTTGCTGACGACCTGGCCCGCGCGCAGGGCGAGCTGCTCCAGCACCGCGAACTCCTTGGCGGTGAGCGTGATCTCGTCCTCGCCGCGGATCACCCGGCGGGCCGCGGTCTCGACGCGCAGGGACCCGACGGTCAGGACGGGCGCGGCGGTGCCGCCTCCCCGGCGGCGCAGCAGGGCGCGGACCCGGGCGACGAGGACGACGTAGCTGAAGGGCTTGGTCAGATAGTCGTCGGCACCGGTGTCCAGGCCCTCGGCCTCGTCGTACTCGCCGTCCTTGGCGGTCAGCATGAGGATCGGCACCTCGTGTCCTGCGGCGCGCAGGTTCGAGCAGACGCGGTAGCCGTTCATGCCGGGCAGCATGATGTCGAGGATCACCAGGTCGTAGGAGCCCTCGCTCGCCCGGTGCAGCCCTTCGAGCCCGTCGTGCACGACATCCACGGCGAAACCCTCGGCTGTCAGTCCCCTGGCCAGGGACACCGCGAGGCGCTTCTCGTCCTCCACGATCAACAGGCGCATGCGCACAGCCTCGCAAACTCAACCTGAAGGCGCCTTCAGGTGGCTTCAGGTTGCGTTCAGCTACCTCCCGGCAGTGTGGGTCACGTCGAACAGCAGCAGCTCTCGGGAGGAACCCTCATGAAGCGCAACGTCACCATCGCGGCGATCACCGCGGCCGTGCTCATCGGCGGCACCACCGCCGCCACCGTCGCCTTCGCGGACGACGGTGACGGCGGCCGTACGCCCGCCGCGAGCGTGAGCGCCGTGAGCCTCGCCGACGACAACGACTCCGACGACCGCACGGACGACGCTTCCGACGACCGGGCCCCGGCCGCCGCGAAGAGCACCCGGGTCACCCTCGACCAGGCCGTCGCCGCCGCCCTGAAGAGCGTCCCGGGCACGGTCACCGAGGCCGAGCTGGACGATGACGACGACGACAACGACCGCGCGGTCTGGGAGCTGGACGTCCGCGGTTCCGACAAGAAGTGGCACGACGTGACGGTGGACGCCGGCAACGGCAAGGTCCTGAAGACGCGCGACGACGACAACGACGACCGCGACCGCCACGCGCCCCGCTCCTCCGCCGTCACCCTGAACGAGGCGGTGGACGCGGCTCTGAAGACCGCGCCGGGCAGCGTCACGTCGATCGACCTGGACGACGACGATGACGATGACGACAACAACCGGGGCAACGTCCTGCGCTGGGACATCGACATCACGGGCAAGGACGGCAAGCAGCACGAGCTGAGCGTCGACGCGAAGACCGGCAAGGTCACCGTGGACCACGACGACGACGGCGACGACGACCGGGACGACCGCGCGGACGACAAGGACGACGACCGCGGCGACGACCGGGATGACCGGGACGGCGACGACAGCTGACGGGAGCCCTGGCGGGCACACGTGAACCAGGAGGAGGCCCTCGGAGCGGCACACGCCGTTCCGAGGGTCTTCGTCGTGTCGCTCAGGAGCTTCCCGTCAGCCCCGCCACCAGCTCATCTGCCGCCGCGTACGGGTCCAGGGTCCCCGCCACGATGCGCTCGGCCAGAGCGTGCAGCCGGCGGTCGCCGCGCAGGTCGGCGATCTTCTCGCGGAGCGCGGTGACGGCGATCGTCTCGACCTCGTGCGCGGCGCGGGCGGTGCGGCGCTCGGCCAGCACGCCGTGCTCCTCCATCCACGCCCGGTGCTTCTCCAGGGCCTCGACGACCTCGTCCGTGCCCTGGCCCCGGGCGGCGACCGTCTTCACGATCGGGGGGCGCCAGTCGCCGGGGCCCCGGGCCTCCCCCAGGCCCAGCATGTGGTTCAGCTCGCGGGCGGTGGCGTCCGCGCCGTCCCGGTCCGCCTTGTTGACCACGTAGACGTCGCCGATCTCCAGAATCCCGGCCTTGGCCGCCTGGATGCCGTCGCCCATGCCCGGGGCGAGCAGCACGACGGAGGTGTCGGCCTGGGAGGCGATCTCCACCTCGGACTGGCCGACGCCGACCGTCTCGACGAGGATCACGTCGCAGCCCGCCGCGTCGAGCACCCGGATGGCCTGCGGCGCGGACCAGGCGAGGCCGCCCAGGTGGCCCCGGGTCGCCATCGAGCGGATGTAGACGCCCGGGTCGGAGACGTGGTCCGCCATCCGGATCCGGTCGCCCAGCAGCGCCCCGCCGGAGAACGGGGAGGACGGGTCGACGGCGAGGACGCCGACCCGCTTGCCCGCCCGGCGGTAGGCGGAGACCAGGGCCGAGGTGGAGGTGGACTTGCCGACGCCCGGCGAGCCCGTGAGCCCGACGACGTAGGCGTGGCCCGCCAGCGGCGCCAGCGCGGCCATCACCTCCCGCAGCTGCGGGGACGCCCCCTCCACCAGCGAGATCAGCCGGGCCACCGCACGCGGCCTGCCTGCTCGCGCCTGCTCGACCAGCGTGGGGACATCCACGTCCACGTTCACCGCTCCGTTCGCCTTGCCCTGCCCGGAATCCGTACGGGTACTACTTGCCCGGAACGCGGATGATCAGCGCGTCGCCCTGACCGCCGCCGCCGCACAGCGCGGCCGCGCCGGTGCCGCCGCCGCGCCGCTTCAGCTCCAGGGCCAGGTGCAGGACGATCCGGGCGCCGGACATGCCGATGGGGTGGCCGAGCGCGATGGCGCCGCCGTTGACGTTGACCTTGTCCGAGGTGACGCCCAGGTCCTTCATGGACTGGACGGCGACGGCCGCGAACGCCTCGTTGATCTCGATCAGGTCGAGGTCCTCGACGCCGAGGCCGTCCTTCTTCAGGGCGTGCCGGATGGCGTTCGAGGGCTGCGACTGGAGGGAGTTGTCGGGGCCCGCGACGTTTCCGTGGGCGCCGATCTCAGCGATCCAGTCGAGGCCCAGCTCCTCCGCCTTCGCCTTGCTCATCACGACGACCGCGGCGGCGCCGTCGGAGATCTGCGAGGAGGTGCCTGCGGTGATCGTCCCGTCCTTGGCGAAGGCCGGGCGCAGCTTGCCGAGGGTCTCCGCGGTCGTCTCGGCGCGGATGCCCTCGTCCTGCGAGAACAGGACCGGGTCGCCCTTGCGCTGCGGGATCTCGACCGGGGTGATCTCCGCCTCGAAGAGGCCGTTCTTCCGGGCGGCGGCGGCCCGCTGGTGGGACTGCGCGCCGATCGCGTCCTGGGCGGCGCGGTCGAGCCCGAGGCGGCCGTTGTGCTTCTCGGTGGACTCTCCCATCGGGATGTTCTCGTACGCGTCGGTGAGCCCGTCGTGCGCCATCGAGTCCAGCATCCCGATCGCGCCGTACTTGTGGCCCTCACGGGACTTGGGGAGCAGGTGCGGGGCGTTGGTCATGGACTCCTGACCGCCCGCGACCACCACGTCGAACTCCCCGGCGCGGATGAGCTGGTCGGCCAGCGCGATGGCGTCGAGCCCGGACAGACACACCTTGTTGACGGTGAGCGCGGGGACGTTCATCGGGATCCCGGCCTTGACCGCGGCCTGCCGGGCGGGCATCTGGCCCGCGCCGGCCGTGAGCACCTGACCCATGATCACGTACTGGACCTGGTCACCGCCGATGCCGGCCCGGTCCAGGGCGGCCTTGATGGCGAACCCGCCGAGGTCGGCGCCGGAGAAGCTCTTGAGGGAGCCGAGGAGGCGGCCCATGGGCGTCCGGGCGCCCGCGACGATCACTGAGGTGGTGGTACCGGTCGTTGCTGGCATGGGCACGGCCCCTTGGGATCGGATGTGAACGAGGGTTTACCTGAATGTACTGAGAGGTACCGCGCCCGTCATCCGGCAACCGGTGTGACGGCGCGCACGTTGCGTAACCATGGCGGTGGCGCTGCACTGGATCCATGCTGACGCGAATCGACCACATCGGGATCGCCTGTTTCGACCTGGACAGGACGGTCGAGTTCTACCGGGCCACGTACGGCTTCGAGGTGTACCACTCCGAGATCAACGAGGAGCAGGGCGTCCGGGAGGCGATGCTCAGGATCAACGGGACCTCGGACGGCGGGGCCTCCTACCTCCAGCTGCTGGAGCCCACCCGGGAGGACTCGGCCGTCGGCAAGTGGCTGGCGAAGAACGGGGAGGGCGTGCACCACATCGCCTTCGGTACGGAGGATGTGGACGGGGACGCCGCGAGCATCCGTGAGAAGGGCGTCCGGGTGCTGTACGACGAGCCCAGGACGGGGTCGATGGGGTCCCGGATCACGTTCCTGCACCCCAAGGACTGCCACGGTGTCCTGACCGAACTGGTCACGAGCCGGGCGGAGCACTGACCACCGCATACCCGGCCCGGTAGAGTGGGCGGTTCCGGGCCGGGGCCGGGTTCGGGGCCGTGCCGCGTCCTCGTCGTTCGTCTGTCACCATTCCCCGGGGGACTCACGCCGGCGAGCAGCTCGTGCGGAGAGTCGCGACCAGGGTAGGGGTCTCCCCCGCTCGAACTAAGTTGAGCTCGGGGAAGGATGGGACCGCGCAGTGCGGGGCTACGAACGCCAGGAGAGCCACCTCGCTGAAGACGACCATCTCTCGCGGTTCGAAGCCGAGATGGACCGGCTGAAGACCGACCGGGAGAAGGCCGTCCAGCACGCCGAGGACCTCGGCTACCAGGTCGAGGTCTTGCGTGCCAAGCTGCACGAGGCCCGGCGCAATCTCGCGACCCGTCCCGCCTACGACAGCGCGGACATCGGCTACCAGACCGAGCAGATGCTGCGAAACGCGCAGGCCCAGGCCGAGCAGATGCGCGGCGACGCCGAGCGCGAGCTGCGCGAGGCCCGTGCGCAGACGCAGCGGATCCTCCAGGAGCACGCCGAGCACCAGGCTCGCCTGCAGGCCGAGTTGCACACCGAGGCCGTCCAGCGCAGGCAGCGGCTCGACCAGGAGCTGGCGGAGCGCCGCCAGACCGTCGAGTCGCACGTCAACGAGAACGTCGCCTGGGCCGAACAGCTGCGCGCCCGCACCGAGTCGCAGGCCCGCCGGCTGCTGGAGGAGTCCCGCGCCGAGGCCGAACAGGCGCTGGCCGCCGCCCGCGACGAGGCCGCCCGGCTGGCCGAGGAGACCCGTCGGCGGGCCGGCTCGGAGACCGAGACCGCCAGGGCCGAGGCCGAAGCGATCCTGCTGCGCGCCCGCAAGGACGCCGAGCGGCTCCTCGGGGCCGCCTCCGCCCAGGCGCAGGAGGCCACCAGCCACGCGGAGCAGCTGCGCTCCAGCACCACCGCGGAGACCTCCCAGACCCGCCGGCAGACCGCCGAGCTGAACCGGTCCGCCGAGCAGCGCCTCTCGGAGGCCGAGACCCGGCTGCGCGAGTCCCGTCTGGAGGCGGAGAAGCTCCTCGCCGAGGCGAAGGACGCCGCCGCCAAGCAGTTGGCCGCCGCCGAGTCGCAGAACGAACAGCGCACCCGTACGGCCAGGTCGGAGATCGCCCGGCTGGTCGGCGAGGCCACCAAGAACACCGAGGCGCTCAAGGAAGAGGCCGAACAGGCGCTCGTCGACGCCCGCGCCGAAGCGGAGCGGCTGCTCGCCGAGGCGGGCGAGAAGGCCCGTACGGTCGCCGCCGAGGACGCCGCCGCCCAGCTGGCGAAGGCGGCCCGCAGCGCCGAGGAGGTGCTCGCCAAGGCCTCCGAGGACGCTAGGTCGACGACGAGGGCGGCGGGCGAGGAGGCCGAGCGGATCCGCCGCGAGGCGGAGGCCGAGGCGGACCGGCTGCGCGGCGAGGCCGCCGAGCAGGCCGACGAGCTCAAGGGCGCGGCGAAGGACGACACCAAGGAGTACCGGGCCAAGACGGTCGAGCTCCAGGAGGAGGCCCGCCGATTGCGCGGCGAGGCCGAGACGCTGCGCTCAGAGGCGGTCGCCGAGGGCGAGCGGATCCGGGGCGAGGCCCGCCGCGAGGCGGTCCAGCAGCTGGAGGAGGGCGCCCGCACCGCCGAGGAGCTGCTGACCGAGGCACGCTCCGACTCGGACGAGCTGCGCACCAAGGCGAACGGCGAGAGCGAGCGCATCCGCGCCGAGGCCGCCGAGCGGGCCGCGACCCTGCGCAAGCAGGCCGAGGAGACGCTGGAGCGCACCCGGGCCGAGGCCGACCGGCTGCGGGCCGAGGCCGAGGAGCAGGCGGCGGCCGTCACGGAGGAGGCCGAGCGGGCCGCGACCGAGCTGCGCGAGGAGACCGAGCGCGGTGTCGCCGCCCGGCAGGCCGAGGCCGCCGACGAGCTGACCCGGCTGCACACCGAGGCCGATTCCCGGCTCGCCGCGGCCGAGGAGGCGCTCGGCGAGGCCCGGACCCAGGCCGAGCGGATCCGCCGCGAGACGAACGAGGAGGCGGAGCGGCAGCGCGCCGAGGCCGCCGAGCGCGTACGGGCGCTGACCGAGCAGGCCGGGGCGGAGGCCGAGCGGCTGCGCGACGAGGCGGCGGCCGACGCCGCCAAGGCCCGTGCCGAGGGCGAGAACATCGCTGTACGGCTGCGCGGTGAGGCCACCGCCGAGGCGGAACGGCTCAGGTCCGAGGCACAGGAGAGCGCCGACCGGGTGCGCGCGGAGGCCGCGGCCGCCGCCGAGCGGATCGCCGCCGAGGCCGCCGAGGCGCTGAGCGCCGCCCAGGAGGAGGCCACGCGCCGCCGCCGGGAGGCCGAGGAGATCCTCGGCGCGGCCCGGACCGAGGCGGAGCAGGAGCGCGAGCGGGCCCGCGAGCAGAGCGAGGAGCTGCTCGCCTCCGCCCGCAAGCGGGTCGAGGAGGCCCAGGCCGAGGCGCATCGGCTGGTCGAGGAGGCGGACGCCCGGGCGACCGAGCTGGTCACTGCGGCCGAGCAGACGGCCCAGCAGGTACGGGACTCCGTCGCGGGCCTGCAGGAGCAGGCCGAGGAGGAGATCGCCGGGCTGCGCTCGACTGCGGAGCACGTCGCGGAACGCACCAGGAGCGAGGCGCAGGAGGAGGCGGACCGGGTCCGCTCCGACGCGCACGCGGAGCGGGAACGGGCCGCCGAGGACGCGGCCCGGCTGCGCCGCGAGGCGAACGAGGAGGCGGCCCGTCTCCGGCGGGAGGCCGAGGAGGAGACCGACGCCGCGAAGGCGCTGGCCGAGCGGACGGTCTCCGACGCGATCGGCGAGTCGGAGCGGCTGCGCGCGGACACCTCCGAGTACAGCCAGCGGATGCGCACCGAGGCGTCCGACGCGCTGGCGTCGGCGGAGCAGGACGCGTCGAAGGCCCGTGCCGAGGCCCGGCAGGACGCCAACCGGATCCGTTCGGAGGCGGCGGCCCAGTCGGACCGGCTGATGGCCGAGTCGGCCAACGAGAGCGAACGCGTCCGCAACGAGGCGGCCCAGGCCTCCGAGCAGCTCGTCGTCGAGGCCACCACGGAGGCCAACCGCCGCCGGGCCGAGTCCACGGAGCAGGCGGACCGGATGCTGGCCGAGGCGACCAGCGAGTCCGAGCGGCTGCGCGCGGAGGCGGCGGAGCGGCTCGGCTCCGCGCAGGAGCACGCGGCCCGCACCCGCGAGGAGGCGGCACGGCTGCACGCGGAGGCGGAGTCGGCGGCCGAGGAGATGCGCTCGGAGGCCCGCCAGGAGGCGGACCGGCTGCTGGACGAGGCCCGCGAGGCGGCGGCCAAGCGCCGGGCGGACGCGGCCGAGCAGGCGGACCAGCTCATCAACAAGGCGCGGGAAGAGGCTCTGCGTACGGCCACCGAGGCCGAGGGGCAGGCCGACACGATGGTCGGCGCGGCCCGCAAGGAGGCCGTGCGCATCACCTCGGAGGCGACCGTCGAGGGCAACACCCTGGTCGAGCGCGCCCGTACCGACGCCGACGAACTGCTGGTCGGCGCACGGCGCGACGCGACGGCGATCCGGGAGCGGGCCGAGGAGCTGCGGGCCCGGCTGGAGAGCGAGATCGAGGAGCTGCACGAGCGGGCCCGCCGGGAGACGTCCGAGCAGATGAAGACCGCCGGCGAGCGTGTCGACAACCTGATGAAGGCGGCGACCGAGCAGCGCGACGAGGCCGAGGCGAAGGCCAAGGAGCTGATGGCTCAGGCCAATTCGGAGGCGAGCAAGGTCCGTATCGCCGCGGTGAAACGGGCCGAGTCGCTGCTGAAGGAGGCCGAGACCAAGAAGGCCCTGCTGATCCGCGAGGCGGAGAAGCTGCGCGCCGACGCCGAGGCCGAGGCCAAGCAGACGGTCGACGAGGGCAAGCGCGAGCTGGACGTCCTGGTGCGCAGGCGCGAGGACATCAATGCGGAGATCTCCCGTGTCCAGGACGTGCTGGAGGCGTTGGAGTCTTTCGAGGCTCCGACCGGGGGCGGGAAGCCGGGCGGCGGTTCCGCGGGAGGTGCCAAGGCTCCGGCGGCGGCGGGCACTCGGTCGGGGGGCAAGTCGTCCGAGCGGTAGTCGATCCGCGATGCGCGCCGTGCTTCGTCATGGACATTCAACCCTCTGAGTGGCAAGCACTCCTGGGGTCAGCCACTCAAAAGGGGTGTCATTCTCCAGATCAAACCGGCATCTTCACGCTGACACGCCGCCATGGCCCCTAGGATTCCCCCTATCACCTCACCGGTCTCATTCGACAGGAACCTCATGAGTGACCCTTCCTCCCCCTTCGGCTTCGAGCTCGTGCGACGAGGCTACGACCGCGGTCAGGTGGACGACCGCATCACCAAGCTCGTCGCCGACCGTGATAGTGCACTGGCCCGAATCACCTCTCTGGAAAAGCGCATCGAGGAGCTGCACCTCGAGACGCAGAACGCCCAGGCCCAGGTAAACGACGCCGAGCCGTCGTACGCCGGTCTCGGCGCCCGTGTCGAGAAGATTCTCCGCCTCGCCGAGGAGGAGGCCAAGGACCTGCGCGAGGAGGCCCGCCGCGCGGCCGAGCAGCACCGGGAGCTCGCCGAGTCGGCGGCCCAGCAGGTGCGCAACGACGCCGAGTCGTTCGCCGCCGAGCGCAAGGCGAAGGCCGAGGACGAGGGCGTCCGCATCGTCGAGAAGGCCCAGGGCGAGGCGAACACGCTCCGCACCGACGCCCAGAAGGACGCCCAGCAGAAGCGCGAGGAGGCCGACGCCCTCTTCGAGGAGACCCGCGCCAAGGCCGCCCAGGCCGCGGCCGACTTCGAGACCAACCTCGCCAAGCGCCGCGAGCAGTCGGAGCGCGACCTCGCGTCCCGCCAGGCCAAGGCCGAGAAGCGTCTCGCCGAGATCGAGCACCGCGCCGAGCAGCTCCGCCTGGAGGCCGAGAAGCTCCGCACGGACGCCGAGCGCCGGGCCCGCCAGACGGTGGAGACCGCCCAGCGCCAGGCCGAGGACATCGTCGCCGACGCCAACGCCAAGGCCGACCGGATCCGCAGCGAGTCGGAGCGCGAGCTGGCGGCGCTCACCAACCGCCGCGACTCGATCAACGCGCAGCTGACCAACGTCCGTGAGATGCTGGCGACGCTGACCGGCGCCGCCGTGGCCGCCGCCGGCTCCCCGGTGGAGGACGAGCCCGCCACCCGCGGTGTCCCGGCCCAGCAGACCCGCTGACCCCCGGCGCGTGTAGTACCCCCGTGTGCGCCCGGTTCCGCCCTTGTGGTGGCGCCGGGCGCTCGGGCGTTCTAGCGTGAACGCATGATCGAGCTCGAGGGACTCACCAAACGGTTCGGCAGCAAGATCGCCGTCGATCATCTGTCGTGTCAGGTAAGACCGGGCATCGTGACCGGCTTCCTCGGCCCGAACGGGGCGGGCAAGTCCACCACGATGCGGATGATGCTCGATCTCGACAACCCGACCAGCGGTACGGTGCGCATCGACGGCAAGCACTACCGCGAACTCCAGGAGCCGCTGAAGTACATCGGGGCGCTCCTCGACGCCAAGGCGATGCACGGCGGCCGCAGCGCGTACAACAACCTGCTGTGCCTCGCGCAGAGCAACCGCATCCCGAGCAGCCGGGTGGACGAGGTGCTCGACATGGTCGGCCTGAGCGCGGTGGCGAGGAAGAAGTCCAAGGGGTTCTCCCTCGGCATGGGCCAGCGGCTCGGCATCGCGTCCGCGCTGCTCGGCGATCCCGAGATCCTGATGTTCGACGAGCCGGTCAACGGACTGGACCCCGAGGGCATCCACTGGATCCGCAATCTGATGAAGGCGCTCGCGTCGGAGGGCCGGACGATCTTCGTCTCGTCCCATCTGATGAGCGAAATGGCGCTGACCGCCGACCATTTGATCGTGATCGGCCAGGGCAAGCTGCTCGCCGATACCTCGATGGCGGACTTCATCCACGAGAACTCCCGCAGTTACGCGCGGCTGCGCTCCCCGCAGCAGGAGCGGCTGCGCGACGTGCTGCACCAGGAGGGCTTCACCGCCGTCGAGACGGCGGGCGGCGTCCTGGAGATCGACGGCGCCACCACCGAGGAGTTGGGTGAGCTGGCCGCCCGGCACCAGCTGGTGCTGCACGAGCTGAGTTCCCAGCGGGCCTCCCTGGAGGAGGCGTTCATGCAGATGACCGCCGGTTCGGTGGAGTACCACGCCCATTCCGAACGGGACCCGGCGGCCGAGCCGCCCGCGGTGGGAGCCGGCTGGGGCGAGAGCTGGAACAAGCCCGGGGGCACCGACGACACCGACGGCAAGGGGGCGTGACGACCATGGCATCGGTACCCGCGGTTCTCACCTCGGAATGGACCAAGATCCGGTCGGTCGCGTCGACGACCTGGACCCTCATCGCCGCGTTCGCCGTCACAGTCGTGATGGGCGCGGCGCTGAGCGCCCTGCTGAACGCCACGTTCGACGACCTCTCGGAGGCTGAGCAGGCCACGTTCGACCCGACCTTCGTCAGCTTCTCCGGGACCGTTCTCGGCCAGCTCGCGATGGTGGTGTTCGGAGTCCTCGTGGTCGGCACCGAGTACAGCTCCGGCATGATCCGCACCTCGCTGGCGGCGGTGCCCCAGCGCGGGACCTTCCTCCTCAGCAAGATCACGGTGGCCGGCGGGCTGGCCCTCGTCGTGGGGCTGCTCACCAGCTTCGTCTCCTTCTTCCTGAGCCAGGCCATGCTCGGCGACCGGGGCACCGACATCGGCGCGGAGAACGTGCTGCGCGCGGTCGTCGGCGGCGGGCTCTACATGGGGCTGATCGCGATCTTCTCCATGGGGGTCGCGGCGATGCTGCGCAGTTCCATGCTGTCGCTCGGCATCCTGATGCCGTTCTTCTTCCTGGTCTCGCAGATCCTCGCGGCGGTGCCGGGCGCCAAGAGCGTCGCCCGGTACTTCCCCGACCAGGCCGGGTCGAAGATCATGCAGGTCGTTCCGGACGCGTTGAACAGCGACCCGGCCCCGTACGGCCCCTGGGCGGGTCTTGGCATCATGGTGCTCTGGGTACTGGCGGCGGTGCTCGGCGGCTTCCTCGTCCTGAAGAAGCGGGACGCGTAACGGTCCGCTCGCACGCTGTGCGCAACTTGGCCGGAACCGTCACCGCCTGGTTATCCTCCTAACTCTTACGGGGGTGCGCGGCCGGGTGGCCCGAGCCCCGAACGACAGAGTGAGTCGATGGGGCTGGAGAATGATCGAGGCAGTCGGCCTGACCAAGCGCTACGGCGCGAAGACGGCCGTGGACGACCTTTCCTTCCAGGTGCGGCCGGGGGCTGTCACCGGGTTCCTCGGTCCGAACGGGTCGGGCAAGTCCACGACCATGCGCATGATCCTCGGCCTGGACCGCCCCACCGCGGGTCATGTGACGATCGGCGGCCACCCCTACCGCGACCTGCCGAACGCCCCGCGCCAGGTGGGCGCCCTGCTGGACGCCAAGGGCGTGCACGGCGGACGCACCGCCCGCAACCACCTGCTGTCCCTGGCCCAGCTGGCCGGCATCCCGGCGGCCCGGGTCGACGAGGTGCTGGGCGTCGTCGGCCTCCAGGACGTCGCCAAACAGCGCTCCAGGGGCTTCTCGCTCGGGATGGGGCAGCGGCTCGGGATCGCGGCGGCGCTGCTCGGCGATCCGCAGGTGCTGCTGTTCGACGAGCCGGTCAACGGTCTCGACCCGGAGGGCATCCACTGGGTCCGCAATCTGATGAAGATGCTGGCCTCCGAGGGCCGTACGGTCTTCGTCTCGTCCCACCTGATGAGCGAGATGGCCCTCACCGCCGACCATCTGATCGTGATCGGGCGCGGCCGGCTGCTCTCCGACATGAGCGTCACGGACTTCATCTCCGCCAACTCCGCCGACTTCGCCCGGGTCCGGGTGCCGGACGGCGGCCCCGAGGAGCGGCAGAAGCTGACGGCCTCGCTCATCGAGGCGGGCGGCCGGGTCATGACGGAGCCGGGCGGCGCGCTGCGGGTCACCGGGCTGCCGCTGCCGCGGATCAGCGACCTGGCCCACGGCTGCGACGTACGGCTCTGGGAGCTGTCGCCGCACCAGGCATCCCTGGAGGAGGCGTACATGCGCCTCACGCAGGGCCTGGTGGACTACCGCTCGACGGACGACGCCAAGGCGGGGCTCGTGGAGCCGCTCCCCCAGGACGCCCACGGGAGCGCCGACAGCTTCGTGTACCCCGAGCCGGTGGCGGTGCCGCAGGAGGGCTGGTACGCCCCGCCGCCGCCCGCTCCGGGCCGGGGCCCCGCACCCGCGGCGCCCGCCCCCGAAGCCGAGCCCTCTTCCGCCGCCGCGGCCGGAGAGCAGACGAGCGAGGACCTCCGATGACGACGCCGGCCACCCAGCGGGCCCACCAGCAGGCGCCGGACGCCGCCCCGCCGGCCTCCTACGAGTCGCCGATCCCGATCCGGCCCGCCACCCTCGGCGACGCGGTCGCCTCGGAGTGGACCAAGATCCGTTCCGTGCGCGCCACGATCTGGACGCTCGGCGTGATGATCGCGCTGATGGTGACGGTCGGGCCGGGCACCGCGCTGCTGCTGGCGGCGGACAGCGGCGGCGGTATGCCGGACGAGCCGGTCCTGGCCCTCGGCTTCTTCGGGGTGCTGCTGGGCTCGATCTGTGTGATCACGCTCGGTGTGCTGACCATCGGGTCCGAGTACAGCACCGGCATGATCCGTACGACGCTGACGGCCTGTCCGAGCCGGGGCCGGGTGCTCGCGGCGAAGGCGATCGTCTTCGCCGCGCTGTCCTTCGCCGTCACGACGGTGACCGCCGCGGTCGTGGCGGGGCTCCAGACCCTGATCCTGGACGGCCCCGCCGCGTCGGGCGGCGACTGGGCGCTCGCCACGGCCGGTGTCGGGCTCTATCTCGCGGCCCTCGGCCTGCTGTCGCTCGGTGTCGGCGCGATCGTGCGGCACTCGGCGGGTGCGATCACCATCATGATCGGCGTGGTGCTGGCGCCCCTGGTCCTCGCGCTGTTCATGTTCGACGACAGCCTGCGGGGCCTCCAGCGCTTCCTGATCGACTACTCGATCCCCAACCAGATCGGCGGGATATACGGCACGACGATGACCACTACCGGTCCGACCGGCTGGGAGCCGCTGCTGCTGATGCTGGGCCTGGCCGCCGCGGCTCTGGGCGGGGCCGTCGCAATACTGAACCGGCGCGACGTCTGAGGGACCGGGCGGGGCCGGCGGGACCGAGCGGGGCCCAAGGGGATCGCGCGGAGTCCGAGGGCCGGTCGCCCTCAATAACGCGGAGCGTTCCGGGACCGCTGCACCCGGGTGGTGCGGCGGTCCTTCGCGTTCCAGCACGCCTTGTGCCAGTGCCTGCGGTCGTCGATGCCGCCGAACTGGGGCCAGGTCACGAGGTGCGGGACCCCGGAGGGGATCTCCTGGTCGCAGCCGGGGCAGCGGTACCGCTTGCCCTGGGCGCTCGCGCCGCTGACCGGGCGCACCGACCACTCCTCGCCCTGCCAGCTCTCGGTGGCCCCTCCCCCGCCGTACCTGCCGAGCGCCGAGCCGGGATGTTCGTCGGGACTCTCGCCACCACGGGGGCGGTTACGGCGCGGGGACACAGGACACCTCACGGGGCGGATCGGACACGGTTCCGCCCAAGCCTAGAGCCTGGCGTCGGGGGTGGCGGTCGGGCTGTCCGGCGGCCCTGTTCGGCAGTGGGGTGAGTTAGCGGAAAATCGCAACAACTTCCGCCGGGACCGTGCCTTTGGCACGTGTCAGACGTTGTTGCCGGTGGGGGAGAAACGCGTCGGCCGCAAGGAGGCAATAGGCGATGCGCATCGGAACGTTCGTTCTGGCAGCCCAGTTCCCGGGACAGGGGCCCGGTGAGGCCCTGCACCGGGCCGTCCGGTCCACCGAGGCGGCGGAGGAGAGCGGTCTCGACTCGGTCTGGCTGGCCGAGCACCACTTCGTGCCGTACGGGGTCTGCCCGTCCGCGACCACGCTGGCGGCGCTGCTGCTGGGCCGCACCCGCAGAATCCGGGTCGGCACGGCGGTCAGCGTGCTGCCCAACCACCACCCGGTCGCGCTCGCCGAGCAGGCCGCGCTGCTGCATCTGACCAGCGGCGGGCGCTTCTCGCTCGGGGTGGGGCGGGGTGGGCCCTGGGTGGACCTGGAAGTGTTCGGCGGCGGTCTCGACGCGTACGAGAACGGCTTCCCCGAGGCGCTCGACCTGGTGCTCGACTGGCTGCGGGAGCCGCGCGTCGCGGGGCGCGGGGCGCGGTTCGGCTTCCGCGAGGTGGCGGTGGTGCCGCGCGCGGACGAGCTGCTGGAGGGCCCGGCGGACGCGGGGCAGGGTGGAGCGGGGCCGGGTGGAGCGGGGCCCGAGGTCGTCGTGGCGTGCACGTCGCCGAAGAGCGTGCGGCTCGCGGCCCGGCAGGCGCTGCCGATGCTGCTGGGCATGCACTGCGGGGACGAGGAGAAGGCGGAGATGGTCGCCCTGTGGCGTACGGCCGCCCGGGAGGCCGGCCATCCGCCCGAGGTCGTGGAGGGGGCCGCGCATGTGTCCGCCGGGGTGGCCCAGATCGAGGACGGCGCCGGAGAGGCCACGGAACTGCTGGTGAAGTCGATGCCCGGCTGGCTGCGCCAGGGGCTCGACGCCCATGTCACGGTCGACGGCAGGCACCGCGTGATGCGGGACCCGGTCGCGTACACGGAACTGCTGTGCGGGCTGCACCCGGTGGGCCCGCCGCGGCTGGCGGCCGACCGGCTGGCGGCCACCGCCGAGCGGACCGGGATCACGCGCTTCGCCCTCCTGGTGGAGGGATCGGGCGATCTCGCGGCGACCGAGGAGAACGTCCGGCGGCTGGGCGCCGACGTGCTGCCGCTGCTCTCCTGACCTGCGCATGCCGGTGTTTCCTCGGAGCCGTCCGACAGCTGAGGGATGTGGGACGAGTGGTGCGGTGGTGCGGGAGCTGCCGCCCCGGGGCCAGTTGCACCTCCCGCGGCCCGGGGCGGCAGCAGAAGCGTTCAGCAGTCCCGAAGTTCGGGCGACTGATTGAGCAACTGGCCCCTCACCGAAGTGAACTTGGCCAGTCGGTCGTCGACCGAGGCGTCCAGCGGGAACACCGCGACGCGGTGGCAGTTCTGGAATGCGATGCGCACTCCGAAGTGCCGCTGGAGCGCGCCGCGTATCGCATCACTCGCGAGCGCGCGCAGCAGCTGACCACGTGCCTGCTCGTCCGGCGGCGGCGTCTGGTTGTCGGCGAACTGTCCGCCGTCGACCTTCAGCTGAGCCACCAGCGAGCTGATCATCTCCCATGCGAAGGGCAGGGAGGTCCGGACGCAGTCGACGAAGTCGGCTTCGTCGACCTCGCCTCGCTCGGCCTGTTCCAACAGCGCCGGTGAGACGTCGAGCGACATGGGTTCTCCTCTCGCGACCCCGGGCGATGGCCGGGGCCTTACGGGCAGGGAAGGGGGGCGGCGACGACGCAGCGTGCACGGACGGCGACCTCCTGCTTCCACGGTAAGCGCGCAGTCGGGGCCGCACCAGGAGATTGGGAACACAACCGGCCAATAACGAAGGGGCGCAAAGAGGGGCAAGCCCGCATCGCCGCGTCGCGGTGTGCACCGAGTGACAGGGGGCGACGGGTGGGGAAATCGCGTCGAGCCCCCGTCGTCGAGTAGCGTTGCCGACCATGCGTCTCGTCATCGCCCGTTGCTCCGTGGACTACGCGGGCCGGCTCACAGCCCACCTGCCCTCCGCCCCCCGACTGATCCTGGTGAAGGCGGACGGAAGCGTCTCCATCCACGCCGACGACCGGGCGTACAAACCGCTCAACTGGATGTCTCCGCCGTGCACCCTGAAGGAGGGCGCCGACGGTGAGGAAGGCGTCTGGACCGTGGTGAACAAGGCGGGCGAAAAACTGATCATCACGATGGAGGAAGTCCTCCACGACTCGTCGTACGAGCTGGGCGTCGACCCGGGGCTCATCAAGGACGGCGTGGAAGCGCACCTCCAGGAACTGCTCGCGGACCGGATGGAGATCCTCGGCGAGGGTCACACCCTGATCCGCCGCGAATACCCCACCGCCATCGGGCCGGTGGACATCCTCTGCCGGGACGCGAACGGGCAGACGGTGGCCGTGGAGTTGAAGCGACGTGGCGACATCGATGGCGTGGAGCAGCTGACGCGCTATCTGGAACTGCTGAACCGCGACCCGCACCTCGCGCCGGTCCGGGGCGTCTTCGCCGCGCAGGAGATCAAGCCGCAGGCCCGGGTGCTGGCGACGGACCGCGGCATCGGCTGCCTGGTCCTGGACTACGACGCGATGCGGGGCATCGAGGACGACAAGCTGCGGCTGTTCTGAGCGACGGCGTCAACGGGGGCCGGGTGGCTCACGCGGAAGCGTGAGCCACCCGGCCCCCGTACGTTCAGGCGTGCGGGGTGCTCAGACCGCCGGGTCGGGGGCCGCTTCGGACTCCGGGGCGCTCGCCGACTCGGCGGGGCCGGCCGCGGAGGAGGAGCCCTGGGCCGGGGGCGGGTCCGTGTCGTCGGTGGGCGTCGGGGACGGGTCCGGCGACTCGCTCTCCGACTCGGACGGCGTGGGGCTCGGGCTCTCGCTGTCGGTCTCCGTCGGCCGGGGCGAGGTCCTCGTCGGCGTCGGCTCGCTCGGGGAGTTGCTCCCGTCGTCCGTCGGGTCGTCCGTCCCCGGCGGCGTACCGTCCGTCGCGGAAGAGCTCGGGGACGGGGAGCCGGAGGTGCTCGGGCTCGCCGACTCCGAGGCGCTCGGGGTCGCGGGCGTCTCGCCGCCGGTGGTCTCCCCGGCCGGGACGGAGCCGTCCTCCGACTCCTTGGGGGGCAGGCCGTCGTCGGTCGGGTCCTCGGTGGCCGTCTGCTCGGTGGTGACGTTGCGGCTGCCCGGCTCGTCGCCGTCGCCCGCGGTGACCCCGAGCGTGACGACGGTGCCGAGCACCGCGATCAGCACGGCGCCCGCGCCCGCGGCGGCCAGGTTGCGCCGGGCGCCGCCCAGGACGGACCGGCCGGTCCCCTTGCGCGCGGCGGGGCCGGGAGGCAGCGAGGAGACGATCGTGGGCTGCTCCTCGGCCGGCTGCCGCTGGAACACCGGTGCGCCCGGGAACCCGCCGGGCGGTGTGCCCGGACCGTCCTGGCGCACCGTGGGCACCTCGTCGCCCGATGCCGTGCGGCCGAGGGGGGCGAAGTCGCCGGAGCGGTCCGCGACCAGGGCGAGCGCGCGGCGTCCGGCCACGGCCCCGGACCTGTCGGCGAGGGCGCCACGCATCCCGATCGAGGTCTCCAGCTCGGTCCTGGCCCGGTCCGGATTGCCGGTGCAGAGTGCGAGGACGCCCAACTCGTGGTGGAAGTAGGCCTCCTCGGCGACCTCGCCGGCGATCCTGGCGGCCTCCTGGCCGATCCTGAGGGCCCGCTCCCAGGCTCCCCAGCCCAGACCCGCCGCGAAGGCCGGGGAGGCGCTGCGGGCCAGCAGGACGGCCGCGCTGGCCGCCCCTGCCTCGTCGCCCGGGACCAGCCGGCCCAGGGAGGCGACGATCGCGTCCGCCTCGGCGACGGCCCGTTCCGGGGTGACCGAGGGGTGCGAGGCCCACCAGGCGTAGTGCTGGGCGGCGGTACGGGCGTGGGCGGCGGCGTCGTCCTCGTAACCGGCCGCCGCGAGCTGGGTGAGGACTCCGGCGGCGAGGCGGTAGCGGGGGCCGGCCGGGGAGAGCAGGCCGCAGCCGGCGAGCTCGCCGAGCGCGGCGTCCGCGTGGGTGTCGCCCACGAGGGCCGGCAGATGGGCCTGGTGGGGCACCTCGCCGCCGAGGGCGACGGCGAAGCGCAGGGTGGCACGGGCCGCCTCGCTGAGCCGGGAGGCGAGCAGCACGGCGGGCGCGGCGCCCTCGCCGAGGCTCGGCAGCGGGACGTCGAGGGCTTCGGCGGCGGGCGCCGCGGGGGCCGGCGGCGCGTCGTCCGCGCGTGGCTCGAAGTAGTCGTACTCGTCGAATGCTTCGGGGCCGGCGCGCAGCCGGTCGCGCTGCACGAGGAGCGATCCGGCCTGGACGAAGCGGAGCGGCAGGCCCTCGGACTCGAACCAGAGGTCGCCCGCCCAGTTCCGCTCCTCCTCCGTGAGGGGGCGCTCGACGACCTTCTCCAACAGGGCCAGCGAGGCGCCGCGGCCGAGGCCGGCCAGGAGCACCTCCTCCAGGTGGGCGTCGACGCCGGGGGTGGTGGTCTCGGGGGTGGCGGCGAGCAGGAAGGCGCACTCGGGGGTGGCGGCGAGCAGTTCATCGAGGGCCGCTCCGCCGATCTCCAGGTCGTCGATGGTGACGACGGCGCCGATGGACCGGACGAGCGCGAGCAGTTCATCGCGGTCGGGGCGGTGGTTCGGGGCCTTGTGGACGGTGTCGAAGAGGGCGTGCAGCAGATCGGCGCCGGTGCGGCCCCGGCCGTTGAGCCGGACGACCCCGTCGGGGGCCAGGTCCGCGCAGTCGGCGGCGACGGCGTCCAGCAGCGCGGTGCGGCCGGACCCGGCCTGACCGGTGAGGCGGACGCTGCGACCGCGCGCCAGCAGGCGGACCAGGCGTTCGCGCTCCTCCTCGCGTTCCAGGAGCGGCAGCTGCTGGGCGGGCGGTCCCGCGGGCACCGGGGGCGCTCCGGCGCGTTCGTGGTCGGCGCGTTCGGCGGAGGTGCGGCGGAGCGGGGCGTCGGGGCCCGAGCCGGGCGGGCAGGACTCGACCTCGCTGCCGTCGACGGGGTTGACCGTGAGCAGCAGGTCGCCGACGGTCAGCTGGACGACGCGGACCTGTCGCGGTGTCCCCGGGCCGAAGTCGGCGCCGCCTGATTCGCGGGACGGCCGACGGTGGCCGGGATCGCCGCCGGAGCGGTCGTGGCCCTGCCCGTACTCATCGGGTGCCCGGTGTGTCGGGTCCATCGCAAAGTCCCCCAGACGCGTCGTGCGCGGTTGCCCCTCCCGGCCTCACACGCGCCCCGCTGTCGCTTCCGGTCCGGTGTCCGCCCATGGGTTCGTTGTCATTCGGCGGACGGCCGAACCCTAGACCTTGGCACAGTATTCATGAACCGCCGGGGTGGCACGCCGTCCAGGACGTCACGTTCCGGTGAGGATTGCGTGACTTCTTCCGCCGGGTACGGTCCGTCCGGCTCCCCGAGGGCGCGCGACCGTCCGGATCCCGGCGGGGCGGGCGGCCGCGCGCACGTCCTCAGACGCGCGGCAGCGACTCGGCGGCGATGCCGCCCTCGATGGCCAGGATGCGGTGCAGCCGGGTGGCCACCAGGAGGCGCTGCATCTGTGGCGGCACGCCACGCAGCACGAGGCGGCGTCCGGCCCGTCCCGCCCGGCGGTGGGCTCCCATGATGACGCCGAGTCCCGTGGCGTCCCAGGAGTCCAGCTCGGTCAGGTCCAGCACGAGGTCGCCGACTCCGTCGTCCACGGCCGAGTGCAGGACCGTACGGGCGTCCGCCGCGCTTCGGACGTCGAGGCGGCCCCCGACGACCAGCTCGGCGTGGTCGCCCCTGATGTGCATATGCGCTCCCCGGTCATGCTCCGTAGAAGGTCCGTCTGTCTGCTCTGCCCGCCGGCCGTCTGTTCCGCCGACGGCTCTGTCGTAGGCCCTGCCTCCGCCACGCGTGGCGCCCTGTCTCTGCCACCACTGACTGTCGCGACGACGGGGAAGTTGCCGTCTGTAAGCGAACTGATATCGAATTCACTCGGTGGAGTGACTCCGGTTCGGCGGGGACCGGTCCCCGCCGGGTAGAATCCCCGGCTCCCCCGGCCCGGACGGTGGCGGGCCGGAGCGGGCCGGGGAGCCGGGTCCGGTCAGTACGTGTAGAAGCCCTGCCCGCTCTTGCGCCCGATGTCACCTGCGTCGACCATCCGGCGCATCAGCTCCGGGGCGGCGAACTTCTCGTCCTGCGACTCGGTGTAGATGTTGCCGGTGGCGTGCAGGAGGATGTCGACGCCGGTCAGGTCCGCGGTGGCGAGCGGGCCCATGGCGTGGCCGAAGCCCAGCTTGCAGGCGATGTCGATGTCCTCGGCCGAGGCGACGCCCGACTCGTACAGCTTGGCGGCCTCGACGACGAGCGCCGAGATCAGCCGGGTGGTGACGAAGCCCGCCACGTCACGGTTGACGACGATGCAGGTCTTGCCGACCGACTCGGCGAACTCCCGGGCGGTGGCGAGGGTTTCGTCGCTGGTCTTGTAGCCGCGCACCAGCTCGCAGAGCTGCATCATCGGGACCGGCGAGAAGAAGTGCACGCCGACGACGCGTTCCGGACGCTCCGTCACGGCCGCGATCTTGGTGATCGGGATGGCGGAGGTGTTGGACGCGAGGACGGTGTTCTCGCCGACGACCTCGTCCAGGGCCCGGAAGATCTCGTGCTTGACTTCCAGCTTCTCGAAGACGGCTTCCACGACGACGTCCGCGTCGGCGACGGCGTCGAGGTCGGTGGTCGTGGTGATGCGGGCGAGCGCGGCCTCGGCGTCGGCCGCGTTCAGCTTGCCCTTGGAGACGAACCTGTCGTACGAGGCCTTGATGCCGTCACGGCCCCGGGTCAGCGCGGCGTCGGTGACGTCCCGCAGCACGACGTCCCAGCCCGCCTGGGCGGAGACCTGCGCGATCCCGGATCCCATGAGTCCGGCCCCGATGACGGCGAGCTTCCTGGCCACGTTCGCACCCCTTGGTTTCTGTTCGCCCGTGCCCGATTGTTCACGGCGGTTCACATGCTCTCCGGCGGAGGTTAGTACCCGTCGGGCGCGCTGGGGCGGTGAAGAGATGCGCGTCACGTCTCAGATGACGGACATCACACCGGGGCGCGTCATTCGGCGCCGCGTCGCGCGTAGTTGAGGACCTGGTCACCGAGCAGCCCCTCGATGTCGTCGAGGACGCCGAGGGCGTCGTGGGAGACCTCGACGGCCTTGCGGCCCTTCATCATCTCCTGGCTGACGTAACCGACGAGGGCGTGCTCGATCCAGGCGATCTGGCCGCCGACGAGGAGCGGCATCGGGTCTTCCTCGCTCGCTCCGGTGTCCTCGCGCAGGGTGGCGACGACGGCCTGGAGCACCTCCTGCTGGAGGTACCAGAGGCGGGCCTTGAGGGTGGGGGCGTCCTCGATGACGCGCATGAAGTCGGCGAAGCCGTCCATCAGCCCGAACTCCGGGGAGACGGCGACGACGGCGGCGCGCACCTCGCGCAGGACGGCCTCGGCGGCCGACTCGCCCGGGTCGCGGGCGCGGACGTAGCGGGCGACGCGCTGGGTGACGTGCTTCATCCGGTCGAGGAAGAGGTCCTCCTTGGCCGGGAAGTAGTTGTAGACGGTATTCACGGAGACGTCGGCCAGTTCGGCGATCTCGGCGACGGTCACCGTGACGAAGCCGTGCTGGAGGAACAGCCCGGTCGCCATGTCCGAGATGCGCTGCTTGGCCTGGCGCTTCTTGCGTTCCCTGAGTCCCTCAGCCATGCCTCCATCGTAGGACGCGCGAGACGATCATGGTGCCGATGA
Source organism: Streptomyces sp. NPDC026589 (assembly GCF_040638385.1). NCBI lineage: Bacteria > Bacillati > Actinomycetota > Actinomycetes > Kitasatosporales > Streptomycetaceae > Streptomyces > Streptomyces sp. NPDC026589. Next base: position 82,234 of record NZ_JBEZYG010000018.1, read on the forward strand.
ATTATTGGAGTCATTGCAAATATAGGTTCACTCTGTTTTTCTGGCCTCATGACCGTCATCAGCACCTCCGGGCTGGCCCGGACCTTCACGACGCCGAGCGGCCCGGTGGAAGCCGTCCGTTCCATCGACCTGACCATCAACTCTGGGGAGATCGTCGGCCTCCTGGGCCCCAACGGCGCGGGCAAGACGACCACGCTGCGCATGCTCACCACGCTCCTCGCCCCGACCGGCGGCGCGGCCACCGTGGCCGGCCACGACCTGTTCACCGACCCCGCGGCCGTCCGCGCGGTCTGCGGGTACATCGCCCAGTCCGGCGGCGTCGACCCGCATCTGACCGTCCGGGAGGAGCTCGTCACCCAGGGCAGGCTGTACCGGCTGACCCGGGCGGAGGCGGCCGCGCGCGCCGGGGAGCTCGCCGACCGGCTCGGCCTCGACGGACTGCTCGACCGGAAGGCGGCAACCCTCTCCGGAGGGCAGCGGCGCCGGCTCGACATCGCGATGGGGCTCACCCACCGGCCGGCCGTGCTCTTCCTCGACGAGCCCACCACGGGCCTGGACCCCGGCAGCCGGGCCGACCTGTGGGACCTGGTGCGGAGCCTGCGCGACGACCACGGCACCACCGTCGTCCTGACCACGCACTACCTCGACGAGGCCGACGCGCTGGCGGACCGGCTGATCCTCGTCGACGGCGGCACGGTGGTCGCGGAGGGGACCCCGGCCGAGCTGAAGGCCCGGTACGCCGGCTCCCCCGACGCCTCCCTCCAGGACGCGTTCCTGGCCGCCACCGGCCGCCCCGTCACCCCTGCCGACCCCGCCCCCGCAGCCGTATAGGACCCCTCCCGTGCTCTTCCACGACACCGCGATCATCTTCGGGCGGTACGCCCGGCAGACCCTGCGCTCCCGCTTCCAGATCTTCTTCGGGATGCTGATGCCGCTGCTCTACCTCCTCTTCTTCGGTCCGCTGCTGCGGGACCTGCCGCTCGGCTCCCCCGCCGACTCCTGGCAGATCCTGGTGCCCGGCCTGCTCCTCCAACTCAGTCTGTTCGGCGCGTCCTTCGCCGGCTTCGCGATCATCGTCGAGAAGTCCACGGGCGTGCTGGAGCGGATGCGGGTGACCCCGGTCAGCCGGCTGGCCCTGCTGCTGGGGCGGGTGCTGCGCGACGCCCTGCTGTTCACCTTCCAGGCCGTCCTGCTGGTGCTCGCCGCGCTGCTGATGGGGCTGCGGGCCCCGCTGGCGGGCATCCTCATCGGCTTCGCGTTCACCGGAGTGCTGGCGCTCTCGCTCGCCTCACTCTCGTACGCCCTGGCCATGCGCGTCACCACCCCGCAGGAGTTCGGCCCGGTGATCAACGCGGTGACGATGCCGGCCATGCTCCTCTCCGGTCTGATGCTGCCCATCACGCTCGGCCCCGGCTGGCTGGACGTCCTCTCCCGCTTCACCCCGTTCCGCTATCTGGTGGACGCGGTACGGGACGCCTACACCGGCTCGTACGCCACCGCGCACATGCTCTACGGGGTCCTCGTCGCCGTGGGCTTCGCCGCCGCGGCCGTGACAGTGGGCACACGGGTCTTCCGGCGGGCCGGAGCGTAACTACGCTGGGCCCATGGTCAATCTCACGCGCATCTACACCCGGACCGGTGACCAGGGCACCACGGCCCTCGGCGACATGAGCCGCACCGCCAAGACCGATCTGCGGATCTCGGCGTACGCGGACGCCAACGAGGCCAACGCGGCGATCGGCGCGGCCATCGCGCTGGGGCAGCTGCCCGAGGAGCTGGTGAAGGTCCTCGTACGCGTCCAGAACGACCTCTTCGACGTGGGCGCGGACCTGTGCACCCCGGTGGTGGAGGACCCGAAGTATCCCCCGCTGCGGGTCGAGCAGTCCTACATCGACAAGCTGGAGGCGGACTGCGACACCTTCCTGGAGGAGCTGGAGAAGCTGCGCAGCTTCATCCTCCCCGGCGGTACGCCCGGCGCGGCCCTGCTGCACCAGGCGTGCACCGTGGTCCGGCGCGCCGAGCGGTCCACCTGGGCGGCGCTGGAGGTGCACGGGGACGTGATGAACACCCTGACCGCCACCTACCTCAACCGCCTCTCCGACCTCCTGTTCATCCTGGCGCGGAGCGCGAACAAGGAGGTCGGGGACGTGCTGTGGGTGCCGGGCGGCGAGCGGTAGGCCTACAACCTGTCGACCGGCTCCCGCTCCGTCACCGCGTCCTTCGGGGCCTGCTTCGGGAACAGCGTGTAGCCCCCGGCGATGATCAGGTTGATGCCGATCACCAGGCCCATCTTCTGCTGCCAGCCCCGCAGCGAGCTGATCTCCCCGCCGGAGCCGACGTACCAGACGGCTGCCTGGAGCAGGCCCAGCGCGACCACTGCGGCCAGGATCCAGCGGGCGGCGGTGCGCCACTCGTGGGCGGCGCGCGCCATGCCGTACTTCGGCGGCTTCACCGGCGGCGGGCCGCCGAACCAGCGGTGGGCGACGCGGGCGTCCACCCACTTGATGGTGGAGTGGCCCAGTCCCACCGTGAAGCCGATGTAGACGGCGGCCAGCCCGTGCTTCCAGTCGGGCTCGGCCCCGTTCTTCAGGTCGATGGCGGTCACCACCAGCAGCACGACCTCCAGCAGCGGCTCGCACAGCAGCACGGCCGCGCCGAGCTTCGGTTTCCTCGCGACGTACCGCAGGGCGAGTCCGGCGGCCAGCAGAACCCAGAATGCGACCTCGCAGGCCACGATCAGTAGGGCGATCACGACTCTCTCCTCCCGTTCCCTTCCAGCCTCCCGGCCGACGGGCGCGGACACGTCGTCGGCAGTGACGAAACCGGACTGCATCCTTCGATGTAGTAGCGGATCAGCCGACGAAGGGAGGCCCGGGGGCGGCGGGGCGTGTTGGATGGAGAGGTGCTCACCCGGATCCGCCCCGACCGCGACGACGTGACCCTCGGCGTCTCCGGGCTGCTCGGCGGGCTGCTCCTGTGGCTGCTGGGCCTCCACACCCAGGGCGGCCACTCCCTCTCCGCCCCCTGGGTCACCCTCGTACCGCTGACCGTCATGGCCGCGGCCGAGCTGCTGCGCCGCACCGCCCCGCGCACGGCGCTGACGGCCGGCACGCTCGCGCTGGTGGCGAACCAGTTCACCCCGGGCAACCTCGCCACCGTCCTGATGTTCACGGACGTCATGTACGCGGCCGTGCTGTACGGCACCCCGGCCGCCGCCCGCCGGCTCCCGGTGGCCACGCTCCTGATCACCGTCGCGTCCACGATCGGCTTCCTGGCCTGGTTCCGTAAGCCCGAGGCGCTGCTGATCGGCCTGGTCATCGGGCTGGTCTCCTTCGTCCCCGCCATCACCGGCGTCAGCGTGCGCACCCACCGCGCCGCCGCCGACGCGGCCCGGCTGGCCGCCGCACAGACCGCGCGGCTGGCCGAGATGGACCGGACGCAGGCGGTGATCGCCGAGCGGGCCCGGATGGCCCGGGAGCTGCACGACATGGTGGCCAACCACCTCTCCGCCGTGGCGATCCACTCCACCGCGGCCCTGTCCATCGACGACCCGGAGACCTCGCGGAGCGCCCTGAAGGTGATCCGCGAGAACAGCGTCGAGGGGCTCGCGGAGATGCGCCGGCTGATCGGGCTGCTGCGGGAGGGCGGCGAGGACGACGCCCCGGCGGCGGCCCCGACGCTCGCGTCCCTGGACGTGCTCGTCGAGCAGACGAACGTCAACGGGGCGTCCGGCGGACTGGTCTGCACCCTGGAGGACACTCGGGAGGCGGCGGCCGGGGCGCTGCCGACGCCGGTCGAGCTGGCCGCGTACAGGATCGTGCAGGAGTCCCTGACCAACGCCCTCAAGCACGCGGCACCGGGGCCGGTCGTGGTGCGGCTCGCCCACGGCGACCGGGTGCTGACGATCGAGGTGACCAGTGTGTCCGGCAGCCGCCCCGGACCGACGGCGCCCGGTTCGGGGACGGGCCTGGTGGGCATGCGGGAGCGGGTGACGCTGCTCGGCGGGACGTTCGAGGCCGGGGCCGAGGTGGGCGGCGACGGCGACGACGGAACCAAGATCTGGCGGGTGCGGGCTCAACTGCCCGTGACGGAAGGGGCGATGCGGGAATGACGATTCGGGTACTGGTCGCGGAGGACCAGTCGGCGGTGCGCGCGGGGCTGGTGCTGATCCTCTCCAGCGCGCCGGACATCGAGGTCGTCGGAGAGGCGGGGGACGGCGAGGCAGCGGTGCACCTGGCGCGTGAACTCCGCCCGGACCTGGTGCTGATGGACGTACAGATGCCGCGCCTCGACGGCGTGGCGGCGACGCGGCAGGTGGTCGAGGAGGAGCTCGCGGACGTCCTGGTGCTGACCACGTTCGATCTGGACGAGTACGTCTTCGGGGCGCTGCGCGCGGGGGCCTCCGGCTTTCTGCTGAAGAACACCGACGCCCGCGATCTGCTGGAGGCGGTACGGACGGTGGCGCGCGGCGAGGGGCTGATCGCCCCGGCCGTGACCCGGCGGCTGATCGCGGAGTTCGCCGGGGCGTCCCCCGTACGCGTCCGGGGGGCGTCCGATCCGGCGGTGCTGGACACGCTCACCCGGCGCGAGCGCGAGGTGCTGGGGTGCCTGGGCGAGGGCCTGTCGAACGCGGAGATCGCGCTGCGCCTCTCGATGGCCGAGGCCACGGTGAAGACCCACGTCAGCAGGGTGCTGGGCAAGCTGGAGCTGCGCAGCCGTGTTCAGGCGGCAGTTCTAGCACAGGAGTTGGGGGTCCGGGCCACTTCCTGATCTTTGGTCCAGACCTCTTGACGATTGGTCCAGACCTTCCTACTGTCACCGTCACACACTGCGGTGAGTACGAGAGCACCCGTACTCAGGGCGGCGCAGGGTTTGCAGTCCACGAATCATCCCCGTTTGTTGGACCTCACCCGAGGAGCTCCGTTGAGCACAGATTCCCCCCAACGCCGATCCAGATTTCGATGGGTCCCGGCCCGCAGCGGCCGGTCCAAGGTCATCGCGGGCCTGACCGCGCTGGTCGTGCCGCTGGCCGCGATGGTGGGGCTCGCCGCCCCCGCATCGGCGGCCACGTCGGCCACCGCCACGTACACCAAGAAGTCGGACTGGGGCAGCGGCTTCGAGGGCCAGTGGACGGTGAAGAACACCGGCACCACCGCGCTCTCCTCCTGGACCATCGAGTGGGACTTCCCCTCGGGCACCACGGCGGGCTCCGCCTGGGACGCCAACCTCACCAAGAGCGGTAACCACTACACCGCCAAGAACCTCTCCTGGAACGGGTCCGTGGCGCCCGGCGCCAGCATCAGCTTCGGCTTCAACGGCACCGGCTCCGGCTCCCCCACGGGCTGCAAGCTGAACGGCGCCTCCTGTGACGGCGGCAGCGTCCCCGGCGACAACGCCCCCTCGGCGCCCGGCACCCCGACCACCAGCGACGTCACCGACACCTCGGTCAAGCTCAGCTGGAGCGCGGCGACCGACGACAAGGGCGTCAAGAACTACGACGTGCTGCGCGACGGCGCGAAGGTCGCCACGGTCACCGGTACGACGTACACCAACACCGGCCTGACCGCGGGCACCGACTACTCCTACACCGTGCAGGCCCGGGACACCGCGGACCAGACCGGCCCGGCCTCCGGCGCCGTCTCCGTGCGGACCACCGGCGGCGGTGGCGAGCAGCCCGGCGGCGACAAGATCACCATGGGCTACTTCACCAACTGGGGCGTCTACGGGCGCAACTACCACGTCAAGAACCTGGTGACGTCCGGCACGGCCGCGAAGATCACGCACATCAACTACGCCTTCGGCAACGTGCAGAACGGCAAGTGCACCATCGGTGACGCGTACGCCGACTACGAGAAGGCGTACACCGCCGACCAGTCCGTCGACGGCGTCGCCGACACCTGGGACCAGCCGGTGCGCGGCAACTTCAACCAGCTGCGCAAGCTGAAGGCCAAGTTCCCGCACATCAAGATCCTCTGGTCGTTCGGCGGCTGGACCTGGTCCGGCGGCTTCGGCCAGGCCGTGCAGAACCCCGCCGCCTTCGCCCAGTCCTGCCACGACCTGGTCGAGGACCCCCGCTGGGCCGATGTCTTCGACGGCATCGACCTCGACTGGGAGTACCCCAACGCCTGTGGTCTGACCTGTGACACCAGCGGCCCGGCCTCGATCAAGACCATGGCCGACGCCATGCGGGCGAAGTTCGGCCCGAAGTACCTGGTCACCGCCGCCATCACCGCGGACGGCTCCAACGGCGGCAAGATCGACGCGGCCGACTACGCCGGCGCCTCCCAGTCCTTCGACTGGTACAACGTGATGACGTACGACTTCTTCGGCGCCTGGGCGGCCAAGGGCCCGACGGCTCCGCACTCGCCGCTGACCCCCTACACCGGCATCCCGCAGCAGGGCTTCACCTCCTCCGAGGCCATCGCCAAGCTGAAGGCCAAGGGCGTCCCCGCCAAGAAGCTGCTCCTCGGCATCGGCTTCTACGGCCGCGGCTGGACCGGCGTCACCCAGTCCGCCCCTGGCGGCACGGCGACCGGCGCGGCCCCGGGCACGTACGAGGCGGGCTTCGAGGACTACAAGGTCCTCAAGAACACCTGCCCGTCCACCGGCACCGTCGGCGGCACCGCGTACGCCCACTGCGGCACCAACTGGTGGAGCTACGACACCCCGGCCACCATCGGCTCGAAGATGAACTGGACGAAGAACCAGGGCATGGGCGGAGCGTTCATCTGGGAGCTCTCCGGTGACACCAGCAACGGCGAACTGGTGACCGCGGTCACCAGCGGCCTGAAGTAACGACGCCGGTGCTCCCCACGCCATAACGGCAAGCACCACCCCGGAAAAGCACCGGGGAGACGGGTCCGCCCCCCGTCTCCCCGGTTTTTCGCTGTGTACGCGCGGCCACCCGACGTTCTCAGGCCCTTACCCCACGCCCTCAGGCCACATTGCCCCTCCCCCAGACTTCGTCCGAGGGGACCCCCTTCCAGCGGGGCTGCCTACTAAGCCACATTGACCCGCTGGCCGGGCGGGGCCGCCTCCAGCCAGGCGAGGAAGCCGGTCAGGGCGTCCTCGCTCATCGCCAGCTCCAGGCGTGTCCCGTGGTGGAGACAGCCGAGCACGACGGAGTCGGACAGGAGCGCGAGCTCCTCCTCGCCCTCCGGAAGCCGGCGGGCGATCACCTCGATCGCAGAACGCTCCAGGCCCCGGCGGGGGCGAGGAGCGTAGGAGAAGACCCGGAACCAGTCGACACGGTCACCGCTGTAGCGGGCGACCCCGTAGACCCAGCCCTTGCCGAGCGCATCGGGTTCCTCCGACACGTCCCAGCGCAGGCTGCAGTCGAAGGTCCCTCCGGACCGCTGGATCAGCCTCCGGCGCAGGCCGAAGACGAACAGTCCCAACAGAACCGTGACGATGACGGACGCTCCCACCCACAACGCGAGGACCATCTCCACCGACCTCCTCGCATCGTCGAGTAACGAACACCGAAACCGTATTGCACCTGCATCGCCTCAGCCGCGACACGGCTGGATCGCTCCAGCTCGGGCCGCGGCTGAGTAAAGACATCTGTCAGTGGGGGTGCTAGCGCACCGCCACCGCGCGCAGTCGTACGTCGGCGCGCCGCTGGGCAGCGGCGTCCGCGTCCGACTTCGCGAGTTCCAGCGCCCGCTCGGCGCGCTCGACATCGATCTCGTCGGCCAGCTCGGCGATCTCGGCCAGCAGCGACAGCTTGTCGTCCGCGAACGAGATGAATCCACCGTGCACAGCGGCGATGACGGTGCCGCCCTCACTCGTGCGGATCGTCACCGGGCCCGACTCCAGCACACCGAGAAGCGGCTGGTGACCGGGCATGACGCCGATGTCGCCGGACGTGGTGCGCGCGACGACCAGGGTGGCCTCGCCGGACCAGACGCTTCGGTCGGCGGCGACCAGCTCGACATGCAGCTCAGCAGCCAAGGGTGGCTCCTCGGGTCACCACCCGGCCGCCCGGCCGGGTGTCGGTTCAATTCTACGGGGCGTGGTGAGGGGGGCGGGACACACCCACCCCCCTCGGTGAGCCGGAGGCTCAGGAGACGCCGAGCTCCTTGGCCTTGGACTTGAGGTCGTCCAGGCCACCGCACATGAAGAACGCCTGCTCGGGGAAGTGGTCGTAGTCCCCGTCGCAGATCGCGTTGAACGCGGAGATCGACTCGTCGAGCGGAACGTCCGAACCGTCCAGGCCGGTGAACTGCTTGGCGGCGTGGGTGTTCTGCGACAGGAAGCGCTCGACGCGACGGGCACGGTGGACAACGAGCTTGTCCTCCTCGCCCAGCTCGTCGATACCGAGGATCGCGATGATGTCCTGGAGGTCCTTGTACTTCTGGAGGATCCCCTTGACGCGGCTGGCCGCGGCGTAGTGGTCCTGCGAGATGTAACGCGGGTCCAGGATGCGGGACGTGGAGTCCAGCGGGTCCACGGCCGGGTAGATGCCCTTCTCGGAGATCGGACGGGAGAGAACCGTCGTCGCGTCGAGGTGGGCGAACGTGGTGGCCGGGGCCGGGTCGGTCAGGTCGTCCGCGGGGACGTAGATCGCCTGCATCGAGGTGATCGAGTGACCACGCGTCGAGGTGATGCGCTCCTGGAGCACACCCATCTCGTCGGCCAGGGTCGGCTGGTAACCCACCGCGGACGGCATGCGGCCGAGCAGCGTGGAGACCTCGGAGCCGGCCTGCGTGAAGCGGAAGATGTTGTCGATGAAGAGCAGCACGTCCTGCTTCTGCACATCGCGGAAGTACTCCGCCATGGTCAGGGCGGACAGGGCCACGCGCAGACGCGTCCCCGGCGGCTCGTCCATCTGGCCGAAGACGAGCGCGGTCTTCTCCAGAACGCCCGACTCGGTCATCTCGTCGATGAGGTCGTTGCCCTCACGGGTGCGCTCACCGACACCGGCGAACACCGACACACCGTCGTGCAGCTTCGCCACACGCATGATCATTTCCTGGATGAGGACCGTCTTGCCGACGCCCGCACCACCGAACAGACCGATCTTGCCGCCCTTGACGTACGGGGTCAGCAGGTCGACGACCTTCAGGCCGGTCTCGAACATCTCGGTCTTCGACTCGAGCTGGTCGAAGGCCGGGGCCTTGCGGTGGATCGGCCAGCGCTCGGTGATCTGCGCCTCGGCCTCCGGCTCGTTCAGGATCTGACCGAGGGTGTTGAACACCTTGCCCTTGGTGATGTCACCGACGGGGACGGTGATGCCCTCGCCCGTGTTGGTCACCGGGGCCTGGCGGACCAGGCCGTCGGTGGGCTGCATCGAGATCGCACGGACCACGCCGTCACCCAGGTGCTGGGCGACTTCGAGGGTCAGCGTCTTGCGGGCGCCGTCCTCGGCGGGGTCCGCGACCTCGACGTGGAGGGCGTTGTAGATCTCCGGCATCGCGTCGACGGGGAACTCCACGTCGACGACCGGGCCGATGACCCGGGCGACGCGGCCCGTGGCAGCGGCCGTCTCAACTGTCGTCGTCATTACTTGTCACTCCCCGCGGTCGCGTCGGCCAGAGCACTGGCACCGCCGACGATCTCGCTGATTTCCTGGGTGATTTCGGCCTGTCGGGCCGCGTTGGCAAGCCGGGACAGGCTCTTGATGAGGTCCCCGGCGTTGTCGGTCGCCGACTTCATCGCGCGGCGGCGGGCAGCGTGCTCGGAAGCGGCTGCCTGCAGCAGTGCGTTGTAGATGCGGCTCTCGACGTAGCGCGGCAGAAGGGCGTCGAGGACGTCCTCGGCCGACGGCTCGAAGTCGAACAGCGGAAGGATCTCCCCCTTGCGGGTGCTCTCCTTCGCCACCTCGTCGAGCGAAAGCGGCAGCATCCGGTCGTCGACCGCGTTCTGCGTCATCATCGACACGAATTCCGTGAAGACGATGTGCAGCTCGTCGACGCCGCCCTCGGCCGTGTCCTTCTGGATGGCCTCGATCAACGGGGCGGCGACGCGCTTGGCATCTCCGTACGCCGGGTTGTCGGTGAAGCCGGTCCAGGATTCCTCGACCTTGCGCTCGCGGAAGCCGTAGTACGCGACACCCTTGCGGCCGACGATGTAGGCGTCGACCTCCTTGCCCTCGGAGGCAAGGCGCTCCCGCAGTCGCTCCGCGGCCTTGATGGCGTTGGAGGAGTAGCCGCCGGCCAGACCGCGGTCGCTCGTGACGAGCAGGACCGCGACCCGGGTCGGGGCGTCGACCTCGGTGGTGAGCGGGTGCTTGGCGTTGGAGCCGGTCGCCACCGCGGTCACCGCACGGGTGAGCTCGGTCGCGTACGGCTGGGACGCCGCCACCTTGCGCTGCGCCTTGACGATGCGCGAGGCGGCGATCATCTCCATCGCCTTGGTGATCTTCTTGGTCGCGGTGACGGCTTGGATGCGGCGCTTGTAAACGCGAAGCTGAGCGCCCATCGATCAGCCCTCGCCCAGGAGCTTGCCGTCCGAGGTCTCGAACTGCTGCTTGAAGGCGGCGATCGCGTCGGCGATCGACTGCAGCGTGTCGTCGGACATCTTGCCGCCCTCGGCGATGCTGGTCAGGAGGTCCTTGCGCTCACGGCGCAGGTACTCCAGCAGCTCGCCCTCGAAGCGACGGATGTCCTCGACCGGGACGTCGTCCATCTTGCCCGTGGTGCCGGCCCAGACCGAGACGACCTGCTCCTCCATCGGGAACGGGGCGTACTGCGGCTGCTTCAGCAGCTCGACCATGCGCTTACCGCGCTCCAGCGAGGCCTTCGAGGCCGCGTCCAGGTCGGAACCGAAGGCGGCGAACGCCTCCAGCTCGCGGTACTGGGCGAGGTCCACGCGAAGCCGGCCGGAGACCTGCTTCATGGCCTTGTGCTGGGCAGAGCCACCGACTCGGGAGACCGAGATACCGACGTTGAGCGCCGGACGCTGACCCGCGTTGAACAGGTCGGACTCCAGGAAGCACTGGCCGTCGGTGATGGAGATGACGTTGGTCGGAATGAACGCCGACACGTCGTTCGCCTTGGTCTCGACGATCGGGAGGCCCGTCATCGAACCGGCGCCCATCGCGTCGGAGAGCTTGGCGCAGCGCTCCAGCAGACGCGAGTGCAGGTAGAAGACGTCACCCGGGTAGGCCTCGCGGCCCGGCGGGCGGCGCAGCAGCAGGGACACGGCGCGGTAGGCGTCGGCCTGCTTCGAGAGGTCGTCGAAAATGATCAGGACGTGCTTGCCGTCGTACATCCAGTGCTGGCCGATGGCCGAACCGGTGTACGGCGCCAGGTACTTGAAGCCGGCCGGGTCGGACGCCGGGGCGGCGACGATGGTCGTGTACTCCAGCGCACCGGCCTCTTCGAGCGCACCACGCACGGAGGCGATGGTGGAACCCTTCTGACCGATGGCGACGTAGATGCAGCGGACCTGCTTGTTCACATCGCCCGAGCGCCAGTTGTCGCGCTGGTTGATGATCGTGTCGACGGCCAGAGCGGTCTTACCCGTCTGACGGTCGCCGATGATCAGCTGACGCTGGCCGCGGCCGATCGGCACCATGGCGTCGACGGCCTTGTAGCCGGTCTGCATCGGCTCGTGCACCGACTTGCGGACCATGACGCCAGGGGCCTGCAGCTCGAGGGCGCGGCGGCTGTCGGTCGCGATCTCGCCGAGACCGTCGATCGGGTTGCCGAGCGGGTCGACGACGCGGCCGAGGTAACCCTCGCCGACGCCTACGGAGAGCACCTCACCGGTGCGCTGCACCGGCTGGCCCTCCTCGATGCCGCTGAACTCGCCGAGGACGATCGCACCGATCTCGCGCTCCTCGAGGTTGAGGGCGAGACCGAGGGTGCCGTCCTCGAACTTCAGCAGCTCGTTCGCCATGGCGGAGGGAAGACCCTCCACCTTCGCGATGCCGTCGCCGGCAACGCTGACCGTACCGACCTCCTCGCGCGAGGCCGCGTCCGGCTGGTACGACTGGACAAAGTTATCCAGTGCGTCCCGGATCTCCTCCGGCCGGATCGTGAGCTCCGCCATCTGGGTTCCCTGCTCTCCTTGTTGGGCCCGAAGTTTCTTAAGGGGGTCTGGGGGCCGACCCCCAGGAATCTTCTGCAATTTCTGCACGGCCCAACCGGGCCGCTGGTCTTGCTTGTTCTTCTGCGCTGCGCTGTGTCAGCCGGCCATGCGGCGGGTCGCCTCTTCGAGGCGCTCCGCGACGGTGCCGTTGATGATCTCGTCACCGACGCGCACCGAGATCCCGCCGAGGACCGCGGGGTCCACGTCCAGGTTCAGGTGCATCTGCCGGCCGTAGAGCTTCGCCAGGGCGTCGCCGAGGCGCTGCTTCTGCCGGTCGCTGAGCGGCACCGCCGAGGTGACGACGGCGACCATGCGGTCCCGGCGCTCCGCGGCGAGCCTGGACAGTGAGTCCAGCCCTGCTTCCAGGCTACGTCCACGGGGCTGGGTGACCAGGCGGACGATGATCCGCTCGGTGACCGGCTGCGCCTTGCCGCCGAGCAGGCTGCGCAGCAGCTCGCCCTTGGCGGACGCCGTGGCCGTACGGCTGGTGAGCGCGGAGCGCAGCTCCTTGTCGGAGCCGACGATCCGGCCGAACCGGAACAGCTCGTCCTCGACGTCGTCGAGGTTGCCGCCGCGCTGGGCCGCGGTGAGGTCTGCGGTGTTCGCCAGCTCCTCGACCGAGTCCACCAGGTCACGCGACTGCGACCAGCGGGACCGGACCAGTCCGGATACCAGGTCGACGGTCTCGCCGCCCACCTGTCCGCCGAGCAGACGCGTGGCCAGCTCGGCCTTGCTCTCGCCGCTCTGGGCCGGGTCGGTGAGGACCCGGCGCAGGGATACTTCGCGGTGGAGCAGCGCGGTGACCGATGCCAGCTCCTCGGCGAGCTTCGCCGCGTCGACCGACGTGTTGTCGGTCAGCGCGTCGAGACGCTCGCGTGCGGCAGCCAGTGCTTCGCGGCTCGCGCTGTTCATCGGGCTGCCTCGGCCTTCGCCTCGAGCTCGTCGAGGAAACGGTCGACGGTGCCGCTCTGCCGGGCGTGGTCCTGGAGGGACTCGCCGACGAGCTTGCCGGCCAGGTCGGTGGCGAGCTTGCCCACGTCCTGACGCAGCGCCGAGGCAGCGGCCTTGCGGTCGGCCTCGATCTGGGTGTGGCCGGCGGCGATGATCTCTTCGCGCTGCCGCTGACCTTCCGCCTTCATCTCCTGGATGATGACGGCACCCTGCTCCTGCGCCTCCTGGCGCAGACGGGCGGCCTCGTGGCGGGCTTCGGCGAGCTGAGCCTTGTACTGCTCAAGAACGCTCTGGGCCTCGATCTGAGCCGATTCGGCCTTCTCGATGCCACCCTCGATCGCCTCGCGGCGCTCTTCCAGGGTCTTGTTGATCACCGGAAGGAGCTTCTTCGAGAAGACGAAGAAGATAATGCCGAAGCAGATCAGGCCGATGACGATCTCGGGCCACACCGGGAGCAGAGGGCTCTGCGGTTCCTCGGCTGCCAGGTACATCATGGTGGACCTTTCCGTCGAATCGAGCTAGTGCCGTCGTCAGAGGATGAACGGAACGACGAAGCCGATGAGGGCCAGGGCCTCGACGACGGCGAAGCCGAGCAGCATGTTCTGGCGGATGAGGCCGGCAGCCTCGGGCTGGCGGGCAATGGCCTGCACACCGTTACCGAAGATGATGCCGATGCCGATACCGGGGCCGATCGCGGCGAGGCCGTAACCGATGGTGCCGACGTTGCCCTCTACGGCCGCGAGGGTCTCGAAAGCAGCAGACATGTCTGTGGTTCCTTCTCTTGGTGGGACCGGTGGAAATGGTCTTCGCACCGGGCGTCTGTGGAGCTGAGGGGTGAAGCCGAGGGGCTATCGGGTCCTCAGTGGGCTTCTTCGAGCGCCTGGGAGAGGTACGTGGCGGTCAGCACCGTGAACACGTAGGCCTGAAGGGCCTGGATGAACATCTCGAACACGGTGATGACCAGCGTCATGACGAAGGACGCGCCGGCGTAGACCGTGCCCAGGACCGTGCCGAGCATGTACCAGGTGGCGATCGTGAAGATCAGGATCAGGATGTGGCCCGCGAACATGTTCGCGAAGAGTCGCACCGCCAGTGTGAACGGGCGCACGATGACGTTGGAGATGAACTCCAGCGGCGTCAGCATGACGTAGATCGGCTTCGGCAGACCGCTCGGAACGCAGAGGTTCCGGATGCCGCCGACGAACCCGTTCGTCCGGAACGTCACGGTCATGTACGTGACCCAGACGACCAGTGCCAGGCCGATGGGGTAGGCGATGACCGAGCTGACCGGGAACTGGGCGAGAGGAATGAGTGCCCAGAGGTTCAGGATCCACACGAAGAAGAACAGCGAGACCAGCAGGGGGACGAACGGCTCGCCCTTCTTGCCGATGATCTCCTTGGCGATGCCCCGGTGCACGAAGTCGTAAAGGGCTTCGGCGACCATCTGCAGCTTGCCGGGGACGACCTTCGACTTCGAGAAGCCGACCCAGAAGAAGGCCAGGATCGCGAAGGTACCGATGATCGCGAGCAACATGGGCTTGTTGAACTCGACAGGCCCAATGGTGAAGAGCGGCTCGAAGATGAACGACCACACACTGGGAGCTTGGAACCCGCAGTCCTTGAACAGGTGGCAGTTCGTCTCGAAGGCGAGCGTCTGGGCGTCAGTCACCAAGAGCTCCTTCTGCATGGCGCATGGATGCGGCTACCTCGTTGTGTCGGAGCGGCGGGTGGCCGCAGGTCGGCACCGGACTGGTTCTTACGGTGAGGAGGCGGCGGCCGGGCCCGAAGCCTCGCGATGAATCAAGCGACCGCCCTGTTGCCCGCGCTCGCACTACCGCAACCGAGACCGGACGATAGCAGCACGTCGAACATGGCTTTATTCCGCCCCTACTCGTCACGATCTCCCCCAGCTCCGCCCGGACGGTTCCGGGTGTCCGCGTCGGGGTCGACGTAAAGGGTCTTGCTCCTGGCATGCCGCACGGTCTGCACGGTGATCCACGTGATCACCGCGACGACGAGGGAGAGAGCGAAGGCCCGCAGGTTGAAGAGAGAGGTGTTCCTGATGCTCAGGATGAACACGAGCAGGAGCACGAGCTGAGCCGAGTAAATCATCAGCCCCATGCCCTGGAGCAGATGGGGCATGGTCTTGGCAGCCCATTGGAGCGCGACCATTCCGAATGCCATGAAGACGATCACGACCACGCAGCCGACCGCTGCACCGATCGCCCCCTCGCCGCCGGCGAGCAGACCGCCGACAAGCGTGGCGACGGCTCCCACCGCGGCGGTGGGGGTGGCGATGCGCAGTAGTTCGCGCATGTCGGACTGCATGGCGGCAGCTCCACTGGTCTGAGAGGAGGAATGGGGCGTCGTCATGGACGAGCGTATGCCCGGTCCGCGAGGCGGATTCTTGGGCCAATGGACCGTTGTGCAAGGGTCCTTCGGCTCCATCACCGGGTCTCGTGAACGGTATCACAAACTATTTGAGGAGGTCTTTACCTCAAACGTGTGCCAACTGTCACACATGAGAGTGAATCCGCGCGCGCGTGCACGACAAAAAGGCTCAATGTCTGGTAATGCACCGTGACTTCCGAATCGTCAGCGCGAGGAGTCGATCGAGCGGCGATCCAGGAACCGAGAACGCGGGCCGATCGCGGTAGCGCCGTTGACGCCGGACACTCCGACCGCCACGGGAGCCCGTTCGACGGCCTCCTCGCCCATCGGCGCGTCTGCCGAGCCCTGTTGGGCCCCGGAGGCCGCGGGCGCCGGCTTCTCCTCGTACGGAACGGCCGGATCCTCCTCCGCTACGCGGTGACGGTAGCGCGGCGGCACGAAGCGGTTGGCCCAGTGCGGGGCGCGCGGGGTGAAGCGCGGCATCAGCAGCAGGACGAGGCCCACCGCGCTCGCCGCGATGATGACGAACACGATCCACGAGGACGCCGAGTGCACCGAGTATCCGACGGCGCCGAAGGCGATGAGGGCCGACCAGAAGTACATGATCAGCACGGCCCGGCTGTGCGAGTGACCGATCTCCAGCAGCCGGTGGTGCAGATGGCCCCGGTCGGCGGCGAACGGCGACTGGCCGTTCCAGGTGCGGCGGACGATGGCGAGGACCAGGTCGGCGGCCGGGATCGCGATGATCGTCAGCGGCAGCACCAGGGGGATGAAGACCGGGAGCAGCGCGTGCGTGGCCTCGCGCTCACTGCCCTCGAAGATCTTCATGAGGTCCGGGTCGACCTGGCCGGTGATCGAGATCGCGCCCGCCGCCAGCACCAGCCCGATCAGCATCGAGCCCGAATCGCCCATGAAGATCCGCGCCGGATGCATGTTGTGCGGCATGAAGCCGAGGCACATCCCCATCAGGATCGCCGCGAACAGGGTCGCGGGGGCCGCCGCCTCGATGCCGTACCCCATCCAGAGGCGGTACGCGTACAGGAAGAACGCCGTCGACGCGATGCACACCATGCCCGCCGCGAGCCCGTCCAGGCCGTCGACGAAGTTGACCGCGTTGATCGTGATGACGACCAGCGCCACCGTGAGCAGCGTGCCCTGCCACTGGGTGAGGGCCACCGTGCCGACGCCGGGGATCGGCAGCCACAGGATCGTGAGCCCCTGGATGACCATGACAGCGGCGGCGATCATCTGGCCGCCGAGTTTGATCAGGGCGTCGATCTCGAATTTGTCGTCGAGGACGCCGATCAGCCAGATCAGGGCGGCTCCTGAGAGCAACGCCCTGGGTTCGTTGGAGAGTTCGAAGACACCCTGCAGATTGAAGAGATGGTCCGCGACGATCAGCCCCGCGCAGAGTCCGCCGAACATGGCGATCCCACCGAGCCGGGGTGTCGGCTCACGGTGGACGTCGCGCGCACGGATCGCGGGCATCGCCCCGACCGCGATGGCGAACTTACGCACCGGTCCGGTCAGCAGATAGGTCACCGCTGCCGTAACACAGAGCGTCAGCAGGTAATCACGCACGGGCTGCCCCACAGAACTCGCCGGTCATCCAAAAACCACACCCTAGTCTCTGGAACAAGGACTCCAGGCTACGGATGATGGTTGCACAGGCTTCGGGTGCCCCGGATACGGCGGAGCGATTCGTTCCGGGCGCCTCGGGCTCCCCTACCCCGGATACGGCGGATGGCGCGCGGCCAGTTCACGGACCTCCGCCGCGATCGGGCTCACGTCGCCCGGCTCCCGTACGGCCGCTCCGAACAGGGCCGCGATCCGGGCCATGTCCCCGTCGTCCATCCCCTGGGTGGTGACGGCGGCCGTGCCCAGGCGGATGCCCCGGGCGTCCCCGTACGGCAGCGCGCAGGTGTCCAGGACCACACCGGCCGCCGCCAGCCGCTCCCGGGCGGTGCGGCCGTCGACGCCGAGCGGGGCCGGGTCCGCGACGACGATGTGGGTGTCCGTGCCGCCCGTGGTGACCTCGAAGCCCTCCGCCTCCAGGCCGGCGGCGAGCACCCGGGCGTGGGCGACGACCTGGTGGGCGTAGAGCGTGTACGCGGGGGTCGCCGCCTCCCCGAACGCGACGGCCTTCGCCGCCACCGTGTGCATCTGCGCGCCACCCTGGGTGAACGGGAACACCGCCCGGTCGATCCGCTCGGCCAGCTCCGCGCCGCACAGGATCATGCCGCCGCGCGGGCCGCGCAGCACCTTGTGCGTGGTGGCGCAGACCACGTCGGCGTACGGGACCGGGCTCGGCGCCGCTCCCCCGGCGATCAGCCCCATCGGGTGGGCGGCGTCCACGATCAGGTACGCGCCCACCTCGTCGGCGATCTCCCGGAACAGCTCGTAGTCGGGGTGGCGGGGGTAGGTGGTCGAGCCGCAGACGATCGCCTTGGGGCGGCGGGCGCGGGCCAGGGCGCGGAGCCGGGTGTGGTCGATCAGGCCGGTCTCCGGGTCGACCCCGTAGCCGACGAAGTCGAACCACCGGCCGGAGAAGTTGCCCGGCGCCCCGTGGGTGAGGTGTCCCCCGTACGGGAGCCCCATCGCGAGCACCGTGTCGCCCGGGCGCAGCAACGCTGCGTAGGCGGCGAGGACGGCCGAGGAGCCGGAGTGCGGCTGCACGTTGGCGTGTTCGGCGCCGAAGAGGGCGGTGGCCCGGCGGACCGCGACGCGTTCGGCGGCGTCCGCGTGCTCGCAGCCGCCGTGGTGGCGGGCGCCCGGGTACCCCTCGGCGTATTTGTTGGACAGCGGGGAGCCGAGGGCGGCGAGGACCGCGGGCGAGGCGAAGTTCTCGGCGGCGATCAGCTGGAGGGTGGTGGCCTGCCGGCCGCTCTCGGCGAGCAGGACCCCGGCGAGCTCCGGGTCCTGGCGGAGCAGCGCGCCGAAGTCCTGGGGCAGGGCGTCGGGCGCGGGCGACACGGCCGCGGGTGCGGCGGGAGAGGTGACCGGCATGGGACGGCTCCGGGCCTGGAGGTGGGTACGCCGGCGAGGGATGCCGGTGTCAGCTCCAATGTAGGCCGGGACCGGGCGCCGTGCCCGGTGTCGCGGCGTGCCGTACGCCGGTCGGCGCACCCGCCCCGCTGCGGCGCGGGCAGCTTCCCGTCAGTGCGGGGCGGGTACGCCGGTGAGGGCGGTGACGACGGGGTCGAGCGCCTGGTTGATCTCGTCGCCGATGGAGCGGAAGAAGGTGATGGGGGCGCCGTAGGGGTCGTAGACCTCGTCCGCCTCGGCGGTCGGGGCCAGCAGCCAGCCGCGCAGCGCGGCGGCGGCGCGCACCAGGGCGCGGGCGCGCTCGACGACGCCCTCGTCGCGCGGGTCGGGCAGGGTGGCCGGGTCTATGGCCCGCACCAGCCGGGTGAACTCCTTGAGCGTGAAGGTGCGCAGGCCCGCGGAGTGGCCCATCGAGATGACCTGGGCACGGTGGTCGCGGGTGGCGGTGAGGACCAGGTCGGCGCGGATCACGTGCTCGTCGAGCAGTTCGCGGCCGACGAAGCCGGTGGCGTCCGCGCCGAAGTCGGCGAGGACGACCTCGGCGTTGGCCTCCATGGGCGCGCCCTCGTGGCCCCAGGTGCCCGCGCTCTCCACGACGAGGCCGCCGCTGAGCGGGTCGCCGAGGCGGTCCACCAGGGCATGGCGGGTCAGCCGCTCGGTGATCGGTGAGCGGCAGACGTTGCCGGTGCTGACGTGGAGGATGCGGAAGGTGTCGGTCCGCCCCGCTATGCCACGCCCCTCGGGGGCGGTCAATTGGCCACCTCGAGGTCGGGGACCACCTTGCGCAGCTCCTCCGCGGAGAGGGCGCCGGCGCGCAGCAGGACCGGGGTGGCGCCGGTGACGTCGACGATCGAGGACGGCACGATGCCGGGCGTCGGGCCGCCGTCGAGGTAGACGGAGACGGAGTCCCCGAGCATCCCCTGGGCGGCGTCGCAGTCCTCGGGCGAGGGGTGTCCGGTGAGGTTGGCGCTGGAGACGGCCATCGGGCCGACCTCGGTGAGCAGCTCGATGGCGACCGGGTGCAGGGGCATCCGGATGGCGACGGTGCCGCGGGTGTCGCCGAGGTCCCACTGGAGGGAGGGCTGGTGCTTGGCGACGAGGGTGAGGGCGCCGGGCCAGAAGGCGTCGACGAGCTCCCAGGCCTCCTCGGAGAAGTCGGTGACCAGGCCGTGCAGCGTGTTCGGCGAGCCGATGAGAACGGGGGTGGGCATGTTGCGGCCCCGGCCCTTGGCGTCCAGCAGGTCCGCGACGGCCTCCGAGGTGAAGGCGTCCGCACCGATCCCGTACACGGTGTCGGTGGGCAGCACGACCAGTTCGCCCCGGCGGACGGCCGACGCGGCCTCGCGCAGGCCCGTGGTCCGGTCGGTGGCGTCGTTGCAGTCGTATCGCCGAGCCATCAGCCGGCCTCCTGGAGCGGGTACGGGTACGGGTGGTGGTGCCGGGGGCCGGTCACGGCATGGCCTTGCGGGCGGTGGCGAACCGGGGCCGCCTGTTCAGGTCGGGGTGGTCGGCGGCATCCGCCCAGCCCCGCTCCTCGGTGAAGATCCACGGCACCTGGCCGCCCTGGGTGTCGGCGTGCTCGATGACGACGAGGCCGCCGGGGCGCAGCAGACGGTGGGCGGTGCGTTCGATGCCGCGGATGGTGTCGAGGCCGTCCTCGCCGGAGAACAGGGCCATCTCCGGGTCGTGGTCGCGGGCCTCGGGGGCGACGTACTCCCACTCGGTGAGCGGGATGTACGGCGGGTTGGAGATGACCAGGTCGACCTGGCCGTCGAGCTCGGGAAGGGCGCTCAGGGCGTCTCCCTTGTGCACGGTGACCCTGGACCCCTCGGCGTTCTTCCGCGTCCACCTGAGGGCGTCCTCGGACAGCTCCACGGCGTGCACCCGGGAGCGGGGGACCTCCTGGGCCATGGCGAGCGCGATGGCGCCCGATCCGGTGCAGAGGTCGACGACGACGGGCTCGACGACGTCCATCGCGCGCACCGCGTCTATGGCCCAGCCGACGACGGACTCGGTCTCCGGGCGGGGCACGAAGACACCGGGTCCGACCTGGAGCTCCAGATAGCGGAAGAAGGCGCGGCCGGTGATGTGCTGGAGGGGTTCGCGGGCCTCGCGGCGGGCGATCGTCTCCCAGTACCGGGCGTCGAAGTCGGTGTCGGGCACCGTGTGCAGCGCGCCCCGCTTCACCCCGTGGACGAAGGCCGCGAGTTCCTCGGCGTCGAATCGCGGTGAGGGGACACCGGCGTCGGCCAGCCGCTGGGTGGCCTGGGCCACCTCGGCGAGCAGCAGGTTCATCGCGGATCTCCGTACGGGTTACGGGTGTGCGGGGCGGGCGGGCGCTTACGCGTTGGCGAGCTTGGCGGCGGAGTCGGCGTCGACGCACGCCTGGATGACGGCGTCCAGCTCTCCGTCGAGCACCTGGTCCAAGTTGTACGCCTTGAAGCCGACGCGGTGGTCCGAGATGCGGTTTTCCGGGAAGTTGTACGTCCGGATCTTCTCGGAGCGGTCGACGGTGCGGACCTGGCTGCGGCGTACGTCGGAGGCCTCCTGCTCGGCGGCCTCCTGGGCGGCGGCCAGCAGCCGGGAGCGCAGGATGCGCATGGCCTGCTCCTTGTTCTGGAGCTGGCTCTTCTCGTTCTGGCAGGAGGCGACGACGCCGGTGGGCAGGTGCGTGATGCGGACGGCGGAGTCGGTCGTGTTGACGGACTGGCCGCCGGGGCCCGAGGAGCGGTAGACGTCGATGCGCAGGTCGTTGGCGTGGATCTCGACGTCGACCTCCTCGGCCTCGGGGGTGACGAGCACGCCCGCGGCGGAGGTGTGGATGCGGCCCTGGGACTCGGTGGAGGGCACGCGCTGCACGCGGTGCACGCCGCCCTCGTATTTCATCCGGGCCCAGACGCCCTGGCCGGGCTCGGTGGCGCCGTTGCCGCCCTTGGTCTTCACGGCGACCTGGACGTCCTTGTAGCCGCCGAGCTCGGACTCGGTGGAGTCGATGATCTCGGTCTTCCAGCCGACGCGCTCGGCGTAGCGCAGGTACATGCGCAGCAGGTCGCCCGCGAACAGGGCGGACTCGTCGCCGCCGGCGCCCGCCTTGATCTCCAGGAGCACGTCCTTGTCGTCGCTGGGGTCGCGCGGGACGAGGAGGAGGCGGAGCTTCTCGGTGAGCTCTTCGCGCTGCTTCTCCAGGTCCTTGGCCTCGGCGGCGAAGTCGGGGTCGTCCGCGGCGTACTCGCGCGCGGTCTCGATGTCCTCGCCGGTCTGCTTCCAGCTCCGGTACGTGGAGACGATCGGGGTCAGCTCCGCGTAGCGCTTGTTCAGCTTGCGCGCGTTGGCCTGGTCGGCGTGGACCGACGGGTCGGCGAGCTTCTTCTCAAGACCGGTGTGTTCACCGATCAGTTCCTCGACCGCCTCGAACATTCGGGGGCTCCTGGTTGGTTGTGCGTCTGCGGGCCTGCTGGAGGGCGTACTGCCCGGTGGGGAGTCCGGCGGGGGTTCCCCCGGGCGCCCGACCGGAAAAACGCCGGTTCCGACGCCCCCGGGAAGAGGGCGCCGAGAACCGGCGCAGTGGCTCGCTACTTGCTGGCGGAGCCGGCAGCCTTGCCGAAGCGGGCCTCGAAGCGGGCCACGCGGCCGCCGGTGTCGAGGATCTTCTGCTTGCCCGTGTAGAACGGGTGGCACTCGGAGCAGACGTCGGCGCGGATGTTGCCGCTGTCGATGGTGCTCCGGGTGGTGAACGACGCACCGCAGGTGCAGCTGACCTGCGTCTCGACGTACTCGGGGTGGATGTCGCGCTTCAAGGTGTCTCCTAGTTTCGGGAGGGCGCCGGGTCGTCCGCGCGGATTGCGCGGCCGTGAACCGGGGCCGACGTACCAGTCTGCCAGGACCGGCCGTATCTCCCAAAACCGGGGGCGGGGCGCAGGTATTCCCCGACGGAGCGTGACGGTATTCCCCGGCGGAGCGTGACGGGTGGGTGGCTACTCGACGACCTCGGCGGCGTCGCCCTTGTCGCCGGCCGACTTCTCGGTGGCGGAGGCGGGGATCGGCCGGTCGTGTCTGAGGGCGGCCCAGACCTGCCGGCCGGCCTTCTCCTGCGGCAGGACCCGGTTCGGGTCGGCCGGGTCGTACTCCACGGGCAGGGTCACCATGTGGACGTTCTCGGCGTTCAGCCCCTTGAGGCCGCCCGCGAAGCCGGTGAGCTTCTTGACGGAGCCGAGCCCGGAGTCGGTGGTGACGGCCTTGGTCGCGGCGTCCGCGAGGCCGTAGAGCTTGGTGGGGCTGGTGAATACGCCGACGCTCTTCGCCTGCTCCATGAGCGCCTTGATGAACGCCTGCTGGAGCTGGATGCGTCCGAGGTCGCTGCCGTCGCCGACGCTCTTGCGCGTACGGACGAGGCCGAGGGACTCCTCGCCGTTCAGCGTGTGGGTGCCCGGCTCCAGGTCCAGGTGGCTCTTGGAGTCGTCGATCGCGGTCTTCGTGGTGATCTCCACGCCGCCGAGCTCGTCGATGAGCTCCTTGAAGCCGGTGAAGTCGACTTCCAGGTAGTGGTCCATGCGGATGCCGGACATCGACTCGACGGTCTTCACCGCGCAGGCGGGGCCGCCGACCTCGTAGGCGGTGTTGAACATCGTCCGGTGCTCGGCGGGGACCTCGTCGCCGGTGGTGTCGCTCTCGCAGGCGGGGCGCTCTATCAGGGTGTCGCGGGGTATCGAGACGACGCTCGCGGACTTGTGGCCCTTGTCGATGTGCATGACCATCGCCGTGTCGGAGCGGGCCGCGCCCTCGTCCTCGC
This sequence comes from Streptomyces sp. NPDC026589, assembly GCF_040638385.1. Taxonomy (NCBI): domain Bacteria; kingdom Bacillati; phylum Actinomycetota; class Actinomycetes; order Kitasatosporales; family Streptomycetaceae; genus Streptomyces; species Streptomyces sp. NPDC026589. Next base: position 105,446 of record NZ_JBEZYG010000018.1, read on the forward strand.
CGTACTTCCCGTTGTCGCCGGAGCGCGAGTCGGAGCCCAGCACCAGGATGTCCTGCGAGCCGTCGTCCACGTCGTCGGGACGGTCGGTGCCGAGCTTGGCGTCGATGTCGATGCTGGAGAGGTTGCCGTCGAGCGCCAGGTAGGCGTATCCGAGTCCGGCCCCGCCGACGACCACGACACCCGCCGCCGTCCAGGCCGCGACGACCTTGGCACGGTGCCGGCGGGACGGCTTCCTCCGTCGGCTGCCGGTGCCGCGTATGCGGCCGGTGCTCCTGCTCTGCTCGCTCACGCGTCTCCTCGTCACTCCTGTTGCCCGTGTGCCCCCTGCCGTGGTGTGCCACGCGCGGTCGGCCTCTCCTGGTGGGACGGCCGAAGCAGCAAGAAGGGTTGCATACGCGCCTGTGGCCCCCGTCGGAGGACGGGGGCCACAGGACGTTCGGGCGAACGGGCCGCGAGGCGGCGTTCACCTGGGGTTTCGTGCTCGGTACAGCGATAAGGCGGACGGTCAGTGGACCGGGGCCGGTGTGGCCAAGGTCTCGGGCCGGCCGACGTCGGCCGGGATCAGCCGAAGAGGTTGAATCCGTTCCAGCCGGTGCCGGCCTTCAGCTTCGGCCCGAAGGGCTTGGTGGCCGAACCACTGGTCGGGTAGAACCACATCGCGCCCGTGCTGTCACGGACGGTGAGGTCCGCCTTGCCGTCACCGGTGTTGTCCCCGGTGGCGATGTAGGCCGAGAAGTTCCAGCCGGTGCCGACCAGGACCTTGTTGGCGAACGGCGAGGCGACGTTGTGCCGGCCGGCGTAGAGCCACAGCTGGCCCTTTCCGTCACGGGCCAGCAGGTCCGCGATGCCGTCACCGCTGTAGTCGCCCTTGCCGAACAGCTTCAGCGATCCCCATCCGGAGCCCGCCTTGACCTTGGCCGCGAAGGTGCCGTCGCCGCGGCCCGGGTAGGTGACGAGGGTGCCCGTGCTGTCGATGCCGAGGAGGTCGGGGTTCCCGTCACCGGTGATGTCGCCGGGGAAGAGGATGTTCTTGAACGAGGACCAGCCCGTGCCGATCTTCTTCTCGGCCCAGTCCGTGCCGTCGAAGTAGAACCAGTACAGGTCGTTGCCGACGCGGTAGATGTAGTCCTGGTAGAAGTCCCGGTCCCAGTCGACCTGACGCACCAGGTTGACCGCGCCCCAGTTGCCGAGGGCCGCCGGCGCGGTGAACGCCTTGCCGTTCGAGTAGTACTCGAACGCCTCGCCCTTCGACTGCCGGGCGAACAGGTCCGCCGTGGTGTCGAAGTTGAGGTTGGCGTCGTCGATCCGGGGGTTGATCTGCCCGAAGAACGAGCTGACCTTGGAGTAGACGCTGTACGCGCCGGTGGCGACGCAGTCCTTGACGCCCCACGAAACGACGCCCGCGATACGGCCGTTGACCACGAGCGGACCACCGGAGTCGCCGTTGCACGGCGATACGGTGCCCTCGTCCTGGCCTGCCGCGGGCACTCCGGCACACGTCATCTTCCCGGCCATGAACTCGGAGCCGTAGAAGGACGCGCAGGTCGAGTCGGCGTTGATCGGCACCGTGGCCTTGCGCAGCGTCGGCGAGATGGCCTCGCTGGTGGAGCTGGTGCGGCCCCAGCCGTAGACGGTGGCGCGGGTGCCCTGCTTGTACAGCGCTGTCTCGGCGCCGGAGGCCGGCTGGAGCGTCTTGTACGGGAGGGCCGCGCCCAGCGTCAGCACGGCGACGTCGCTGCTCAACTCGACGTCGTCGTAAGCGGGGTGGACCCACTGACGCCAGACGCCCACGGCCTGGCCGCCGTTCAGGTCACTGCCGACCGGGAGCTTGGCGGTGCCGCCCACGACGGTACCGTTCTTGTTCCAGTCCAGTCCGTCCACGCAGTGCGCGGCGGTCAGGACCTTGGCGGGCGCGACGAGGGTGCCACCGCAGAAGTAGCTCTCGTCGTCCGCGGTGCCGGAGGTCCCCTTGTCGTCGTAGTAGTGCAGCTGCACCATCCACGGCGCCTCGGAGATCAGGGCGTCGGCCCCCCCGATGATCTTCGGATCGGCGGTGCGCTCCGGCGCCGGTTCCGTGGCTCCGCCGGGCGAGGGCGCACCCGACTCGCCCTCCGCCAGCTTGGCGGCCGATCGCTTGACGGTGTCGAGCAGTTCGGCCTGCGGTACGTCGGACCGCTTCTGGGTGTTGTTCTGCTTGCCCGGAAGCGGGACCGTGTCCGCGGCCTGCGCGGGAACGGCGGCAAGTGCCCCCGCTCCCAGAGCGAGCACGGCAGTTGCCACGGGGAGGGTCATGAAACCCCTCCGTCTGCCAGATGTCACAGGACTCCCCTCGATGAACACGGCGCACCTCGGTGACGGCGCCGTGTACGTGTGTGCGAAGGAGAGAGTTCTCCCCACTGGAGACATCACAGTGGGCGTATAGAAAATACGTTCCCCCCCACCTACTGCCGCTGATCGTATAACGCGAAAACGCCCTCGTCACCGGAGTAACGGGGCGCTTTCGCAGAACAGCGGAACAGTGGAACAGCGGAAGAACGTCAGTCGTTGCCGTTTCCGCTGCCCGGCGTCGTCTTCTGGATCTGGAGCAGGAACTCCGCGTTGGACTGGGTCTTCTTCATCCGGTCCAGGAGGAGCTCGATCGCCTGCTGCTGGTCGAGCGCGTGCAGCACCCGGCGCAGCTTCCAGACGACCGCCAGCTCGTCGGTGCCGAGCAGGATCTCTTCCTTGCGGGTGGAGGACGCGTCGACGTCCACCGCCGGGAAGATGCGCTTGTCCGAGAGCTTCCGGTCGAGCTTGAGCTCCATGTTGCCGGTGCCCTTGAACTCCTCGAAGATCACCTCGTCCATGCGCGAGCCGGTCTCGACGAGCGCGGTGGCGAGGATGGTCAGCGAGCCGCCGTCCTCGATGTTGCGCGCGGCACCGAAGAAGCGCTTCGGGGGGTAGAGCGCGGTCGAGTCGACACCACCGGACAGAATGCGGCCGGAGGCCGGCGCCGCGAGGTTGTACGCGCGGCCCAGACGGGTGATCGAGTCGAGCAGGACGACCACGTCGTGACCCAGCTCGACGAGACGCTTGGCGCGCTCGATGGCCAGCTCGGCGACGGTGGTGTGATCCTCGGCGGGGCGGTCGAAGGTCGAGGAGATGACCTCGCCCTTCACCGACCGCTGCATGTCGGTGACCTCTTCCGGACGCTCGTCGACCAGGACGACCATCAGGTGGCACTCGGGGCTGTTGACCGTGATCGCGTTGGCGATGGCCTGAAGGATCATGGTCTTGCCGGTCTTCGGCGGGGCCACGATGAGCCCGCGCTGCCCCTTGCCGATCGGGGCCACCAGGTCGATGATCCGCGTCGTCAGGATGTTGGAGTCGGTCTCCAGACGGAGCCGGTCCTGCGGGTAGAGCGGGGTCAGCTTCTGGAACTCGGGGCGGCCGCGGCCCGACTCCGGGGCCATTCCGTTGACCGAGTCGAGGCGGACCAGCGCGTTGAACTTCTCGCGCCGCTCGCCGTCCTTGGGCTGGCGCACCGCGCCGGTGACGTGGTCGCCCTTGCGCAGGCCGTTCTTGCGGACCTGGGCGAGCGAGACGTACACGTCGTTCGGGCCCGGCAGGTAGCCGGAGGTCCGGATGAACGCGTAGTTGTCGAGGATGTCCAGGATGCCCGCGACGGGGATCAGGACGTCGTCGTCGGCCACCTGCACATCGCTGGCGAAGTCGTCGCGCCCGCGGCGGCCACGGCGGTCGCGGTAGCGGCCGCGACGCCCGCGACGGCCGCCCGCCTCGTCGTCGAAGTCGTCCTGCGGACCGTTGTCGCGGTTCTGCTGGCCCTGGCCCTGGCTCTGCCCCTGACCCTGGCGCTGCGGGCGCTGCCCGCCGCCGCCCTGCTGGCCCTGGTCGTCGCCCTTGCCGCGGCGGTCGCGCTGACGCTCACGACGCTCGCCGCGCTCACCCCGCTCACCGCGGCCCTGGCGGTCGCCGCGACGGCCCTCGGCCGTGTCGGCCGCGGCCTCGGCCTTGGCGTCGCCCTTCGGCTCGCCCCGCTCCTCGGTCTTCTGCTCGGCCTGGGGCTCCGCCTTGGCCTTGACCTCGGTCTTCGCCTCGGTCTTGGTGTCGGGGCTGCCCGCCTGCGCGGTCGCACGACGGCGACGACGCTCGCCCGCGGGCTGGTCGTCGCTGGCCGGCTGACCGGGGATGTCGATCTGCTGCTGGGCCGTGTCCTTCTCGGCGGCGGCAGCGGCGGCCTCGTCCCCGGTGCGCGCCTTCGAGGTCGCGCGGCGCTTCGGCTTGCTCTCCGCCTCGGCGGGGGCCTCTGCGGCCTTGGAGGAGGCCTTGGGGGCGGCGGATCCGCCACCCGCCTGCGCCTCCTTGATGACCTCGATCAGCTGGCTCTTGCGCATCCGCGCGGTGCCCCTGATGCCGAGGCCGGACGCGACCTGCTGCAGCTCGGCCAGGACCATGCCCTCGAGGCCGGTGCCGGAGCGGCGGCGCCGTGCGGTGGTGCCAGTGGCAGCACCTTCGGCGGGCGCGGCGCTGTCGACGCTCTTGTCGGCAGTCACGCCCATCAGATCGGTGGTGTCGCTCACGAAGGGTCCTTCCCTGGAGCGGACGTCGGCCTTCTGGCTCGGCGACCGGTTGTGCTGTCCGACTGCGGTCTGTTGATCTTGCTGGATCGCGGACCTTGCCGGGGCGGTGGTCCGCCGGGTGTACGGCGGAGAGATGAACGTGCGGGGTCCGGCGCGAGATCCCCCTGCTCGGCCCACTCCTGGACGAGCGAGGGGTGTCGTGCCGGTTCCGGAGCGTGCTCGAAACTGCTCAGGCAGGCTGCTCAGGCAGTTGGGGAGGCTCCCGGAAGAATGGTGGTCCCGGAGGGGGACACGAAGCAACGCGCCTCAAAGACGTCGGTTGCAGACTTGAGGTTAACACTACCGGCTCCAACAAACATTCCCCCTCTCGCTCACCGGTAATCACATGCGGTTACGCGGCCAGCGGCAGCACACTGGCGCCCGTCGCGTCGAGGGCCAGCCGGTTCGCCGCCCAGCCCTCCCCCGCCAGTCGGGCCACCTTGTCGGCCGAGCCTTCCTCCGTCAGCGCGAGGACCGTGGGTCCCGCGCCGGAGATGACCGCGGGCACGCCGTCGGCGCGCAGGCGGTTGACCAGTTCCACGCTCTCCGGCATGGCGGGGCCCCGGTACTCCTGGTGGATCCGGTCCTCGGTGGCGGCGAGCAGCAGCTCCGGGCGGCGGGTGAGGGCCTCGACGAGCAGGGCCGCCCGGCCGGCGTTGAGGGCCGCGTCGACGTGCGGGACGGTGCGCGGGAGCAGGCCGCGCGCCGTCTCGGTGAGCACCGGGCGCCCGGGTACGAAGACCACCGGGACGACGGATCCGGCGGGGTCCATCCGGATCGCCCGGGCCGCGCCGCCATCCATCCAGGCGAGCGTGAAGCCGCCGAGCAGACAGGCCGCGACATTGTCGGGGTGTCCCTCGATCTCGGTCGCCAGCTCCAGCAGGGCCGCGTCGTCGAGGCGGGCGTCGCCGCCCGTCGTCACGGCGCGGGCCGCGACGATTCCGGCACAGATGGCGGCGGAGGAGGAGCCGAGACCGCGGCCGTGCGGGATGCGGTTGGCACAGACGATCTCCAGCCCGCGGGGCTGGCCGCCGAGCAGGTCGAACGCGGTGCGCAGGGAGCGCACGAGCAGGTGGCTCTCGTCGCGGGGCAGCGTGTCACTGCCCTCACCTGCGATGTCGATGTGCAGCCCGGAGTCGGCGACCCGGACGACGACGTCGTCGTACAGCCCCAGCGAGAGGCCCAGGGCGTCGAAACCCGGGCCCAGGTTGGCGCTGGTTGCGGGGACGCGCACCCTGACGGCGGCGGCTCGGAACGCGGGACCGGCCATCGGTCGGACCACTCCTTGTAAGGCGGCGGGGATGCAGTGCGGGTGGCTCTGCGGCGGCGGGGCGTGAGGGCGGTGCTGAGGGGTGGTGTTCAGGGGGTGGTGTTCAGGGGCGGTTCAGAGGTGGGGGCGATCGGCGGGGGTCATGGCGGTGGGGGTCGCGGCTGTGCGGAGGGCTCCGAATCGATGCGGGAATCCGGCGACCGGCCCGACGGCCGTGACGAGGACCGCAGGCGTGGCGGTCCTGCGGGCGGATGCCGGGCGGATGGGGTACAGCTTATCGAAGGAAGGTTCTGTGGCGACATAGGGCGCACAGGAGGCGCACGATGCGTGTCGCCCGCCTCCCATGCGCTCTCGCCCCGGAAAGGGGCTGGTTGAGCGGGTTGTCGCGGTTTCCCGGACCGGCCGCGGCGCGTGCCGACGCCCGGCCCGGGACCGGATCAGACGAGGCCGAGCTTCTCGGCGGCGGTGGCCGCGTCGACCGGGACGGTGACCGGCTGCGGTGCGCCCGCGACGGCCCAGTCGGGGTCCTTGAGGCCGTTGCCGGTGACCGTGCAGACGATGCGCTGGCCGGGGTCGACCTTGCCCTCCTCCGCGGCCTTGAGCAGGCCGGCGACGGAGGCGGCCGACGCGGGCTCCACGAAGACACCCTCCTGGGAGGCCAACAGCCGGTACGCGGACAGGATCTGCCGGTCCGTCACCTCGTCGATGAAGCCGCCCGACTCGTCGCGTGCGGCCAGTGCGTAGTCCCAGGAGGCCGGGTTGCCGATGCGGATCGCGGTGGCGATGGTGTGGGGGTCCTTGACGACCTCGCCGCGCACGATGGGTGCGGAGCCGGAGGCCTGGAAGCCCCACATGCGCGGGGAGCGGGTCGAGACGGCGTCACCGGCGTACTCGGTGTATCCCTTCCAGTACGCGGTGATGTTGCCCGCGTTCCCGACCGGCAGGACGTGGATGTCGGGGGCGTCCCCGAGCGCGTCGACGATCTCGAACGCGGCGGTCTTCTGGCCTTCGATACGGACCGGGTTGACCGAATTGACCAGGGCCACCGGGTAGTTGTCCGAGAGCGAGCGGGCCAGGGTCAGGCAGTCGTCGAAGTTGCCGTCGACCTGGAGGATCTTGGCGCCGTGCACGAGCGCCTGGCCCATCTTGCCGAGCGCGATCTTGCCCTGCGGTACGAGGACGGCGCAGACCATCCCCGCGCGCACGGCGTACGCCGCGGCGGAGGCCGAGGTGTTGCCGGTGGAGGCGCAGATGACGGCCTTCGCCCCCTCCTCCTTGGCCCGGGTGATGGCCATGGTCATGCCGCGGTCCTTGAACGAACCCGTGGGGTTGGCGCCCTCGACCTTGAGGTGCACCTCGCATCCCGTGCGCTCGGAGAGGACCTGCGCCGGAACGAGCGGCGTACCGCCCTCACGAAGTGTGACGACCGGAGTCGTCGCCGTGACCGGAAGCCGGTCCCGGTACTCCTCGATGATGCCGCGCCACTGGTGGGTGCCCTTGCTGGTCATGGGTCCTTACTCCCCTTCAACACGCATGATGCTGGCGACACCGCGCACGGTGTCGAGCTTGCGCAGCGCTTCGACGGTCCCGGAGAGGGCGGCGTCGGGCGCGCGGTGGGTGACGACGACGAGGGACGCCTCGCCGCCTCCGTCTGGACGTCCTTGCTGGCGGACGGTATCGATCGATACGCCCTGCTCGGCGAAGACCGTTGCCACCTGGGCGAGCACGCCCGGCTTGTCGGCCACGTCGAGGCTGATGTGGTAGCGCGTCACGACCTCGCCCATGGGGCTGACCGGCAGGCGCGTGTAGGCGGACTCACCGGGGCCGGTGGCCTCGCCCAGTTTGTTGCGGCAGACCGCGACGAGGTCGCCGAGGACCGCGGAGGCGGTCGGCGAGCCGCCGGCGCCGGGCCCGTAGAACATGAGCTGCCCGGCCGCGTCGGCCTCGATGAAGACCGCGTTGTACGCCTCGCGGACCGAGGCCAGCGGGTGGCTGAGCGGGATCATCGCGGGGTGGACGCGGGCGGTGACGGAGGCCCCGTCGGCGGCGCGCTCGCAGATGGCCAGCAGTTTGACCGTGCAGCCCATCCGGCGGGCCGAGGCGATGTCGGCGGCGGTGACCTCGGTGATGCCCTCGCGGTGCACGTCCCCGATCCGCACGCGGGTGTGGAAGGCGATCCCGGCGAGGATCGCGGCCTTCGCCGCGGCGTCGAAGCCCTCGACGTCGGCGGTCGGGTCGGCCTCGGCGTACCCGAGGGCGGTGGCCTCGTCGAGCGCCTCGGAGTAGCCGGCCCCGCTGGTGTCCATCTTGTCGAGGATGAAGTTGGTCGTGCCGTTCACGATGCCGAGCACCCGGTTGACCTTGTCCCCGGCGAGCGACTCGCGCAGCGGCCGCACCAGCGGGATGGCCCCGGCGACGGCGGCCTCGTAGTACAGGTCGCGGCCGTACTTCTCCGCGGCGGCGTGCAGGGCCGCGCCGTCCTCGGCGAGCAGCGCCTTGTTGGCGGAGACGACGCTCGCGCCGTTCTCGAAGGCGGCGGTGATGAGCGCCCGGGCCGGCTCGATGCCCCCGATGACCTCGATGACGACGTCGATGTCGCCGCGCCCCACGAGCGCGGTCGCGTCGGTGGTGATCAGCGCGGGGTCGATGCCCTCACGCACCTTCGAGGGCCGGCGGACGGCCACGCCGGCGAGCTCGACGGGCGCGCCGATGCGCGCCGCGAGGTCGTCGGCGTGCGTCGTCATGATGCGCGCCACCTCTGAGCCGACCACACCACAGCCCAGCAGCGCCACCTTCAGCGGACGCGTACGCATCATCCGACCTCGTTTCTCATACCTGGACCCTCCGGAGACGGGGGGCGGCGTCGCACCCCCGACCGCCGGAGGGCCATGCTCATTGGGGACCAGTCTCACTCACCGGACGGGAGTTTCTGACCCTCGTCCGGATCCTGAGATGACTATTTCATCAGCCGACATCGAGGCGCAGGAGATCTTCCTCCGTCTCGCGCCGGACGATGACGCGTGCCTCTCCGTCGCGGACCGCGACGACCGGCGGGCGCAGCGCGTGGTTGTAGTTGCTCGCCATGGAACGGCAGTACGCGCCGGTGGCGGGGACGGCGATCAGGTCGCCGGGGGCCAGGTCGGCGGGGAGGAACGCGTCCTTGACCACGATGTCGCCGCTCTCGCAGTGCTTGCCGACGACCCTGACCAGCATCGGTTCGGCGTCCGAGGTGCGGGAGACGAGCGCGACGCTGTACTCGGCGTCGTACAGCGCGGTGCGGATGTTGTCCGACATGCCGCCGTCGACGCTGACGTACGTCCGCAGCCCCTCCAGGGGCTTGATCGTGCCGACCTCGTACAGCGTGAACGCGGTGGGGCCGACGATGGCGCGCCCCGGCTCGACGGAGATCCGGGGGGTGCGCAGCTTCGCGGCCTCGCACTCGCGGGTGACGATGTCGCTGAGCGCCTTGGCGATCTCGTGCGGCTCGCGGGGGTCGTCCTCGGAGGTGTACGCGATGCCGAGGCCGCCGCCGAGGTCGATCTCGGGCAGTTCGACGCCGTGCTCGTCGCGGATCTCGGCGAGCAGCTGCACCACGCGGCGGGCGGAGACCTCGAAGCCGGCCATGTCGAAGATCTGCGAGCCGATGTGCGAGTGGACGCCGATGAGTTCGAGGCCGTCGAGGGCGAGGGCGCGGCGCACGGCCTCGGCGGCCTGCCCGTCGGCGAGCGCGATGCCGAACTTCTGGTCCTCGTGCGCGGTGGCGATGAACTCGTGGGTGTGGGCCTCGACGCCGACGGTGACGCGGATCTGTACCCGCTGGCGGACGCCGTGGCGCCGGGCGATGTGGGCGACGCGGACGATCTCCTGGAAGGAGTCGAGCACGATCCGCCCGACGCCGGCCTCGATGGCCCGCTCGATCTCGGCGACGGTCTTGTTGTTGCCGTGGAAGGCGATGCGCTCGGCGGGCATACCGGCGTCGAGCGCGGTGGTCAGCTCCCCGCCGGAGCACACGTCGAGGTTCAGCCCCTCTTCCTTCAACCAGCGCACGACGGCGCGGGAGAGGAAGGCCTTGCCGGCGTAGAAGACGTCGGCGTCCGGCCCGAAGGCGTCGGACCAGGCGCGGCAGCGGGCCCGGAAGTCGCTCTCGTCGAGGAAGTAGGCGGGGGTGCCGAACTCCTCCGCGAGCCGGGCGACGGTCATCCCGCCGACGGTGAGGGCACCGTCCGCGTCACGGGCGACGGTGCGTGACCAGACCTTCTCGTCGAGGACGTTGAGGTCGGCGGCGGGCGCGGAGTAGTGCCCCTCGTGGAGGACGTCGGCGTGGCGGGGGCCTGCGGGGTGTGCGGAGCGGCTCATCGTGATGGTTCTTTCGGGTCTCTTCTGATCGCGTCAGAGGTGTTCGGGCGCGCGGATGCCGAGCAGGGACAGGCCGCCTGCCAGCACCGTCCCGGCGGCTTCGGCGAGAGCCAGCCGGGCGCGGTGGGCGGCCGAGGGTTTCTCGTCACCGGCGGGCAGGGACGGACAGGAGTCGTGGAAGTCGAAGAACGCGTGGGCGACGGCTTCCAGCTGCCGGGCGACCCGGTCGGGCGCGCGGTGACGGGCTGCTGCGAGCAGGACGCCGGGGTGGTCGGCGATGAGGTCGAGGAGGGGGCGGGCGGCGCTGCCGTACGGGGCGGGGCCTTCGGCGCCCGGGGCGGGCGCGGCATGCCGGCCGTACGCGGCGGGCCCGGCGGGCTGGGCGTACGGGGCGGGCTCGGCGTACGGGGCGGGGCTTTGGCTGGACGGGGCGGGCGCGGCGTGGCTTCCGCCGTGCGCGGCATGCTCGGCGCCCGGGGCGCGCTCGGCCGTGAAGCCGAGGAGGGCGGCCCCGCGGCTGAGCGCACGGGCCCGGGCGTGGGCGTAGCGGACCCGGAAGAGCGGGTTCGACTCGCCCTGGACGAGCAGTCCGGGGCCGAGGGCGGCACGGTCGTGCCCGGCGGGCCGCAGGAGTCCCCAGCGGGCGGCGTCGGACCCGAGCCGCTCCAGCAGCTCCCCCGCGGTGGCCCCGGCGGGGACGGGCCGGATCCCGGTGAGCGGCACGGGGGGCGTCCCGTGCGCGTCCACGGTGACGCCGAGGCGGGCCCAGTCCGGGTCGGACGCCTCCTCGCAGCTGACCCGGACCCGGGCGCCCTGGGCGATGACGAGCCGGCGGACGGCGTGGGCGGTGACGGCGGCGCGGACCTCCCGGGCGTGGTGGAACTGGAGGATCTCGTCCCGGAGCGCGTCCCCGTGTCCGTACGCGAGGCCCTGTTCCCGTACGGCGTCGAGCACGGCACGGTCGCCCGCTGCCGGTGCGTCGAGGGTGAAGCTCAGGAACCCCGGCCCGGTGATCTCGACCCGTCCGACGCCGGGTTCGGCGACGACGCGCTCCCGCAGGATGCGGGCGATCTCCAGGGCGGGCAGCGCGGCGTCCCCGGCCAGCTGGAGCGCGACGGCGCAGGCGTAGTCCCCGCTGCCGCCGGGCCGGGTCCTCTCCACCCGCACGCGCGCGGGCACGGGTGCGCGCACGGCATCCTCGTCGACCGCGCGGCGCACGGCGCGCAGCACGGTCCGGGAGAGGTCGGCGGGGGTCACGGGTCAAGCGTAGGTGAGAGAGGGGGGCACTCCGCGACCCGGTTTCGCCATCCGGTCGGCCGGACCCGGCCCGACGCCCGGGTCGGCCGGACCCTGCGGCACCGCCCCGGTGGGCCCGGGACCGGTTCGCCGCCCCGGTCAGCCGGTGGCGCTCCCCGCCCGTCCGGCGCCGCGCCGGCCGTCCACCGAGGGCTCCTCCTCCCCCGTCACCAGCCGGCGCATGATCCGCACCAGCTCGCTGGGCTCGAACGGCTTCGCCAGGAACGCGTCGACCCCGGCCGCCACACCCGCGTCGACCTCGTAGGGCGTACAGGCGCTGATGACGGCGATGGGAAGGCTACGGGTCCGGGGGTCGGAGCGCAGGCGGGTGGCGGTCTCCAGACCGTCCAGCCGGGGCATCACGACATCGAGGGTGATCGCGTCGGGGCGGACCCGTTCGACCAGGTCCAGGCACTCGACACCATCGGCCGCGGTCACGACCTCGAAGCCCTCCAGCTCGAGATTGACCCTGATCAGCTGCCGGATGACCTTGTTGTCGTCGACAACAAGCACGCGGCCGTAAGCCCCTGGCACCCTTCGAGAGTAGGTCGGCCGGAGGTGCGGCGTCCGGGTTTTGTCCACTTCCGCCCCCGTGGGGCGGCCACGGCTCCCACGGACCGCCCGACCGGGGCGAAGAGGCGCGCAGGCACGGCGGAATACCTGTTCACGGACACCCCGCGGGAGCTGGTAGTGTTTCACCCGTCGCAGAGCAGCACCGCGATACGCCCCCGTAGCTCAGGGGATAGAGCATCGGCCTCCGGAGCCGGGTGCGCAGGTTCGAATCCTGCCGGGGGCACCACAGTTCAGGTGCCATACAGGCCCTCTGATCAGGCATTCAGCCAGATCGGGGGGTCTGTTTCCATGTGTGGGCAGACCCCAGTGGGCGCAGCCCCGGGGCGGCCCACTGTGGGATGTGCGCGTCCGCCCCGCCCCTCTTCGAGCGGCGCCGGTCGGCCGCCGAGGGGGGCCTCCGATCCGCCTCCGCTTCGACCGGGCCGCCTCGCGTATGGGCGGGAGTATGGTTCAATCCGGCCAGGCAGGCGCCAGACGGGAGGCTCGGTTCGTGCGAGAAGGCGACCGCAGGAGGGGCCCGCTGCGCACACGGAGCGGGGCCGCCACAGCGATCTCCCGGCACCGTCGCAGCGCGGCATCGGCCGGCCGTTCCGTGGTCCGCGACCACTTGGAGTGGCTCAACGAGGCGAGTACGAGCATCGGGACCACGCTCGATCTGGAGCGCACGGCGCAGGAGTTGGTCGAGTTCGTCGTGCCCCGGCTGGCGGACGGCGGGGCCGTCGATCTCCTCGAGTCGGTGCTTCGTGGCGAGGAGGGTGTGCGGGCCGACGCACAGCCGACCGGCACCCGAGCCATCGCCGTGGCCGTCATCGACGCGCTGGCGCACCTGGAGCCGGACGCGGTCGGGGAGATCTCCGTCTATCAGGAGAGAGCGGTGGACCGCTGCCTGACCGAGCGGAAGCCTGTGCTGCTCGCCCGGTTGAGCGCCGACGACTACGGGTGGGTGGCTCCTACACCCGAAGCAGCGGCGCTGTTGCGCGACGGGGGGGTGCACAGCTACATGGCTGTGCCGCTCATCTCTCGGGGCGTACTGCTGGGCGTGGCCGATTTCATTCGCGCGGGCAACAGGCCTCCCTTCACCGACACCGATCTCGCGCTCGCGAGGCAACTCGCCTCGCGGGCCGCTGTCTTCCTGGACAACGCGCGTCTGTACGGGCAGGAGCGGGAGCGCCTGGTCGCCCTCCAGCGCAGCCTGCTCCCTCGTGCCGTGCCGAGCACACCGGGCCTGGACGTCGACGCCTTCTACGCCCCGCCGACGGACATGAGCGGCGTCGGCGGGGACTGGTACGACGTGGTGGCTCTGCCGGGCGGCCGGAGCGCCCTGATCGTCGGTGACGTCATGAACCACGGCCTGTCGGCCGCGGCGACCATGGGGCGGCTGCGGACGGTGGCGCGCACGCTCATGGCCCTGGACATCGCCCCCGAACACACCCTCGCCCGCATGGATCTGGCCGCCCGCGACCTGGACGACGACCAGGTCGCCACCTGCCTGTGCGCGGTGTACGACCCTGCGACCGGGGACTACACCCTGGCGAGTGCGGGACATCCGCCACCGCTGCTGGTCGACGACGCGGGGCACGCCACGCACGTCGACGTGCCGCTGGGCGCACCGCTCGGCGCCGGCGTCATCCCGTATACCTCTGTCCGTCTGCCGGCGCCCACGGGAAGTCGGCTCGTGCTCTACACCGACGGGTTGTTCAAGACCCGCACGGATGAGCTGGACACCCAGCTGGAGAGGCTGCGCGACACCGTGTCGCGGATGGATCCCGCTCTCCTGGGCACTCTGGTGACGTCCGGGGTGGGGCCCGGCACCCGCTTCGACGAGGCCGTCCTGCTGATGTCCACCAGCCGCCCCGTCTCCGGCGAGGGCGACGTCGTCGTCTGGGAGCTGCCGTCCGACGCCACCGCTGCTTCCGCCGCCCGTCGGCTGGTCAGGGAGCAGCTCGGCCGGTGGAACCTGGCCGGGCTGGTCGACACCACCGAGCTCGTCGTCAGCGAGCTGGTCGGCAACGCTCTGCGCTACGGAGGCGGCCCCGGTCAGCTGCGGCTGCTGCGTCACGACCGGGTGACGGTCGAGGTCACCGACACGGGAGCGGACCTCCCGCATATTCAGCCGCCGACCCTCAGCGATGAAGGCGGCCGGGGCCTCCAGCTCATCAACATGCTGTGCCGACGCTGGGGATCCTGCCGGACGCCCACCGGCAAACTGGTCTGGGCCGAACAGGACGTCACCGCCTCCGCCTTTGACCCCGACTGACGGATGTCGACGGTCGGGCCGCCCTGGCGGAGCGCGGTCCGGCTCGCTCCCGCGAGGTCGGCCGTCAGAACTTCCCGTTGACCGGGATCCAGCCGGACCAGGTCTCGGGCTGGTAGAACTTGCCCGTGTCGCCGTCGTAGCGCAGGACCCGGAGACGTACGTTGCCGTCCTCGCGGTAGTCCTTGTTGCAGGTCGCCCAGGTGTCCACGCCCAGCTTGTTGACGCAGACCTCCTCGGCGCGCCCGTAGTCGGTGTAGACACCGACCGCCGCGGACATGCCGTCCTTCTTCGTGTCGCCCGCCCAGACGATGTCGCCGTTGTGCTGGAAGCACCCACTGGCGCCGTAGGCGGCGGTCGAACCCAGGCACGCGCTCGACGACGGAGCGGCCGCGGCCACGGCTTCCGCCTGTCCGCCCGGTGTCGCGCCTTCCACCGGTCCCGCGGGTTCCGCCGCCTCCGCCGGGAAGGGAACGGTCTCTCCGGGCGCCGTGGCCCCGCCTTCGACGATCCGCACGTCCGCCGGGATCCGCACTTCCTGGGGGCCCGCCGGTACGCCGTCGGCCAGCGCAGGCGACACGGTGACCACCGAGACCGCGAGTGCTGACGCGCCGGCGAGAACGCTCACCTTCGAGCGCCACTTTTCACGCATGCTTCACTACCCCCGCGCCTGACCTCTGTTGCGAGATCATCAAATACCAATATGTGAACAGAGTGTGAGACTAAGAGATCGTCGTGACGGATGGAAGGGGCTTCCGTGACGCAGGGGCCCCATGGTGCGAACGACGCACACCCGGCAGGCACGTCGCGGGCACAGGAAGAGGGGCGGGAGCACCTGTGTGCGCCCGCCCCTCCTGGGTAGCCGGTCTCACCGCACGGGTGGCCCCGCGGCCGGCTCCCCCTCGGCGATGTCATGGAACGAGAGATCGAGGGCACACTCCGCCGGGATCGCGGCGGCGGAGGCCTCGCACACCGCGGGGCCCGCCCCGACCCGGCCGTCCGTCTCCGGCGGACCGGCCCGGCGCTCGCCCGTCTCGATGGAGCCCGCCATGCCGTCCACGGGAACAGGCGTCGCGGAGGTGGCGGGACCGGCGGGACGGGTGGCGTCGCCGGTGTCCGACGGGGACGAACAGGCGGCTGCGCCCGCCGTGGCGCACAGGACGAATACGGCCGAGACCGCGACGGTGCGACATCGCATGAGGATCCCCCTACGCGGACGCCCGGACATCCGGGTCGTCAGTTGATCCACGGTGCCACAGCGCGCGGCGCCGAAGGCGGAGAACGTGTGAAAAGACGGGGTTGGTGTGCGCGGCGCGTAAGGTCCCCGTTACGCAACGCATATCCGATGGGCATATGCCGAACCGCCCTGCGCTCCCCGTATGAGGACGCGGCCGCCGCGGCCGATCGCCGTGGGCCCGGGTATCGAGCGCCTGTACGGAAAGGATGTCTGGTGAAAGCTGGTACTCGGCTGTCCGGAGGGGGACGCATGCGGGGGCACGAGCACAGCACGAACGCCAACGACCTGAGCGGCACGGTGCACGGCTTCGTGGTGCAGACGGGAAGCGTGCACGGCGGCATCCATGTGTCCGGGGCCGGGGCGCGGGAGGAGGTGCCGCCACCCTGGCAGTTACCGCCCTCGGTCCGGATCACCGACCGCACGGACGAGCTGCGCGCCCTGGAGGCACACCGGGACCGGGCCACGGAGGACGGGCATCCCACGCTGGCGGCGGTGAGCGGGCTGGGCGGGGTGGGGAAGACCGCGGTGGCGCTGGCCTGGCTTCATACGCTGCGCCCGCACTTTCCCGGCGGTCAGTTGTACGCCGATCTGGGCGCGCAGGCGCCGGACGGCCCCGCCGACCCCGGTGAGGTGGTGGCCAGGTTCCTGCGGGCGCTGGGCGTCCCGAGCGGTCAGGTGCCTCCCGCGCTGGGTGAACGGGTCGCGCTCTACCGGTCGTTGACGGCCGGCCGGCAGCTCGTGGTGCTGCTGGACGACGCGGCGACCGCGGCCCAGGTGCGGCCCCTGTTACCGGCGGGACCGTGTGTGACGGCGGTGACCAGCCGTCGGAGGATGCCGGGGCTGAGCCTCGACGGGGGCCATGTGATCCATCTGGAGCCCCTCTCCCTCGAGGCGGGGGTCGAACTGCTCGACGCGACCCTCGCCGACGGCCGGGTCGCCGCCCAGCCCGAGGAGGCGCGGGCCCTGGTCCTGCTCTGCGCGGGGCTGCCGCTCGCGGTGCGTATCGCCGGGGCGCGGCTGGCGGCCCGCCCCCGGCAGGGCATCACCGCGATGGTCCGGGCCCTGTCCGAGGAGCACGAACGGCTGGAGGCACTGGCGATAGAGGGCGACCACGACGTACGGGCGACGCTGGACCTCTCGTACCAGGGCCTGCCGCCCACGGCGGCCCGCCTCTACCGGCTGCTGGGGCTCCACCCGGGCAGGGAGTTCGGCGCCCCGGTGGCGCGGACGCTGCTGGGCGGGGACGCCGTCGAGGCGCTCGACGCGTTGCACGACGCGAATCTTCTCGTCGATGTCGCCGAGGCGTCGGGCGGCGAGCGCTACCGGTTCCACGATCTGGTGCGGCTGCACGCCGCCGCGCGGGCCGCTCAGGACGAGAGCGGCGACGAACGGGCCGCCGCGTTGCTGCGCATCGGCCACCACTATCTCGCCGCCGCCGGCCGGGCCGAGGAGATCATCGAGCCCGGACGCGCCGGTGCGGCGCGCGAGTTCGGGCGGGGCGTGGAGCCGGAGTCCGTCGCGGAGGAGGACTTCGATCCCGTCGGCGGACAGACGGCGGCGGAAGCGGCGCTGGACTGGCTGGAGCGGGAGCTGCCCAATCTGATGGCGGTGGTCCGTCTCGCGCGCCCGATGGGCGCTCCGGAGCTCGCCTGGCAGCTGACCGACGCGTTGTGGCCGCTGTTCCCGCGTCGCAAGCTGTACCGCGAGTGGATCGAGGCGCACCGGGAGGGGCTGCTGGCCGCCGAGGAGGCGGGGAACGGTGAGGCGTCCTGCCGGATGCTGACCTCAGGCGCCCTGGGGAGGCTCGCCACCGGTGATCACGCCGAGGGGCTGGTCATGTTCGAGCGGGCCGCCGCCTCCTTCCTGGAGCGCGGCGACGCCCTCGGGCACGCCCGGACGCTGAACTACCGGGGGCTGGCCCATCAGCGGCTCGGGCAGCAGGACCGCGCGGCCGAGTACTTCGCCCGCGCGGCCGCCGAGCTGCCCGCCCACGGTGATCTCCGGGCCGGTGCGCTGGCCCGGTTCAATCTGGCCGACATCGCCCTGGCCCAGGAGCGGTACGAGATCGCCGCCGTCGAGGCCGAAGCCGCCCGTCTCACGCTGGAGGCGGCCGGCGACACGTACAACGCGGCGCGCGCCGCCGGCCTGACCGGCCGGGCCTGCGTCGGCCTGGGCAGGCTCGACCGGGCGGAGGCGGAGCTGTCGGCGGCGCTGTCCGCGTTGCGGGCGGAATCCGCCGGGTTCGAGGCGGCCCACGTGCTCGGAGGACTGGCTCGGCTCTCCGAGCGGCGCGGGCAGCCGTGGCAGGCCCGGCAGTACTACCGGGAGGCGGTGTTCCTGTACGGCTCCGTCGGCCGGTCGGGGTCGGCGGAGGCGGTCCGGGCGGGAGCCCGGCTCGGTGCGCTGGAGCCGTCGGAAACGGAGGACTCCCCTCCCCCGCCCCCGGAACCGGGCCCGTCGGGGGACGATCGGAGCGGGGCCGGCGCGTAGTCGCGTACGGTCCTGACGACCCGTACGTCGGCCGGATCGAACGCCGCCGGGTCCAGGCCCGCCACCAGCCAGACGTGTGCGACCGAGGCCCAGACCGCCCAGGGCTGTACCGGCCCTCCCGGTCCGCGGACCAGCAGCCGTGGCCGGCCGCCGAGCCGCAGCCAGCAGCGCGGGCCCCGGTACACGGCCACCACCAGGGCTCCGGGGTGGCAGTCGGCGAGTTCGGCGGCGTACCGGGCGGGGCCCGCGTACGGCGACCGCGTACCGGACGGGAGCTCCGCCACCAGGACGTCCGCCAGCAGCGGCATCGGGTGCACGGCCGGGAGCCGGACGCGCAGGTGCTCGTCGACGACCCGCAGCGGGCGGTCGGGGCGCAGCAGGGCGGCTCCGGTCCGGCGGACCCCGGGCCGCGGGGCGTCCTCGGTGAGCCGTACGGTCGTCGCGGTCATCGGGCGTACCCCCAGGCGTCGTGGCGCGCCGTCACCGGCAGCGGCGCGTGGTCGGTACGCGGCCGGACGGCGGGGGCGCGCAGCCGGAGCTTGCGGTAGATCAGGGCCCGCATCCGGACGGCGAACCGTCCCGGCTCCGAGGTGATCCGGGCCGTCACCTGCTCGTACCGCTCCGCGCGGTAGGCCGCGGCGGCGCGGGCGAGCTGGCGGTCCAGGGGGCGGTCGGCGTGCAGCCGCGGGGCGAAGGAGGCCAGCTCGGCGGCGGGCGAGCCGGGGTCCAGGTCGCCGTCGGAAACGTTGCCCATGAGGACCGGGACCCCGGTCATCGCCCCGTAGAGCGAGACTGAGCCGTGGTCCCCCACGATGTGGTCGGCGGCGACCAGCGCCCCGACCCAGTCGGCGTGCTGGCTGATCACCAGGAGACCGGAGCGCACGAGCCCCGCGAGCCAGCTGCGGATCTGCCATTCGCCATGGGCGTTCCAGACGTGCGGGTGGAGCAGGAGCGCCACCCGGAAATCTTCCCGGGGCAGCTCGTCGACCAGCCGTTCCAGCAGCTCCCACTGGCGGCCCAGGAGGGAGCCGGGCCCCCAGGTGGAGCAGACGGTCACCAGTCGCCGGCGTGCTCCGACCCCCAGGGCGTCGCGGTAGAGGGCCCGTTGCGGCAGGCTCGCCGTGATCCGGTCGGAGCAGGGGTCGCCGACCACCTCGGCGGCGGGCAGTGCCTCGGGGCACGCGCGGCCGAGGCGGGTCAGGTCCTCGTGGTGGGCCAGCACGATCGATTCGGGCACCAGCCGGCCGTCCTGGATGAGCCATTGCCGGTCGAGTCCGTAGATCCCGCGCCCGGCGACCGGGCGGCCGCGCTGCCCGGCGGGGATCAGCTTGTTGTGCCCGACGCCGTGCGGCAGCACGATCACCGGGGCGTGCAGTTCCTGGAGCCCGCCGTGGGCGGCCGCCACCGCCAGGTCGAAGGGCAGCTGGACCGCCTGGTGCCAGGGCAGGACCAGGCCGCCCAGCCGTTGGAGGAAGTGGTCCACACCGTGGCTGAACACGTCGGGCGCCTGGGTGAAGAACACCTGCACCCGGGCGTCGCCCTCCAGCAGCCGTACGGCTTCGAGCAGCCGCTGTCCGGCCGTGACGGTGTGCACCACGGCCAGGACCTTCCTGCGGGTCCGCCGGGTGGCCCAGCGTTCGACGTCCAGGCGCACCGGTACAAGGGGCGGGTACGCGTCCGGCATGGTCAGGCTCATCTGATCAGTCCCCGTTTCCGTCGCCGCGGACCGGAGCCCGCGGAGGCCGCCGCTGATGGCGGCCCGGGACGGGTCTGCCCACGGACATGGACAGGCGGCTTGCAGGAATCCTGCGTTCCAGCTGTACGCGGAAAAGCGCCGCGCCATGCGCCCCGCTCACGCCCCCTGTGCGCTCTGGTCCGGGCCGGTGGCTCAGGGAACAGTGGACTGTTCCGCACAGACGTGCGGCGGCTGCCGGTGGCGGCAGGAAGCGGGGCACCTGTCGGGGGAGCGAAATGGACCTTCTTGCTCTGGGACCTCTGGAACTATGGCACGGAGACCAGCAGCACACGCTCGGTTCGGTGAAACACCGCTGCGTGCTCGCGGTTCTGGTACACGCGCGCGGCGAACCGGTCGCCGTGGACACGTTGATGGAGCGGGTCTGGGGCGATGAGCCGCCTCCCAAGGGGCCGGCCACGCTCCAGAGTTACCTCTCCAAGCTGCGGCGGCACCTGGATGACGCCGTGGGCCCGCTCGTGCGGGTGGACCTGGTGCAGCCCCGGCTGTACCGGCTCCGGATGCGCGACCGGAACGATCTGGACCTGAACCGCTTCCAGCGCTTCCGCTCCGAGGCGGCCGTGGCGGCGGAGCAGGGCCGCACGGACTGGGCGATCGGGCTGCTGCGGACCGCCGAGAGCATGTGGCGGGGCGAACCGCTGACCGAGAGCTCCGGCGAGTGGGCGGCGTCGGTGCGGGCCCGGCTGGTCGAGGACCACCGCCATGTCCGGGAGGAGCGCATCCGGCTGGAGCTGGAGCTCGGGAGGCATGCCGATCTCATCGGAGAGCTGCGCGAGTTGGCGGCCGAGAGCCCGCTGGCGGAAGGGGTGGTCGGCTCCCTGATGCTGGCACTGACCCGCAGCGGGCGGCACAGCGAGGCGCTGGAGCTCTACCGGATGACGCACGCCCGCCTGCGGGAGGGGCTGGGCATGGAGCCGGGGCCCGACCTGAGGACGCTCCACCAGCGGATCCTGGCACAGGACCGGGGTCTGACAGGACCCGGGGCGGAGGTCGTCACCATCGGGGCCCTCGCTCCCTCCCCTGCCGCCCCCGCTCCCCCGGCGCCCGGCGCCGCCCCGGCCGCCCCCACTCCCCCCACTCCCAGCGCCGCCCCGGCCGCGCAGCCCCCGTCCTGCCATCCGGGCCGCAACAACCTGCCCCGCGACACCCGGGACTTCACCGGCCGGGCAGCCGAGCTGGCGCTTCTGCGCGAGGGGATCGCCTGCGCCGACGGGTACGCGCTGCCGCTCGCCGTGCTGCACGGAATGCCCGGTATCGGCAAGACCGCGCTGGCGGTGCATGCCTCGCACCGGCTGGCCGAGCACTACCCGGCCGGGCAGCTGTACGTCGATCTGCACGGGTTCAGCGGACGGCGGCCCGTCGACCCGGCCGAGGCGCTGGCCTTTCTGCTGCAGGCCGCCGGGACCGGCGAGGCGCTGCCGGACACCCTCGACGGGCGGGCGGCCGCGTGGCGGGAGTGGACCGCTCACCAGCGGGTGCTGGTCGTGCTCGACAACGCCCGGGACGCCGCCCAGGTGCGCCCGCTGCTGCCCGGGTCGCCCGGATGCCTGGCGATCGTGACGAGCCGCAACCGGCTCTCCGCCCTGGACGGGGCCGTCTCCGTACCGGTGGACGCACTGTCGGCCCGGGAGGCGGCGACCCTGTTCACCCGGATCGCGGGCACCGCCCGGACCTCTCGCGACCCGGAGGCGCTGGAGCTGCTGGTGGAGGCCTGCGACCGCCATCCGCTGGCCACGACCCTGCTCGCGGGCCGTTTCCGGCACCGGGAGATCTGGGATCTGCGCCATCTCCTGGAGCGCCTGGCCCAGTCGAGCGATCCGCTGGACGGACTCGACGAGGAGGTGTTCGTCTCGGCGTTCCGCTTCTCGTACGCGGAACTGACGCCCGGCACACGCCGATTGCTGCGCCTGCTCGCCCTGCACCCCGGCCCCGACATCACGGCGGCGGCCGCGGCGGCCCTGTCGGGGGGCCCGCCCGGGCCCGCCGGCGACGGGGGCGTGCGGCGCGGCGTCGAGGAGCTGCTGGACTGCCATCTGCTGACCGAGCCAATGCTCGGCCGCTATCAACTGCACGACCTCACAAGGGCGTTCGCGCTGCGCATGTCCACCGCCGAGGAGTCGGAGAGCGCGCGCGGCGATGCCGTCGGCAGGCTTCTCGGCTACTGCCTCACCTCCGCGTTCCGGGCCCACCGCCTCACCCACCCGCGCCGCAGGGCGATGGAGCCCGAGCAGGTGTCGGTGTACGCGGCCGATTTCGGGGACGCCCAGGAGGCGGCGGCCTGGCTGGGCGTCGAGCGGGCCAACCTGCTGGCCGCCGCCCGCACGGCGGCCGCGGAGGACCCGGAGCACGCGGCGCTCTTCCCGCACGCGCTGGCCCCGTCGCTCAGGATCTGGGGCAGCTGGGACATCACCAACGAGCTGTACGGCGCGGCGGTGGAGGCGCTGCGCTCCCGGAACACTCCGGTGCTGCTCGCGCAGACGCTGGTGGAGGCGGCGGAGGTGCTGGCGCAGACCGGGCCCGGGGAGGCGCTGAGCTGCGCGGGCGAGGCGCTGACCCTCTTCCAGGACCTGAAGGACCCGGCGGGGTGCGCCGACAGCTCGCTCCAGGCGAGCCGCGCGCACCTGGCCGCCGGACACACCGGACCGGCGCTGCGCCTGGTGGCGCGGGCACTGGCGCTCTACCGCGAACTGGGCGATCTGCACGGTGAGGCGGACTGCCTCAATGTCGAGGGGGCCGCGCTGTACTACGAGGGCCGGTACGACGAGGCGCTCGGCCGGGCCCGGCTCACCCTGCACATCCACGAGGGGACGGGTGATCTGCTGGGGCAGATCCGCGCACTCAACAACATCGGCGAGATCCACCAGCTCCAGGGGCGCATCGAGCATGCCCGCGACCACTTCGAAAGGTCGCGGGTGCTCGCCCGGCTGCACAGCGGCGCCCAGGAACTGGCCATTTTGGACACCAACCTGGGTGCGGTGCACCAGGCCATGGGGGACACGTCACGAGCGCTGGACGGTTTCCGGAGGGCGTTGGAGAGCCACCGGGCCCGGGGGGACGCGCTGGGCGAGGCCAACGCGCTGATCAGCATGGGCACCGCGTACGCCGAGAGCGGTGACTCCGGTGAGGCGTTGCTCCACTTCACCGCGGCGGAGGAGGTGGCCCTGGCGATCGACAGCGCCTACGAGCGCACCCGGGCGCTGCTCGGCGTGGCCGACGTGCACGACGCGGCGGGCCGGCCGGAGGTGGCGACGGAGGCGTACGAGCAGGCGCTGGAGCTGGCCGAGCGCACCGGCTCCAGGCCCGCCGCGGCGCGGGCGCTGGCGGGCCTCGCCCGTACGGCGCTGCGTACGCACCGGAGCGACCTGGCTGTGGAGTACGCGAGGAGGGCGGAGGAGGTGTACCGGAGCCTGGGCTCCGAGGCCGAGGCGGAGAGCCTGCGGCGTCTGCTGCCGGGGGAAACGAGAAGGACCGGCGCCTGAAACCTGCCCGGGTGCCGGTCCGTTCGGTCGTCGGCAGGCATCATGCGCCGCTGCCGATGAGGGCTGATCAGGCGCTCGGAGCGCCCCACATCCACTGAAGCAGCTTGTACATGGATCGATAACCGCTTTCTGCTCAAGCCGGCTTACTGGCTCGGGTTGTCGAACTGAGGGTTGAGTCTTCGCCCCCCAGGGGGAGCGACATGTGCGATCTTGCACGCTCTTCGCTCTCGTGTCGAACTAGATCATCCGTATGGGTGAGGTTTAACGATTCTTCGTAACCTCGGCTGCACTTGGGGTCGACCATGGCCGGCACCACCCTCACCCCGGCCGGCTGACACAAGCCCCTCCGACCGCGTGTGGACGAGGGCGCCCCTGGGCAGATTCGGGGTGACTTTTACGGATCGACGGTGGGGGGACCGTTATGGAGTCCGGTGATCATTACGGGTTCGACGGATACGGGACCGACGGGACCGTCCCTCCGCCGCCCTCCCACGCGCCGGCCGTCGGGCCGCCGCCGCCCGGTGCGCCCCTGCGTGCGACCGGTGCGGCGCTGCTCAATCTGACCGGACTCGGGCTGGGTTACGCCCTGTTGGGGCGCTGGGTGCGGGCCGCGGTGTGCTGGGCGGCCACGGCGGTGCTGCTGTGGGCGGCGTTGCCGGCCGATCCGGACGGGGTGCCCGGCGGCGTTCTCGTCGGGTATCTGCTCGTGCTGGTGCTCGCCGCCGCCGACGGGGCGCGGATCGCCCGGCGTTCGGCGCTGGGCGGGGCGTGGCGGCCCGTTCTGGCGGTCGGGCTCGGCGTGGTGCTGCTCGCCGTGCCGACGGGCGGAGCCGTGGTGTACGGCTCCGCGCGGGACGAGGCGCGGGAGCAGATGCTGCTGGACCGGCTGGCGGCAGGGGACAAGCGGGTCGCGGCGGCTTCGCGGCAGCCGTTCGGCTCGGCGAAGGACGAGTACGAGCGGGCGCTCGACGCCTATCGCGCGCTCGGCGAGGACCATCCGGGCTCCCGGGCCGCGAAGCTCGTCCCGGACCGCCTGAAGACGTACTACGACGCCGTCTCCGCCCCGTACGCGGAGAAGCGACTCTGTGAGGCCGTCGCACCGTTGACCTATCTGCGGACGCTGCCGGACTCGGTGGGCGAGAAGCTGCTGGGCGCGCTCGCCGCGTGGCCCGACGAACCGCTCGCCGTTTCGTTGTACGGGTGCGGTGTGTCGCGTCTGGGCGGGCCGGGCGGCGGCGGCACGGAGCTGGGAGAGCTGTTGCGCACGTTCCCCGATTCCGCCTCCGCGCGGCAGGTGGGGCCGGCGATCGGGAAGCGGATCGAGGAGCAGGTCGCGGCGTTGAAGGGGGCCGAGCCGTGTGCGGCCACCGAGGTGCTGCGGGGTCTCGGCGCCACCGCGTCCGGCCTCCCGGCCGAGGGGGTGAAGGCGCTGCGCGGCGATGCCGACCAGGGTGTCGTGGACGGGGTGTACGCCTGTGGGGTCGACCAGTTCAAGGACGAGAAGTTCGACGACGCGCGCACGACGCTGACCGATTTCGCGCGGACGTACAAGAGCGACGGGCGGGTGCGGCAGGCGCGGAACATCGCCATAGCCGCGGAGATCGCCGACGACCGGCCGGCGGCGGGCAAGCGGCTGCCGCCGTCGAAGCGGCCCGGCGGCTCACGCATGGAGCTGGTCATCAGCAACGACGCGCCGAACGCGGTCGAGGTGCTCTATACCGGTCCGGTCACCGGCACCGCCACGCTGAGGGCCTGCGCCGGCTGTGAGCGGTACAGCGCCTCCGAAGGCTCGCGGCGGGCTTGCGGGGCGAGCGGCAGGAACTACCCCAAGGCCCGGCTCCGGCTTCCCGCCGGGGAGTACCACTTCCTCTACAAGCACGGCACGGGCGCGACCGCGCGGGTGGACAGCTACTCCTCCGGGACGAAGGTCCAGCCGGGCTACTCCTACACCAGCTGCACGTACGTCATCGAGCGGAGCCCGTTCGACCTGGACCTGCCGCAGCTTCCGGATCCGGTCCAGCCGGTGCTCAGCCCTTGGGGCGCGGGCTCTTCTCGATGACCCGGCCGTCCAACTCAGCGGTGAGATAGGCGCCGCCGTGCGCGTCGGAGACGTAGACGCGCAGCACCGGGCGATCCTCGTGGAAGGGCGACGAGGGGTCCACGATCACGTAACGGCTCTCCGGTTCGTCGACGTTGAGCGTCTTCTCCGCCGTCTTCAGCAGGGCGGGCAGCGCGTCCCAGTCGACGGAGTCCAGGTCGATCGTCGTGGACCCGGACGGCAGGGTGCCGCCCATGTCGTTGTTCTTCGCCCGGCCGTCGCGGTAGCTGAAGCGGTCGTACAGCGCGGCGTTGGACTTCAGCGGCGCGTCGGCGGAGGCGTGCTCGCCGTAGAGGGTGAAGTCGGTGACCTTCGTCCCGCCCATGAGAGGCTTCATCGCCTCGATCGCCGCCCGTGCGCCGTCCGGGGTCAGCAGGTCCACGGTCTCCGGTGCCTCCTCCCCGGTGTCGCCGGTGTCGCCGGTGTCACCGGTGTCACCGGTGTCACCGGTGTCACCGGACCCGCCGGTGTCGCCGGTGTCGCCGGCCACCGGGTCCGGCGCCGGAGCGGAGGCCTGAGGGGCGCTCACCCGGTCGCGCGGGCGGTCGTCGTCGTCGGAGCCCCGGGACGAGAACGGGTCGGCCGTCCAGAGGATGGTGCCCGCGATCACCAGGGCCGAGACGACGGACGACGCGGCGCTGATCCGCCAGACCCGGCGCTCGACGCGGCGGCCGCGCTCGTCCGGGGCGTCGTAGGGGGCGGTGGCGGGCCGCTGGTACGGATTGCCGCCGGGTGCGGGCGTGGACGTGGCAGCGGGGGGCGGGAAGCCGTGGCCCGTCGGGAGGCGGTCCTCCGGGCCCTCGGGCGAGGAGGGCGGGGCGAGGGACCCGCCGGGCCGTGCGGACGCCGGAGGCTTCCGGTCGGACACGGGTGACGGGGGCGGCACGGCCCCGGACGCGGGTCCCGGCCGGGGCGGCGGCGTGGCGGCCGTCTGCGTGGGCGTGCTGTGCACGGACCCGGGCCGCTCCCGTACGGGCTCCGTGGGCGTCGGGGCGGGGCTCCCGCCCATGGGCGCGGCCTCGGCCAGCAGACGGTCGAGGGCCTCGGCGTCCGGGCGGGCCGGGATGTCCCTGGTGAGAAGTGCGTCGAGCACCGGGGCGAGGGATCCGGCCCGTACCGGCGGCGGGATCTCCTCGTCGAGCACGGCGGCCAGGGTGGCCAGGGTGGTGGCCCGGCGCAGCGGGTGGCGGCCCTCGACGGCCACGTACAGCATCATGCCGAGGGACCAGAGGTCGGAGGACGGGTCGCCCTCGGCGCCCCGGATCCGCTCGGGGGCTATGTAGTCGGGCGAGCCGATGAGGGCGCCCGTCATGGTGAGGCTGGTCGACTCGCGGATGGCGGCGATGCCGAAGTCCGTGAGGACCGGGCGGCCGTCGGGGCGCAGCAGCACATTGGCGGGCTTGACGTCGCGGTGCTGGATGCCGGCGGCGTGGGCGGCGCGGAGGGCGGAGAGGATGCCGCGTCCCAGCTCGGCGGCGTCGGCGGGTTCCATGGGCCCGTGGGCGAGCCGGTCGTGCAGGGAGGAGCCGGCCACCAGCTCCATCACGATCCACGGGTAGCCGTCCTCGCCGGGGTCGACGATGTGGTGGACGGTGACCACGTTCGGATGGTCGACCCGGGCCAGGGCACGGGCCTCGCGCAGCACCCGGGCGCGCAGGGTGCGGGCGCCCTCGGGGTCGTACTCCGCGAGCGCCGGGTCCGGGGGCCGCACCTCCTTGAGGGCGACATCGCGGTGGAGCGCCTCGTCGCGGGCCCGCCAGACCATGCCCATGCCACCGCTGCCGAGCCGCTCCAGCAGCGTGAAGCGGCCGTCGATCACCCGTCCCGAGGGGGCCTCTGCGCTCATGGCCGTAGCGTACGGGGGGCGTACGACAGCGGGGCGGCGGGGCGGTACGGCCTGCCGGGCGGCAAGAGGACACCGGCCGTGATCCGTCCGCGGGGCGACGGCGGGCCGCGTCGTCCTCGGGCCGCGTCCCCGTCAGGCCGAGGTGCGTTTGCGGGAGGACGCGGTCTTCTTCGCCGCCGTGCCGCCGCTCGACGACGTCCGCTTCTTCGCAGTGGACTTCTTCGGCGTGGACTCTTTCGCCTCGGTCTTCCTCGCCGCGGTCTTCTTCGCCGTGGACTTCTTCGCCGTGGACTTCTTCGCTCCGGTGGACTTGGGGGCGGACTTCTCCGTCGTGGAGCTTCCGGAGCGGGTGACCGTCTTGCCGGTCGGAGTGCGGTGGGTGGTCTTCCGCGCGGCTTTGCTGCTCTGCGCGGCTCCGGTGGTCTGCGCGGCTCCGGTGGTCTGCGCGGCTTTGCTGGTCTCCGCGGCTCCGGTGGTCCGCGCGGTCTTCCCGGACGCCTTCGACGACGTCTTCTTGATGGGGTGGACGTCGGCCATGTCGCCGCCGCCATCACCCTCGCCGTCCTGCGATCCCCTGGCCGCCCGCACACTGTTCTCCAGGGCCGCGATCAGGTCGATGACCTTGCCGCCGCCGGTGTCCTCGGGTTCGGCCGGGAGCACGCTCTCGCCGGAGGCCTTCGCGGCGACGAGCTCCTCCACCGCCTCCCGGTAGTCGTCGTGGAGGCTGTCCATGTCGACCTCGCCGAGGGTGTCCATCAGGGCGTCCGCCAGGTCGAGTTCGGCGTCGCGGACCGTGACGTCGCCGTCCGGGGCCGCGTCCTGCGGGGGCCGGATCTCGTCGGGCCAGAGGAGGCCGTGCATGGCGATCACGTCGTCCACGACGCGGAGCATGCCGAGCCGTTCGCGGCCGCGCAGGGCGTACTTGGCGACGGCGACCCTGTTGCTGTGCTTGAGGGCCTCGCGGAGCAGGGTGTACGGCTTGGCGGCCGGGACTCCGTTGGCGGAGAGGTAGTACGCCGTGTCCATCTGGAGGGGGTCGATCCGGTCGGCGGGCACGAAGGCGACGATCTCGATCGTCTTCGCCGTCGGCAGCGGGAGCTGGGCGAGATCCTCGTCGGTGATCGGGATCATCGTGCCGTCGGCGTCCTCGTACGCCTTGCCTATCTCGCCGCCGGAGACCTCCTCCTCGTCCAGTTCACAGACCTTGCGGTACCGGATCCGGCCACCGTCGGCGAGGTGGATCTGCCGGAAGCTGATCGAGTGGTTCTCGGTGGCGTTGATCAGTTTGATCGGGATGCTGACCAGCCCGAAGGCGATCGCGCCGTTCCATATGGACCTCACCGTTCACCCCTTGCCGACCGTTGAGCACCCTGGAGGCGTCAGAGACGCTTTGGCATGGTTTCGTGTGATTCTTATCGTATGACGCCGATCACCGAGGTGGAGGGGCGACGGGTCTCGCTCAGCAATCTCGACAAGGTCCTGTATCCGGCCACCGGAACGACCAAGGGCGAGGTGCTGCACTACTACGCGGCCACCGCGGGCGGCGTGATCCTGCCCCATCTGCGCGATCGCCCTGTGTCCTTCCTGCGCTACCCGGACGGGCCGGACGGCCAGGTCTTCTTCACCAAGAATCCGCCGCCCGGTACGCCCGCCTGGGTGGGGACCACCGCCGTTCCGCGGAGCGAGGACCCGGGCGCCCGGCAGGTGGTCGTGCGGGATCTGGCCTCCCTGATGTGGGCGGCCAACCTGGTGGTGGAGTTCCACACCCCGCAGTGGCGCGAGGACGCGCCGGAGATCGCCGACCGGATGGTCTTCGACCTGGACCCCGGCTCCCCCGCGACCGTCGTGGAGTGCTGCACGGTGGCGCTCTGGCTGCGGGAGCGTCTCGCGGCCGACGGGCTGGCCGCGTACGGGAAGACGTCCGGGTCCAAGGGGATGCATCTGCTGGTCCCACTGGAGCCGACCCCGTCCGGCGAGGTGTCCGCGTACGCGAAGCGGCTCGCCGTGGAGGCGGAGGCGGCCCTGCCGGGGCTGGCCCTGCACCGGATGAAGCGCGCCCTGCGGCCGGGCAAGGTATTCGTCGACTTCAGCCAGAACGCGGCGGCCAAGACGACGGCCACGCCCTACACCCTGCGCGCCCGCCCCGAACCCACCGTGTCGGCGCCGGTGACCTGGGACGAGATCGCGGAGTGCCGGGAGGCGGGCGCCCTGGTGTTCCGGGCCGGGGACATGGCCGCCCGGCTGGACCGGCACGGCGATCTGATCGCGCCGTTGAGCGA
Organism: Streptomyces sp. NPDC026589; assembly: GCF_040638385.1. Classification (NCBI taxonomy): domain Bacteria; kingdom Bacillati; phylum Actinomycetota; class Actinomycetes; order Kitasatosporales; family Streptomycetaceae; genus Streptomyces; species Streptomyces sp. NPDC026589. The sequence goes on from NZ_JBEZYG010000018.1 coordinate 134,996, forward strand.
CCCGGAACAAGCGCGTCCACTGCCCGCGTGACACGCCCCGGTCCACAGGAACGCACAGCTGAATCGTCTTGACCGGGTCATGACCTGGTTACGGCCCGAGGAAAGGCCACAAGTGGCGGGTGGATTGTCGGACCCGTGGTGCACACTCTGCGCAGGCGCTTTCTCCAGGGCGCGCCGGGAGAGGTGTGGCGGACGGGGCGCGCCACGGGGCGCGCCGGTCCGGGCGCTGTCGTGATCGTGGGGAGGGGATGGCGTGTTCTCGGGGATCGACGAGGTCGACTGGGCCTCGATGGAGCATGCCTACGGGCCTGCCGACGATGTGCCGGAGCTCCTGCGGGGGCTCGCGTCCGAGGATCCGGCGGAGCGCGAGGCCGCGCTCGACGGTATGTACGGCGCGGTGCACCACCAGGGCGATGTGTACGCCTGCACGCTCGCCTGCATCCCGTTCCTGTTCGAGCTGGCCGTGGACCCGGAGGTGCAGGACCGCGGCAGCGTGGTCGAACTGCTCACCAGCATCGGCGGCTTCGACCTCGACGAGGACGACGAGGCGGAGATCGACGAGGACGAGATCGAGGGCGCCGCGAACTACGCGATGGCGGCGGCGGCGGTCACCGCGGGCGCCGGGGTGTTCTTCGAGCTGATCGCCGACGAGGACGCCGGGGTGCGGCTCGCGGCCCCGCTGGCGCTCGCCACGCTGCACCGGCACCCCGTGCGGGTGCTCGCGCTGCTGCGGGAGCGGCTGCCGGTGGAGCCCGACGAGGAGGTGCGGCTCGCCCTCGTGGAGGCGGCCGGGCGGGTCGCGCTTCGGCACCGGCCGCTGGCGGGGCGGGTCGCCCAGTGGCTGGGCCGGCTGGCGTCGCGGGCGCACTCCCCGGGGCTGCGGCTCGCGGCCCTGGCCCAGTTGGCGCGCTGTTCGCCGGACGGGCTGCCCGGCGATGTGGTGCCGGTGGTCTCGGGGCTCCTGCGCGAGATGCGTTCCCCGCCGGAAGGGGACGGGGCGGAGGGGGGCGGGGCGGAACCCGACCGGGACCCGGACCCGGACGCGGAGCCGGTGGACCCGGACGCCGAGACGGTGGACGCGGAACCGGTGGCCGCCGCGGAGGCATCTCGGGGCGAGCAGGTCGCGACGCCGACGCTCGTGGGGCAGTTGCGGTCGCTGTCCGCGCAGGAGAGCGCCGGGCGCGGCGCCCCCTGGGCCGCGGATCTGCTGCGCACCCTGCACGTCGGCCTCGACGACCGGGTGGGCGACCGCACGGCGCTGCTCGCCGACCAGTTGCGCAGCCCCGACCGCCGGCAGCGCATCGACGCCGTGCGGATGAGCGGCGGGCTGATACGGGCCTGGCGCGGCCCCTACGAGGAGCTGGTGGCGCTCGTCGGCGATCAGCTGTCCGACGCCGAGCCCCGGCTGGCGGAGGCCGCGTCCCATGTCCTGGAGGAGTTGTTCGGCCTCGCCGCGCCCGCCGCGGACGCCCTGGCCGCCCGGCTGGCCGCCCGTCCCGGGGACTGGGTGAAGTCCTGGGCCAGCGGTCCGCCCGGCCTCGGCTCCACCGTGAAGGCCTTGGCGCGCCTCGGCGACGCCAGGGCGGTGCCCGCGCTCGCGGCGGCGTTGGAGCTGCCGCAGGTGGCGCACGACGTGGGGTTCGCGGTGGGCCATCTGGGGGCGGCGGCCCAGCCGCTCGCCGGGGCGCTGCGGAGCAGGCTCGCGGAGATGGAGCTGGACGAGGGGGCCTACGACCGGGCGAGCCCGCTGCTGGCCGGGCTGACCGGGCTGCGGGCGGGCGAGGCGACGCCCGAGGTGCTGCGGGTGCTGCGCGGGGCGCCGCAGTACCGGGGCGAATGGCTGCGTACGGCGGCGCTGCGGGCGCTGGGTTCGTTCGGACCGGCGGCGCGGGAGGCCGTCCCCGAGCTGCGGGCGCTGATCAGCCGACCGGGGACGGCCTCCGCGACGGAGGCGGCCGAGGCGTTGTGGGCGATCTCCGGCGACGCCGAGGCGGTGCTGCCGGCGCTGATCGAGGGCCTCCAGTCGCCCCAGGTCCACGAGCGGCGGGCGGCGGCGGTGGCGCTGGGGTCCCTCGGGCCGCGCGCCGAGATGGTCGCGCCCCGGCTGCGCGGGCTGCTGGCGCACGAGGAGCTGTGGCTGCGGGTCGACGCGGCGATCGCCCTGTGGGAGGTGTCGGGCCGGTCGCAGGAGACCGTCGAGGCACTGCTCGCCGGCTGGGAGCGGAGCCGCCATGTGCGGGTCCGGGTGGCAGAATGCGTGGCACGGATGGGGCCGGTCCCGGAGGGGTCGGCCGCAGCACACGTCCTGCGGAGCGAACTCGTCTCCGTACGCCGTCACAACGCGATGGACGGCGGGTACGGCAGTCATGACATCCACGAGGACGAGAAGCTCCTGGCGCTGTGCCGACAGGCACTCCGGGGGACGGGGAAAGGAACCACGGCATGATCATTTTCGGCACCAAGGGCTACCTCCACCAGCTGGCCATCCTGACGATGGTGTGCGGCTGGTGCGGCAATCCGGCGGCACACACGCTGCGCAAGCGGGTCACGAAGTTCACGCTGTTCTTCGTGCCGCTGTTCCCGTTCTCGACGAAGTACGCCACGCAGTGCACGTTCTGCGGCGGGGAGCGGCAGATACCCAAGGAGGAGGCGGACCAGCTGCTCGCCCAGGCCGCGGCCGGGCAGGACGGCAACGCCCACGGCCAGGCCCCGCAGCAGCCCGGTTTCACGCCTCCCGGGCAGAACCCGTACCAGCGCTGAACCCGTACCGGCGCTGAGCCGCACCGGAGAACCGGAACCGGTACCGGCGCTGATCCCGTACCGGCGCTGAGCCGCACCGGCACTGAACCCGCGGTCCTCCTGACCGCCCCGGCCGCGGGGCCGCGTACGTTGCACAGGGGTACGAAGTCGACATTGCGCACGGTCGTCCGATTAGGGTGTGAGACCGCCGTGCCGTCCGTCGTCGTAGAGGAGGCGAGCCTTGCGCCCGCACCGCGTCCCGGCGGCGACCCGTACCGCCGCGTCCGTCCTCGCCGCGCTCACCCTGCTGGCGGGCTGTGGCGCGGCCGGCGGGCTGAAGAGCGCGGGGGACGCGCCGTCGGCCGTGGAGCCCAGGAGCCTCTGGCCGGACCTGCCGCCCGCCTCCGCCGCCCCGTACGACTACGGCGAGGGCGAGACCGCGCGCATCCCGGGGATCCGGGTGACCGGCGGCGATGTGCGGCGGCTGGACCCGGTGGCCGTGGCACAGGCCGGGCTGAAGGCGAAGACGGACCGGGGCAGCGGTCTGGACGAGCTGCCGGACGGGACGGTCCGGCACATCGAAGCGTGCCGGACGGCCCCGGACGACTGCCCGGTCCTCCCGCCGTACTACCGCGACCTGACCGGTGACGGCAGGGACGAGCTGGTGCTCGGCATCCGGATGCCCGACCGGCAGCTCGCCGTGCGCGTCTACATGCCGGACGAGGGGCGGCTGACCCGGATCATGTCCACCTACGACGCCGTCATCAGCGTGGAGCTGGCGGGCCGGGACCTGATCATGCGGGCCCCCTCGGTGATCCCGGGGTACGAATACCGCACCGCGTGGTCCTGGGACGACCGGCAGCGCGCGATGCTGCCCACCCGGGACGAGATCCTGCGGACGCCCGAGCACCGGAAGGCCCCGAAACCCACCCCGGAATCCTCCGCGCCCTCCACGGGGAAGCGATGAGGCGGCGCGGGTTCCGCTCGCCCTCCTGGACCGCGAGCCTCACCTGGAAGTCCGCGGTCTTCCTGACCGTCATGTGCTGCACCCTGGCGGCGCTCCTCGGCTTCCTGGTGCACACGGCGGTGACCCGGCAGACGGTCGAACAGGCCCGGGAGAAGACGCTGGGCCGGCTGGAGGTGGTCACCGACGCGTACGAGGCCGGGGAGCCGCTGCCCCCGAGGTCCGGCATCGACCCGCCGGGCCTGCCCGCCTCGCTGCGCGCCCTGGCCGCGGACGGCGAGCGGGGCACCGTCGTCGCGGACGGACCGCGCCGGCCGGGCGACCCGGACGGGCGGAGCCGCCCCGCCATGTGGGCGGCGGGCCCGGCGGACGGGCGGGCGCTCGCCACCTGGACGGACTACAGCCACAGCGCCCGCACCATCGGGGGCCTCGACCGGGCGATCATCGGCTCCTCGCTGCTGGCCATCGCCGCGACCCTGCTCGTCGGCCTGTTCGCCGTCGGCCGGGTGACCCGCAGACTCCACCAGAGCGCCCGGGTGGCCCGCCGGATCAGCGCCGGCGATCTCGACGCCCGGGTGCGCGACCCCCGGACCGCGCGCCCGGTCCGCGCCCAGGACGAGGTGGCGATCGTGGCGGGCGCGCTCGACACCATGGCCTCGACCCTCCAGCGCAAGCTCCAGACCGAGCAGCGGTTCACCGCCGACGTGGCGCACGAGCTGCGCACCCCCCTGACCGGTCTGTCGGCCGCCGCCGAACTGCTGCCGCCGGGCCGCCCGGCGGAACTGGTGCGCGACCGGGTGCGGGCGATGCGGGCGCTGACGGAGGACCTGCTGGAGATCTCCCGCCTCGACGCCCGTACCGAGCAGGTCGATCTCGCCGTGCACGAACTCGCGCCCGTGGCGGAGCGGGTCGTCCGGGCGTCGGGCACCGACACGGAGGTGCGGGTGACGGGCGCGGCCCGGGTGGAGACGGACCGGCGGCGCCTGGAGCGGGTGATCGGCAATCTGGTGGCCAACGCCCATCGGCACGGGCGGCCTCCGGTGGTGCTGAGCGTGGACGGCCCGGTGGTCTCCGTACGCGACCACGGGGCGGGGTTCCCGGCGTATCTGCTGGACGGCGGGCCGCAGCGGTTCCGCACGGACGGCGCGGGCAAGGGGCACGGTCTGGGGCTGACCATCGCCCTCGGCCAGGCCGAGGTCATCGGCGCCCGGCTGGACTTCGGCAATCCGCCGGACGGCGGGGCGCTCGTCCGGATGACCCTGCCGGAGTACGTGCGCCTCGACGGCGGTGATGCCAACGGGAATCCCGGTGATGGCGGGGGCCGGGGCACCAGGGACGACCCGGACGGCTCAACGCGTAGGGGCCCTCACACAACGTGACGCGTTGCGGGCCGTGTGTGGCGAATTTAGCGTGACGAGCACGAGCCCAGCTCGTGTCCCCCACGGCCCCTTCCTCATCGCATGGAGGCAGCATGTCCCCCCTGTCCCGCCCCTCGCGGCTCCGCCGGCTCGGCCTCTGCGTCGCCACCGGCACGCTCGCGGCGCTCACCGCCGCCGCTCCCGCCGCACTGGCGGCCGACCCCCAGCCCGTCGGACAGCGCGCGGAGGCCGCCGCCCCGGACCCGACGTCCGACGAGCTCTCCGCCTCGGCGCTGCAGCGCGAGCACGAGGCGCGGCAGAAGCAGGCCCGCGAGGAGGCGCGGAAGGAGGGGCAGGCGAAGCCCCAGGCGCCGAAGCGGACCTACAAGGGACGCGTCATCGCCAAGCCGTACCTGCTGCTCCGCGACAAGCCCACCCGCAGCAGCCGCGTCGTCGGCTCTGTCGAGTACGGCGAGATCGTCAACATCTTCTGCAAGACCGAGGGCGACAACGTCGACAACAACAACCGCTGGTACCTGCTGACCGACGGCACCTGGGCCTGGGGTTCGGCCCGCTACATCGAGAACATCGGCGCCGCGCCGAAGTGGTGCTGACCTCGCGTCACCCGCACGTCCACCCGCCCGTGGAGCCCGGCCGTGTCGCCGTCGGCTCCCCGGGCGGGCGCATGTCCGGTGGGCGCCGGCCTCATGTCCGCCGGGCGCTGACATGGGCAAGGGTGTGACATAAAGGAAATATCGCGCACCTCTTGCTACGTTGCGGGGCATGACCGCAACGACGGCGGACGCTCCCCCGCCCGAGCTACGCCTGCCCAAGCGGCGCGGGGTGGAGCTCACCCTCCTCGTCGGGGGCGTCCTGATCTCCGTCCTCGGCTATGCGGCGGTCGGCCTCGCCCACGACGGCACCGTGCCTCCCGACGTCGCCGGGTACGGCGCCGGGCTCGGCACGCTCGCGCTGCTCGCCCATGTCGCGGTCCGTTTCCGGGCCCCGTACGCCGATCCGCTGCTGCTGCCGATCGCCGTCCTGCTCAACGGGCTCGGCCTGGTGCTGATCTACCGGCTCGACCTGGAGACCCCGAGGGACCAGGCCGCGCCCACCCAGCTCGTCTGGTCCACGCTCGGCGTCGCGCTGTTCGCGGCCGTGGTGGTGCTGCTGCGCGACCACCGCGTGCTCCAGAGGTACGCGTATCTCTCGGTGGCCTCGGCGCTCGTCCTGTTGATCGTGCCGATCTTCTTCCCGGCGGTGAACGGGGCGAAGATCTGGATCCGGATCGGCGGACTTTCCTTCCAGCCCGGCGAGTTCGCCAAGATCCTGCTCGCGGTGTTCTTCGCCGCCTATCTGGCCGCCAACCGCAACGCGCTCGCGTACACCGGCCGCACCTTCTGGAAGCTGCAACTGCCCTCCGGCCGGGTGCTCGGGCCGATCGTGGCGATCTGGCTGCTGAGCGTCGGGGTGCTGGTGCTGGAGCGGGATCTGGGCACCTCGCTGCTGTTCTTCGGGCTCTTCGTCATCATGCTGTACGTGGCGACCGGCCGGACGGGCTGGATCGCGGTCGGTCTGCTCCTGGCCGGCGTCGGCGCCTTCGTCGTCGGCTCCTTCGAACCGCACGTCCACAGCCGGGTGCAGGACTGGCTGGACCCGTTCGCCTCGATCGACGCGGGGCAGGGGCCGGGCCAGCTCGCCCAGTCGCTGTTCGCCTTCGCCGCGGGCGGGATGCTCGGGACGGGGCTCGGCGCGGGCCACTCCATCCTGATCGGCTTCGCCGCCAAGTCCGACTTCATCCTGGCGACCGCGGGCGAGGAGCTGGGCCTGAGCGGGCTGACCGCGGTCTTCCTGCTCTACGCGCTGCTCGTGGCGCGCGGTTACCGGGCCGGGCTCGCCCTGCGCGATCCCTTCGGGCGGCTGCTCGCCATCGGCCTGGCGTCGATCCTGGCGCTCCAGGTGTTCGTGATCGCGGGCGGGGTGATGGGGCTGATCCCGCTCACCGGGATGGCGATGCCGTTCCTCGCGCAGGGCGGCTCGTCGGTCGTCACCAACTGGATCATCGTGGCGCTGCTGATCCGGGTCAGCGACGTCTCGCGCAGACCCCACCCCGAACAGGCCGAGACCGGGGTCATCGCCCCGGCCGCGGAGGAGGACCGGTGATCCGCTACATCCGGCGGGCCGCCGCCTTCTGTCTGCTGCTGCTGGTGGCGCTGCTCGTCAACGCGGCCCGCATCCAGGTCTTCGAGGCCGACGAACTGGACGCCAACCCGGCCAACCGCCGTAACACCATCGCCCGTTACGACCAGCCGCGCGGCAACATCCTGGTCGGCGACCGGCCCGTGACCGGCAGCAAGGAGACCGGCGAGCAGCTCAGCTTCGAGCGCACCTATCTGCACGGCCCGCTGTACGCCCCGGTGACCGGATACGCCTCGCAGACGTACGGCACGACGCTCATCGAGAACGCCGAGGACTCCGTCCTGTCCGGTACGGACTCCCTGCTGGCGCCGCTGCCCTTCTGGAACGAGTTCACGCGGGGCCGGCAGCCGGGCGGCGATGTCGTCACCACGATCAGGGCGTCGATGCAGCAGGCCGCGTACGACGGGCTGGGCGGGCGGCGGGGGGCGGTCGCGGCGCTGGATCCGTCGACGGGCGCGATCCTGGCGCTGGTCTCGACCCCGTCGTACGACCCCGAGCGGCTGTCGGGGACCGGTTCCGCGGTGACCGAGGCGTGGGCCCGGCTGAACGCGGCCGAGAGTCTGCCGATGCTCAACCGGGCCACCCGGCAGACCTATCCGCCGGGCTCCACCTTCAAGATCGTGACGGCGGCGGCGGCCCTGGACGCCCGGGCGGTGACGGACGCCGACGCGCCGACGGACACCCCTTCGCCGTACGTCCTGCCCGGTACGAGCACGACCCTGCCGAACGAGGCGAGGGGCTGCGACCGGGCGTCCCTGGCGGACGCGATCCGGATCTCCTGCAACACCGTGATGGCCCATCTCGGGGTGGAGGTCGGGCTGGAGGGAATGGCGGAGGCGGCGGAGAAGTTCGGCTTCAACGACACCGGGCTGCGGATCCCGTCCGGGGTGGCGAGGAGCAACTTCGACACGGACATGAGCGACGACCAGCTCGCGCTCTCCTCGATCGGGCAGTTCAACACGACGGCGACCCCGCTCCAGATGGCGATGGTCGCGTCGGCGGTGGCCAATGGCGGGGACCTGCGCCGTCCGCATCTGGTGGAACGGATCACCACGAACGACGGGGACACGGTCCGGCAGGAGCGGTCGGAGCCGTACGAGCGGCCGATGAGCCCGTCGACGGCCGTGCAGCTCCAGCGGATGATGGTCGACGTGGTGGAGAACGGCACCGGGGCGAACGCGGCGATCGACGGGGTGAAGGTCGGCGGCAAGACCGGTACCGCCCAGCACGGCGTCGACAACTCCGGTCTGCCGTACGCCTGGTTCATCTCCTGGGCCCAGGCCCCCGACTCCGGCCGCCCGGCCGTCGCGGTGGCGGTGGTCGTGGAGGACGCCGCCGCCGACCGGGCCGACATCAGCGGCGGCGGCAGCGCGGCCCCGATCGCCCGGGCCGTGATGGAGGCGGCGTTGGAGGAGTAGCCGCGGCGCGCGCAGCGGCACAGCGGCAGACTGGGCCCATGACACGGACGACCTCCGCGGTGGCGCGGGCCCTGGAGCGGATCGGCCGGCTGGACCCGGCGCTGCACGCGTTCATCGAGGTCTGGCCGGACGAGGCGCTCGCCCGGGAGCGGGAGGCCGTGGCGCGCCGACTCCCTCTGGGTGGACTGCCGTTCGCGGTGAAGGGTCCCGCCGGGGTCCGGTCCTTCGCGGCCCGACGGCTCATCGCGGCGGGCGGCGCCCCCGTCGGGGCGACCTCGGTGCCCGGGCCCGGCACCCACTGGCAGACCTGGGGCCTGGGCGCCCACGGCCGCACGGTCAACCCGTGGCGGGCGGACCGTACTCCGGGCGGCTCATCGGCCGGGTCGGCGGTCGCGGTGGCGACGGGGATGGCGGAGCTGGCGACGGGCAGCGACGGGGCCGGGTCGGTCCGCATCCCGGCCGCCTGGTGCGGGGTCTTCGGGCTGAAGACGACGAACGGGCTGCTCCCCTCCCCCGACCGGACGGGGCTGGCCTCGGCCGGGGTGCTGGCCCGGTCGGCGGCCGCGGCGGAGCCGTATCTGCGCCAGGTGCTGGACGGATACGAACCGGTCGCCGCCCCCGCCCTGCCGCTGCCCGCCGTGTACAGCGAGGACCTCGGATACGCGGAGGTGGACCCGGAGGTGGCGGCCGTCGTCCGGGCGGCGGTGGACCGGCTCGTCGCGGCGGGGACCGTACGCCTGCTGGCGCGCGAGGCCGCGCTGCTGGACCCGGTGGGGGCCTGGACGGCGATACGGGGCGGCTCGCCCGACGCCCCGGACGCGGTGCGGGTGCGGCGGACGAACGACGAGCGGCTGGCGGGCCTTCTCGCCGACGGCACCCTGCTGCTGACCCCGGTCACCCCGAACCGGCCGCACGGCCACGAGGGCCCGGGGAACCTCTACTCCACGGCGCTGACCTGGGCGTTCAACCTGAGCGGGCATCCAGCGGCGAGTCTGCCCGCCGGTTTCACCGGGGACGGCTGCCCGGTGGGGCTCCAACTGGCGGCGGCGCGGGGCGCGGACGTCCGGCTGCTCGCCGCGGCCCGCGCGGTGGAGGACGCCCTGCCCGCCGCACCGATGCCGCCCACCGCCGGGCGGCGCTGACGGGGGGGGCGGCGGGGCGGGCGGGGAAGCCGCGGCCCACACCCGGACCGCGACGGGTCAGCCGATCGGCCGGCGGATCTCCTCGCGAATCTCCGCGGTCTCGACCGCGGCCGCCTCCAGGTCGATCGCCTCGGGGTCCTTGAGGGCCGTCTCGGGACGGATGATCCCCACCGACGCCCCGGTGTTTTCGTCGCCCCAGGCGCACATCGGGATGTTCGCCCTGACGCCGTTCTGGTTCGACTGGAGCACCTGGCACTCCAGCGTGATGTCGTGACCGGCGGGGGTGAACTCCTTCGGGGGGACGGCGACGGTCGCGCCCTTGCCTTCGGCCCCGCCCTTCATCATCTTGCCGGGCATGGCCTCCGGCTCCGTGAACCGCCCGTACATCCCGGAGATCACCAGGACTCCGCCCTTGGCGGAGTTGTACTGGCCGACAACGGCCTTCGCGTCCCGGACGGCGGGGTCGTACATGTCCTCGATCTGCTTGCCCTCGCTCGACGACAGGTCCTGGGCCAGGGTGAACTCCCCGTCCATCAACTCCTGCTGGAGGACGAGCTCGTACTCCGCCGCCGGGAACGCCGCGTCGGTGGCCTTCCCGAACAGCTGGGAGACACCGTAGGTGATTCCGCCCGCCGCCAGGACCGCGCCGGCCACGATCCCGACGATCAGTACGGCCCTTTTCTTCCGCGGCGGCTGTGGCCCTTGGGGCGGCCACCCGGCAGCGCCGGGACCGCCCCCGCCGGGTATGCCGGGCTGCTGCCCCCAGCCGGGCTGACCCCAGCCGCCCTGCTGGGGCGGCGCCGGGGGCTGCTGCGGGTAGCCGTAGGGCGGTTGCTGCGGCACGGGCCCGGGCGCGGCCGGCGGCGAGCCGTAGGGGTTCTGGCCGTAGGGGTTCTGCGGGGGCGGCGGCCCGTACGGGCCCTGCGGCGGGTGCGGCGGGGTGGTCATGCGCTCACCGTACGACACGTTTGCGAACGGAATTTCGATGCGTCCGGTTTCGGTATCGGGTCGAGAGCGTCGGCCCCGAGCGGCCGGACCCCTCCCGCCGCTCGGGGCCGCCGCCTCACCCCAACGGCTCGCGCCTGCGCAGCCATTCCTCCGGCGCCCCGGTCGTCCCCGTCGCCGCCCCGACCACGCCCCCGGTGATCGCGCACGTGGTGTCGACGTCGCCGAGGCCCTCCGCGGTCGCCCAGAGCGCCGCCTCCAGGTCGTCCCCGTGGCGGGTGGCGGTCCACAGCGCGAAGGGCACGGTGTCGTCGGCCCGGATGCGCTGTCCGTTGCCGAGGAGGTCCGCGGCCCTCCACGGTTCCGTGGTGAACGGCGTCCGCGCGGCGCGCCGAACTCCGTCGCGTACCGGCCCTTCGGGCGTCCGTTCCGCCACCGCGTCCAGCGTCAGTTCGCCGCGCGCCGAGAGCGCCGCCGCCACCGCGACGGCCACCGCGCCCGCGATGCCGTCCGGGTGGGCGTGGGTGACCTCCGCCGACAGCGCGGCCTGTGCCGCGACACGGTCCAGGTCCTCGTGGAACCGGGCCCCGAGCGGCGCGACCCGCATGGCCGCGCCGTTGCCGAGGCTGCCGCCGTCGAAGAGTTCGGGGGCCAGGGTGCGCCATTCGGCGGGGGCCTGAAGCAGCCGGGGCAGCAGGAGGTGCATGCCGTGGCCGTAGCCGCGGGCCTGGTCGGCGTCGAAGGCCAGGGCGTAGCAGAGGGCCAGGTGGTCCTGGTCGACGTGGCCGCGCTCGTCGAGGGAGCGGTTCAGGGCGAGGGCCAGAGCCGTGTCGTCGGTCCAGTGCCAGCGGGGCTCCGGCGGGGTGCGGCGGGCCCGGATCTCGTTCGCGGACTGCCGGGGCTCGCGGAAGAGCGGGAACCAGCGCTCCCCGAACGCGTCGCCGAGCGCGAGGGCTTCGAGGCTGCGGCGGGCGGCGGCGCGCCCGGCGGTAGTGGCTGCGGGCGAGTTCGTCGTCATGCCCGCATCGTGACGGCCAGGGCCCGATGGCGTAAATCCATTATCGGCCCCCGGGCCCCCGGGGCGCCGCACCGCCCCACCCCGCGCCCCCTCAGGCGGCGTCGGCCGCGCCCTCCTCGATCGCCTCCGTGACCTCCGCCACCCGGGCCCCTTCCTCGGCGGCGAAGCGTTCGCGGTCCAGTTCCTCGGCTATCTCCTCGTCCATCGACATCAGCAGGTCGAGGTTGGAGTCGCCGAGTTCGAGGACGCCCATGTCGACGTACGCCTTCTGGAGCCGCGGGCCCCACAGGCCGATGTCCTTGACGCACGGGACGATCCGGCTGAACAGGAGCTTGCGGAAGAGCTGGAGGAACTCGGAGTGCTCCGAGAGGTCCGTCGCCTCCTGCTTGCCGATGCCGAAGTTCTCCAGGACCTCGACGCCGCTGAGCCGGTCGCGCATCAGGTAGCAGCCCTCGATGACGAACTCCTCGCGTTCGCGGAGTTCGGCGTCGCTCAGCTGCTGGTAGTAGTCGCGCAGCGCCATCCGCCCGAAGGCGACGTGCCGGGCCTCGTCCTGCATCACGTACGCCAGGATCTGCTTGGGCAGCGGCTTGGTCGTGGTGTCGCGGATCATCCCGAAGGCGGCCAGCGCCAGACCTTCTATCAGGACCTGCATCCCGAGGTAGGGCATGTCCCAGCGGGAGTCGCGCAGGGTGTCGCCCAGCAGCCCCTGGAGGCTGTCGTTGACCGGGTAGAGCATGCCGACCTTCTCGTGCAGGAACCGGCCGTAGATCTCGGCGTGCCGGGCCTCGTCCATGGTCTGCGTGGCGGAGTAGAACTTGGCGTCCAGGTCCGGGACGGACTCCACGATGCGCGCCGCGCACACCATCGCGCCCTGCTCGCCGTGCAGGAACTGGCTGAACTGCCAGGAGGTGTAGTGCTTGCGCAGCTCGCCCCGGTCCCTCTCCGTCATCTTCGCCCAGTGCGGGGTGCCGTACAGGGTGAGCGCCTCGTCGGGGGTGCCGAGCGGGTCGGTGGGGTCGACCTCCAGCGACCAGTCGATGCGCTTGTCGCCGTCCCACTGCTTGTCCTTGCCCTTCTGATAGAGGGCGAGGAGGCGTTCGCGGCCGTCGTCGTAGTCCCAGCTGAACCGGGCGGCGCCGGAGGCGGGGACCTGCCAGGTCGGTTCGGCAGGCGGGGTGGTGTAGAGGTCATGGGTGGACACGAACGGCTCCTTCGCCTCGACTGGCTCGACTGGCTCGACTGGCTCGACTGGCTCGACCTGATGAACAAGCTCCGTGACGCCGACGGCAGTTGAGTGCGCGCGAGCGGATGCGCCGACCGCCTCCCCGGCAGGTTCACACGTTGGTAGACACCGGGTCAACAAGTCGTACGGAGTCGCGTCCAAGGGATTGACGGCCTTGCTGACAGACAGTCTCATAAGAGGTGACCGCCGGTAACATCCGTTCCCGGCAACCCCCGTGTGAGGTGCTCCCGCCATGACACCCGTCACCGCTCGCGATGCCACCGCGCTCCGCGACGCACTCGGCCCGCTCCGCGACCGCGAGCAGGTCGCCCTGCGGCTGCTCGAATCCTCGGCCAGGCACTCCTTCGACCCCGACACCGAACTCGACTGGGACGCGGCGGTCGAGGAAGGCAAGTGGTTCTGGCCGCCGGAGCTGCTCTCGCTGTACGGGACCCCGCTGTGGGACCGGATGTCCGAGGAGCAGCGCCTGGACCTCTCCCGGCACGAGGGCGCCGCGCTCGCCTCGCTCGGCATCTGGTTCGAGATCATCCTGATGCAGCTGCTGGTCCGGCACGTCTACGACAAGCCGGTGACCAGCAACCACGTCCGCTACGCGCTCACGGAGATAGCCGACGAGTGCCGGCACTCGATGATGTTCGGCCGCATGATCGACTGGGGCGGCGCCCCGACGTATGCGGTGCCGCGCGTCTACCACAACCTCGCGCGGGTCCTGAAGACCGTCTCCACCACCCCCGGTTCGTTCGCCGCGACCCTGCTCGGCGAGGAGATCCTCGACTGGATGCAGCGCCTGACCTTCCCGGACGACCGTGTGCAGACCCTGGTGCGGGGCGTGACCCGGATCCATGTGATCGAGGAGGCCCGGCACGTCCGGTACGCCCGCGAGGAGCTGCGCCGCCAGATGGTGACCGCCCCGCGCTGGGAGCGGGAACTCACCAAGGTCAGCTGCGGCGAGGCGGCCCGGGTCTTCTCCATCTGCTTCGTGAACCCGCAGGTGTACGAGAACGTCGGCCTGGACCGCCGTGAGGCCGTCGCCCAGGTGAGGGCCAGCGGCCACCGCGCGGAGGTGATGCAGTCCGGCGCGAAGCGGCTCACCGACTTCTTCGACGACATCGGACTGTTGAACGGCGTCGGCCGCCGGCTGTGGCGACGCTCCGGGCTGCTGGCCTGAAAGCCGTGCCGACGGAAGCGAAAGCCGGGCGCACCGGGAGCGCCGGGCCCGCGGGCCCGGCACCCTCCGAACGACCGCCACCATCCGAACGAGAGGCCTTAGGGTCGGTGGCATGACCTCCACCGCCGCAGTCCCGCCGCCCCGGGCGACGTACCGCAGGCTCAGCGTCGAGGAGCGCCGCGCCCAGCTGCTGCTCGCCGCGCTCGGCCTCTTCGCCCACCGGGCGCCCGACGAGGTCTCGCTCGACGAGGTGGCGGTGGCGGCCGGGGTGTCCCGGCCGCTCGTCTACCGCTACTTCCCGGGCGGGCGGCAGCAGTTGTACGAGGCCGCGCTCGGCTCGGCGGCCGACGAGCTGACGCTGTGCTTCACCGAGCCGCCGGTGGGCCCGCCCACCGAGCGGGTCGCCCGGGTGCTCGACCGCTACCTGCGCTTCGTCGACGAGCACGACACCGGGTTCAGCGCCCTGCTGCGCGGCGGCAGCGTCGTGGAGACGTCCCGCACGACGACGATCGTGGACGGGGTACGGCGGGCGGCGGCCGACGAGATCCTGCGCCACCTGGGGCGGATGGGCGGGGCCGGGGAGCAGCACGCCGGGCCGCGGCTGCGGATGATGGTGCGCAGTTGGATCGCCGCCGTCGAGGCGGCCTCGCTGATCTGGCTGGACGACGGGAAGCGGCCGGCCGCGGCCGAGCTGCGCGGCTGGCTGGTCGACCATCTGATCGCCCTGCTCGCCGCGACCGCCGCCACCGACCCGGAGACCGCGGCGGTGGTGAACGAGCTGCTGGCCCTGGAGACCTCGGACGGACCGGCCGGACAGCTGGCGGAGCGGGTGATTCCGGTCGTCGCGGAGGCGGCGCACCTGCTGCCCGCCGCCGCTGCGTCAGACTGACCGGGTGAAGAGCGAGAACACCCCTTTCCGAGGCGGCCCCCTGGACGGCCGGGTCCTGCCGGTCCTGCTCGGCCCGACCGGCCATCCGCCGAAGTGGTACGAGGTCCCGGTGCCCTCGCCCGACGGCGGCCCCGCCACCGTGTACGCCTACCAGCGGGTCCCGGCCGGCTACACCAAGCGGCTCGGGCTCCAGCGCGGCTGGGTGTACGAGTACGCCCCCGGGGGCCGCGAGCACCGCACCCTCAAGTGGCCCTGGTCGAAGACTCCCCCGCGCACCCCGGACCACGACTGAGCGGCGGGCGACCGCCCGTAGGGCCCAGGCCCTAAGATCGACGGTCAGGCACCGGAGGACGGGTCACCCGGTCGCCGTAGGACGGTCACAAGGGGGGTGCGCCATGGAGGCGCTGCGTCAGGACGATCCACGCCGCTTCGGCCGTTTCACCGCGCTGGCCCGCTTCCACGAAGGCGCGAGCGCCGTGCGGTACGTGGCGCGGGACACCGCCTCCGGCGAGGTGGCCCTCATCACCGCCGCGCGCCCGGAGCTGGCCGGCGTACCGGCGTACCGCCGCCGCTTCCAGGCCGAGGCGCGCACCGCCGAACGCCTCGCGGGCGGCTGGGTGGCCGCGCCCCTGGACACCGGCGAGGAGCCGGAGGCCCCGGAGGAGGGGCCGGCGGAAGGACCGGAACCCCTGTGGACGGCGGCGGGTTACGTCCCCGCGCTGCCGCTGGCGGAGGCGATCGGGATCGCCGGTCCGCTGGACGAGCGGGCCCTGCGGATACTGGGCGCGGGCATCGCCGAGATCCTCTCCCGGGTGCACGCCGCCGGGGCCGTGCTCCAGGGGCTGGCCCCCGGCACGGTCCTGCTGGCCGCCGACGGGCCCCGCCTCACCGCCTTCGGCCCGCTGGGCGCGGCGGCCTCGGCCCAGGCCGGGCCGGGCGGCCAGCTCTCGGTGCGGCTGGGCTATCTGACGCCCGAGCAGATCGAGGGCGAGGAGGTCTCCGCCGCCTCCGACCTGTTCGTGCTGGGGCTGCTGCTGGCGTACGCGGCGACCGGGACGACCCCGTTCACCGAGGGGCCGGCCGAGGAGGCCGCCCGCCGGATCGCCGGGGACGAGCCCGAACTCGACGCCGTACCGGAGGCGTTGCGCGAGCTGATCAGCAACTGCCTGGCGAAGGACCCGGCCGAGCGGCCCACCGCCGGCACGGTAGCCGCCGAGCTGGCCCTGGAGGGCGCGGCGGGCCTCGCCCGGGGCGGCTGGCTCCCCGAAGGGCTCGCGGCGGCGGTCGCGGACCAGGAGGCGCGGGTCCTGGCCCTGGAGGTGCCGGAGGAGGGCCCGGAGCACGGGCCGGAGGGGACTGCCGGGGCTGCCGGGCCGGAGAAGGGCGCTCAGCCGGAGGGGGGACCGGGACCGGGACCGGAGGACGCCCATACGGCCCCGGAACCGGAGGACGCCCGGCCGCTGCCCGCACCGGCGGTGGACGCGCCCGCGTCGCAGGCGTCCGCCGCGCCCGTGTCCGCGGGCGGCGGGGGCGTCGGGGAGGACATCGGGAAGGACCGGGGTACCACCCGCTTCCTCAACACCGGGCCGAGGCCGCCGCAGAGCGACCGCCCGACGACCCAGCTCTCGCTCCCCCACGAGCTCACCGCACCCCCTGGGGCCGCCCCCCTCCCGGCGCCCCACCCGCTGCCGCCCGCCCTCCCCACCGGATCCGCCCTGCCCGCCGCCCAGCAGCGGCCGGGCCACCCGCACGGCGGGCCCGCCCCGTATCCCGCGGCGGCGCTCCCGGCCGGGCCCGCCGGGCCCCGTGGCGCGGGCGGGGGCCCGATGGTGTCGTTGCCGCTGCCTCCCGCGCCGGCCCCGGCGCCCGACCCCGCCGCGAGCCGCCGGACCCTGCTGACCATCGCGGCGGCGGCCGTCGGCGGGCTGATCGTGGGCGGCGGTTCGGTCGCCGCTCTCGGGTCCGGGGACACCGCGGTGGCGACGGACGACAAGCCCGCCCCGAAGCCCCGCCGCACGCTCCCCGGGCAGCCCCCCGAGCCGCGCTGGATCTACGCGCACCCGGCCTCCGAGGCGCCCCCGCTCACCACCGCCGTATGGCGGGACAAGCTCCTCGTGATGACCAGCGAGAGCCAGGCGAGCGCCGTGGACCTGCGCACCGGCAAGCGGCTGTGGCAGCGCGCGGACGCGGCGAAGGGGCAAGCCGCGCTGGCGGCGGGCGCCGATCTGGTCTTCGTGGCGAGCCCGACGGAGTTCCTGTGGCTGTCCCCGAAGAACGGCAAGGTCGCGCACCGTGAGCGCTATACGGAAGCCTTCGGCGACCTGCCGGGCCTCGCCGTCGGGCGGCTGGCCGGGAGTTCCGGGCCGGTCATCTGGTTCACCGGTTCGCACACGGTCACCGTGAAGGCCCCGAAGCCGAAGAAGGGCAAGAAGAAGGGCAAGGACAAGGAGGTCGTCCGGGCCTACTTCTTCGCGTACGACATCGTGCGGCGCAAGGAGCTGTGGCGGACTCCCGTGCCCGCGGGCCGCGCCCCGGGCACCCCCGCCTACCGGGTGGTCGTGGAACGCTCCGCCGACGTCCTCGTACGGCAGGACGCGGTCAGCCTGACGGCGGCCGAGGTCAGGGCGGCCAAGAGGAAGGGCGCCGTCCGCTCGTTCGACCAGAAGACCGGCAAGCTGCTGTGGACCAAGCAGTACGGCGCGGCCTCCCCCGAGGCCGCCACGGCGGGCGACGAGGACGGGTCGCTGTACACGGCGGTCGGCAGGGATCTCCAGGCCTTCGAGACGGACTCGACGAAGCCGCTGTGGCGCGTCGAGGGCAGCGACGGCTCGGTGTTCGGCACCCCGCTGGTCGCAGGGTCCCTCATCCACACCACCGAGCGCAGCCGACTGGTCGGCGCGGTGGAACGGGGGAGCGGCCGACTCGTGTGGCGGCGCTCCACGGAGGTGCCGGGCATCGGGAACGCCCCGTCGCTCACGCTCAGCGGCAGCGAGAAGACCCTGATCGCCGCCGACGCCGTCCAGGTCACGGCGTTCTCGGCGGCCGACGGCGAGCGGCTGTGGAAGTTCCAGGACATCGGGTCGGCCGATCCGAAGGGGGCGACGGTGAGGGCGTCGTACCGGGCGCTCGCCGCCGGGGAGACCGTCGTCGTCCAGCGGGACAGGGCCTTCTACGCCTTCCCGGTGGCCTGAGGCCCGGGCCGTCCGAGCCCTTTCACTCTCACCTCCGCCGTCCGGGGGGTCCCCGGGCGGCGCGCCGCCCGGTGCTTGCATCACCTGACACCACGTGACCGGATTATCGGATTCGCCCATTTATGGACGAGCCCGTAGCCGGGCTACGTCTCCGTCACGGAGGTGTTGTCGTGTCAGGCAGGCTCCTGCGCGTGGTCTGCACGACCGCGCTGGCCGCGGCGCTCACGGTCTCCCCCGCCACCGCCGCGCCGGCCGAGCCGGGCCCCGTACCGTCCGAGGAGGCCTCCGGAGCGGCCGGGCCGGACGCGCCGGAGGAATCCGACGCGCCCGACCAGGTGGAGGAATCGGACGCGTCCGGCCCGGCGGAGGAAGCCGACGAGTCCGAGGCGGCGGAGGTCGACGCCGGAACCGACGCGGCGGCCCCCGACGCCGAGACGGACGCGGCGGACCCCGACGCCGACACCGAAGCGGCGGAGGTCGACGCCGAGACGGCTCTCGGCGCGCCCGAGGCGCCCAGGAGCGTCGCCGCCCTGCTGCGCGACCTTCGGACCCGCTACCAGGCGGTGGAGGAGGCGAGCGAGACCTACAACGCCACCGAGGAGAAGCTCAAGCGGCGGACCGCGCAGGTGAAGAAGGTGACCGCGGACCTGGCGAAGGCGCGGGCCGCGCTGGAGCGCAGCCGCGGGGACGCCGGGCGGCTGGCCCGGGAGCAGTACCAGGGGCGCACCGAGTTCTCCGCCTACCTCCGGCTGCTGCTGTCCCGTGATCCCCTGCGGGCCCTGGACCAGACCCATGTCGTGGGGCGGCTGGCCGCGAACCGCGCGGCGACGGTGGACCGGCTGACCGACGCCGCCCGGCGGGCCGACGAGCTGGCCGCCGCCTCCCGCGAGGCGCTGGGCCGGCAGAAGAAGCTGGCCGACCGGCAGAAGAGGCAGCGCGACACCGTGCGCGGGAAGCTGAAGGAGGTCGAGGGGCTGCTGGCCACGCTCTCCGAGGAGCAGATGACCCAGCTCGCCGCTCTCGAACAGCGGGGCGTGGACGAGGCGCAGCGCGACCTGGTGGCCTCCGGGGCGCTCAGCTCCACCCGGCGGCCCACCCGGCAGGGCGGCGACGCCGTCGCGTACGCGGTCCGGCAGATCGGCAAGCCGTACGTGTGGGGGGCCGAGGGCCCCGATTCCTTCGACTGCTCCGGACTCACGTCCCAGGCCTGGTCGGCGGCGGGGCGGACGATCCCGCGCACCTCGCAGGAACAGTGGAAGCGGCTGCCGAAGGTGCCTGTCTCCGCGCTCCGCCCGGGCGACCTGGTGATCTACTTCCCGAAGGCGACCCACGTGGCGCTGTACATCGGCAACGGTCTGGTGGTGCAGGCACCCCGCCCCGGCACCAAGGTCAAGGTCTCGCCGCTCGCGTCGAACCCGCTGCTGGGCGCGGTCCGGCCCGACCCCGGGGGCGCCCCGCTGTCCACGTACACGCCCCCGGAGCTGCCCGAGGGCGCTCGCGACGGCGCGGACACCGGGTACGGCACGGACGCGGCGCCGGACGCCCCGTAGGCCGTACGGACAGACCTCGGCGGCCGGACCGGCGGTGCGGGTCCGGCCGCCGAGGGCGTTCGCGGCTCAGGCTCCGGTGAGCGAGGCCAGGTAGGCGTTGGTCTTCTCCGGCTCGTAGAAGAAGTTCTCGAAGTCCGCCGGGTTGTCGAACCCGTTGGCGAAGCGGTCCGCGGCGGGCTGGAGCTCGCCGGCGGCGCCGATCAGGTTCAGCACGTGCTCCGGCGGGACGCCGAGCATCGCGTTGGTCCACTTCGTGACGTGCTGCGCGGTCTCCCAGTAACGGTCGAACGTGGACTGCATCCACGCCGCGTCGAACTCCTTCTCCCCGTGCTCGACGATCGAGTCCAGGTACGCGTTCGCGCACTTGGAGGCCGAGTTGGAGCCCTGACCGGTGACCGGGTCGTTGGCCACGACGACATCCGCGACGCCGAGGACCAGGCCGCCGCCGGGCAGCCGCCCGATCGGCTTGCGGACCGTGGGGGCGTAGCGGCCGGCGAGGGTGCCGTTGGCGTCGGTCAGCTCGACCTTGGTGGCGCGGGCGTACTCCCACGGCGTGTACTTCTCCATGAGCTCCAGCGTCTTCGCCAGGTGCTCGGAGGGGTCCTTGACGCCCTGGAAGGCGTCGAGCGGCCCGCCCGGGATGCCCTCCCAGAAGAGGATGTCGGCGCGGCCGGAGGTGGTGAGCGTCGGCATGACGAACAGCTCGCCGACGCCCGGGACCAGGTTGCAGCGGACCGCGTCGAACTCCGGGTGCTCGGGGCGCGGGCCCATGCCGTGGACGTAGGCGACGGCCAGCGCGCGCTGCGGGGCGTCGAACGGCGAACGGGCGGCGTCCCGGCCGAACATGGAGACCAGCTCGCCCTTGCCCGCCGAGACCATGACCAGGTCGTAGGTGCGGGAGAAGTAGTCCAGGTCGGAGACGGCGGCCCCGTGGATGACGAGCTGGCCGCCGCGCTGGGCGAAGGTCTCCATCCAGCCGGCCATCTTCACGCGCTGGTCGACGGACTGGGCGAAGCCGTCCAGCTTGCCGACCCAGTCGATGGCGCGCGAGGAGTCGGGGGCGGCGACGGAGACGCCGAGGCCCTCGATCTTCGGGGCCTGGGACTCCCAGAAGTTCAGCTGGTAGTCCCGCTCGTGCTGGAGCGCGGTGTGGAACATGCACTGTGTCGACATGACCCGGCCGGTGCGGATCTCGTCGGCGGTGCGGTTGGACATCAGGGTGACTTCGTAGCCTCTGGACTGCAGCCCCAGGGCCAGCTGGAGCCCGGACTGGCCGGCTCCGACTATGAGTATCTTCCGCATCGCGGCTCTCCGTTGTCTCTGATTCGAGGAGGTCTGGAGGAGGTCCGAGTGACCGCCCTCAGACGGGGGTGGCGTCGAGAGCGTGGCCCACCAGGGCCAGCAGCGACTCGACGACCGTGATCCTGTTACGAGCGTCCATGATCACTATCGGGACCTGCGGGGGTACGGTCAGGGCCTCCCTGACGTCCTCCGCCTCGTAACCGGGCGTCCCCTCGAAGTGGTTGACGGCCACGATGTACGGCAGCCCGCAGCTCTCGAAGTAGTCGAGCGCCGGGAAGCAGTCCTCCAGCCGCCGGGTGTCGGCGAGGACGACCGCGCCGATCGCCCCGCGCACCAGGTCGTCCCACATGAACCAGAAGCGCTGCTGGCCTGGGGTGCCGAAGACGTACAGGACGAGGTCGTCCTCCAGCGTGAGCCGGCCGAAGTCCATGGCCACGGTGGTGGTGGTCTTCTCGGGCGTCGAGGAGAGGTCGTCGGTCTCCTCGCTGGCCTGGGTCATCAGCGCTTCGGTCTGGAGCGGCGTGATCTCGGAGACCGAGCCGACGAACGTCGTCTTGCCGACGCCGAACCCGCCCGCCACCACGATCTTGGTGGCGGTGGGCGCGCGGGTGTGGTCGAGCTGCCAGGCCTGGAGGGACTCCTCGGCCTGTTCCCGGGGCCCCGGCTGGCGCGGGGCGAAGAGCGGCGCCTCAGAGACGGCGGAGTCCATTGAGCACCCTTTCGAGCAGTGCGCGGTCGGGCTGACCGGCGCCGTGGCCGGTTCCGTACACGCGGATCTTTCCCTGGTCGGCCAAGTCGCTGAGCAGCACCCGGACGACTCCGAGCGGCATCTTCAACAGGGCCGAGATCTCCGCGACCGTACGCATGCGGCGGCAGAGTTCGACGATGGCCCGGAGCTCCGGCATCACGCGCGAGGCGAGGTTGCCGTTGGTGAGCTCGCGGCGCTCGTCGGGTGCTTCGAGGGCCGCGACGAACGTCTCGACCAGCAGGACGTGCCCGAACCGGGTGCGACCGCCGGTGAGGGAGTACGGGCGGACCCGGGCGGGGCGTTTGTCCGCACCGCGGACGGGGAGCCGGGGGGCGGGTTCTGCGGCGGCGGTGGTCACAGGGCACTCTCCATCGATGTGCGCAGCTCGCTGCGGAGTTCGGGGGTGAGTACGTGTCCGGCCCGGCCGACGAAGAGGGCCATGTGGTAGGCGACGACGCTCATGTCGCAGTCCGGGGCGGCGTGGACGCCGAGGAGGGAGCCGTCGCTGATCGACATGACGAAGACGCTGCCCTCGTCCATGGCGACCATCGTCTGTTTGACGCCGCCGCCGTCCATCAGCTTCGCGGCTCCGACGGTCAGCGAACCGATGCCGGAGACGATCGTGGCCAGGTCGGCGCTGGAGCCCCTGGGTCCGTCCGACGTCCCGGCGGCCGGTCCGGCCGCCTTCGCGGTCAGATGGCCGGGGTCGGAGGAGAGCAGCATCAGGCCGTCGGACGAGACGACGGTGACCGAGTGGACCCCTGGCACCTCCTCCACGAGATTGCTCAGCAACCAGTGAAGGTTCCGGGCTTCGGTACTCAGCCCGAATGTGCTGGGCGCAGTCAACTGCGTGCCTCCTCGACTGTGTCCCCCGTCTCTTCGTTCCGGCCGTCCGCCCGGCCGCCGGTCTCGGCGGTCCGTGCGGTCCTTGCGCCAGGTGAGTCCTGTGCGGCGCCTGTGGTGTGTGCGGTGGTGGTCTCGTGCCCCGTACGCCCGGTGGGTACGCCCCCGGGGCCGGTGACGGTGATGCCGCCGGTCTCGGCGATCTCCGCCTCGACGTCGCGCCGGCCTTCGTCGGCCGCCTGCTGGAAGCTGCCCAGCCGGCGGCGCAGGGCGTCCCGGTCGAGGCTGCCCGTCCGCCCGGGGGCGGGGGTCGCGTCGGGCCGGACCACCTTGGGCGTGCGCTTCGGCAGCCCCTTGTCGGTGATCCGTGCCGCCTCGGGGCGGCGGGGGCCGGGGACGGTGTCGGCGGGGGCCGGGGCCGGGGCCGCTTCGGCGTGCGGGGCGGGGCGGACCGCGGGCCCGTCCGGGTCCTGGTCCACCGGGCCGGTCTCGGCCGGGCGCTCGTGGCGGTCGGGGCCGATCGCGTACGGGTCGGCGGCGCCCGGCACGGCCGGGGTACCCCCTCCCGCCGGGATGCCCGGAGCCGTGGGGGCCACCGGGTCGGCAGGGGGCGGGGGAGGCTTCGGGAGCCGGACCTGCAAGGTGATCTCGGAGTCCGGGTCGGCTCCGGACCCGTCTTCGGTCCCGAAGCCGGGTCCGGTGCCGGTACCGACTCCGGCTTCGGGACCGGTGCCGGGCTCCGCGGCCGACTGCCGCGCGTCCTCGTCCTCGTCCTGCTCCTGCTCCTGCTCCTGCTCCTGCTCCTGCGGCGGTACGGCGGTGGCTTCCGGGTCCTCGTCGGGTCCCGTGCCCTCGGTCGCCGCGTTCTCGCGGATCGTCCGCTCGGCGGCGGCGATCAGCGGGTCGACGGCGGGCAGGGACTCGGTGACCGCCTCGGGGGCGCTCTCCGCTTCCGGGTCCGACGCCGCCTCGGGCTCCGGAGTCGGTGCCGTTGCCTGCTCCGGCCCCGGCTCCGCACCGGCGGGCGTACCGGGCGTGGATGCCGAGGACGGCAGCGGTGAACGGCTGGGCAGGGCGTTGGAGTTCGCCTCCGCCACCGAGCCCGGGAGGTTGAGCGTGGGCGCGTCACCGGAAAGCTGCACGGCGGGCGGCGAGGAGGCGGGCAGGGAGTTGGGCAGCACGGCGCTCGGCAGCACGACGACGGCCGTCACACCACTCCCCTTCTGCTCACGCAGCTGGACCCGCACTCCGTGCCGGGCGGCCAGCAACGACGTGACCTGAAGGCCGAGTCCGGCCCCGGTCATGTCGATGTGCTTTTCCCCCGGCTCGAACGAGGCCGGGTCGGCCAGCCTGGCATTGAGTTCGCCCATCCGGACCGTCGACATGCCGATGCCCGCGTCCGACACGGAGAGCATCACCTCGCCGCTCTCCAGCAGCCAGCCGGACAGCTCGACCTGGGAGTCGGGCGGCGAGAAGGAGGTCGCGTTCTCCAGGAGTTCGGCGAGGAGGTGGCTGAGGTCGTCGGCGGCGAACCCCGCGATCTGGGCGTGCGGCGGCAGGGACTGGATGGTGACCCGCTCGTACCGCTCGATCTCACTGACGGCCGCGCGCGCCACGTCGACCAGCGGGATCGGCCCGGCGTGGCCGTGGCCGTGCTCGGCGCCGGCGAGGACGAGCATGTTCTCGCTGTGGCGGCGCATGACCGTGGCCATGTGGTCCAGCTTGAACAGGGTGGCCAGGCGCTCCGGGTCCTGCTCGCGCTCCTCCAGGCCCTCGATGACGCCGAGCTGCCGCTCGACCAGTCCGAGGGTGCGCAGCGAGAGGTTGACGAAGGTGTGGTTGACCGTGTTCCTCAGCTGTTCCAGCTGGGTGGCCAGCTCGGTGGCCTGCTTCTGGAGTTCGGCCCGCTGGGTGACCAGGGTCTCGCGGCCGGCGATCAGCTTGGACCGTTCGCCGGTGAGGCTCTCGACGCGTCCGCCGAGGTCCTGGTGGAGGGTGGTGAGCCTGCCGTGCAGGGAGTTCATCGACCGGACGACCCGGGCGAACTCGTCGTTGCGGCCGGTGTAGCGGACCGGTTCGGCGCCCTCGGGGTCCTCGGCGAGGCGCGCGGCGCCGATGCGCAGGACGGCGAGCGGCTGGGTGAGGGTGCGGGCGACGGCGGTGGAGACGCCGACGGCGAGCAGGAAGCAGCCGCCGAGCAGGGCGATGCTCAGTTCGAGGGCGGTGACGTCGTCGTCGCGAAGGCCCTCCAGGTGCTGGACCTGGCCGGTGGTCAGGGCCGACTCGACGCTGCGCATCCGGTCGACGCGGGCGGAGAGCGCGGCCTCCAGCTTCTTGGGGCTGATCCTGCGCTCCGCCTCCGACAGCTCGGGGCGGTCGGTGAGGCGGGTGAGGTACTTCTCCGCGTTGTTGACCTCGGATCCGGTGACGGTGGCGGAGAGCTTGTCGCGGGCCTCCGGGTCCGCCGCCTGGTCGAAGTCGGCCAGCGCGGCCAGCTCCCGGACGCGGGCCTGCTGGGCCGCGGCGCTCAGCTCGTCGCGTTCGCGGCCGGCCCGGGTGTCGCCCTCGTCCTGGGTCGCCACGGGGAGCCCGGTGAAGGGGTCCGGCTGCGTGGTCGGCTCGGGGCTCGGCACGGCGAGCGCGGCGAGGAGGAGGCCGCGGGTGGCGGAGGCCTGTTCGGACGCGCTGCCGAGGGTCCCCGGGGCCCGGGTGGCGTCGGCGGCACGCGGCGGGGTCTTCTCCGCCAGTTCGGCGGCGATGCCGTGCAGCTTGGCGATGACGTCGGAGTACGCCTGGTGCGCCTCCAGAGCCGACCCCTTGCCGGTCAGCGCTTCACGGCGCAGCGAGGGAACCGTCGAGAGGTCGCGGCGCAGGGCCGCGGATGCCGCGTCGTGGATCTCGTCGATCTGCTGGTCGACGCGGGTGGTGCGGGCGGTGCGGTTCTTCGCGCCGTCGTCATCCTTCTCGTCGCGGCCGTCGGCGATGTACGCGGTGATGGCGTCGCGCTCGTCGGCGAGGGAGTGCCCGAGGGTGACCGCCTGCTGGTTCAGCTCGGCGAGGGTGACCAGCCGCTGGGACTCGGTCAGATCGGCGGAGGCCCCGAGCACGGCAGGGGCGCCCGCCGCTATGACGATGACGCCGACGACCGCGACTCCGACGACCAGTCGGCTGCGCACCCGCACGGTCCGCTTCTCCACGCCGGGTGCCGGAGGCGTCGCCCCGGAACCGTCGCGCGTCGTGCCCTTGCTCCGCGGCCGCTTCTTCTGCACCGGTGCTCGCAATCTTGACTCGTCCACCCTTGAAGCAGAGGTGACGCACGGTCACATGGAAGGTCGCCCCGCTCCTGGTACGGCTTCTGACCATTCCAGCGCTTTTGAGAGGGGGGCGCGCATCAACCGCTCCGCCACTCGAAGGAGTGAACATCACTCTTGAGTTGGCGAACAAGTCTCCCCTGGTGCGCCCCTGACCATGCGTGGACCGCGGGGTGGAACTTCCGCTCCGCCTTTGGCAGGATGCCCGCCCGCATCGGTCCGGAGCCGCCCCTTCCGCCTCGCGCGCCCGCGTTGACCTGCTGCTACAGGCCATTTCCGGTCGCGTGACGAGGAGGTGAAGGGCTCGTGCAGACTGGCGGCATGCGCATCGAACTCGCCACCGCGCCCGGAAGCCCCGAACGCCCCAACGAGGACTGGGCCTCCGGGGCCCTCCCCGCCTCCGGCCAGGGCGGTGTGCTGGTCGTGCTCGACGGCGTCACCCCGCCGCCGGGGGACGACGGCTGTGTGCACTCGGTGCCGTGGTTCACCGCACGGCTCGGCGGCGCGCTGGTGGAACTGTCCGGTTCCCGCCCCGATCTGACCCTGCCCGAGGTCCTGGCCGAGGCCATCTCCCGTACAGCCGACACGCATCGAGCCACCTGTGACCTTTCTCACGTACGTACGCCTCAGGCGACCGTGGTGCTGGCCCGCTGGGACGAACGCGTGATCGACCACCTGGTGCTCTCCGACTCGGCCCTGCTGCTGGAGTCCCCCGACGGCGCGGTCCGGGCCGTCCTCGACGACCGGCTGGACCGGCTGCCGCCGGGTTCGCTCGCCTCGAACGAGATCGCCGATGCCACGGTGCGCAACAAGGAGGGCGGCTTCTTCACCGCGGCCGCCGATCCCTCGGTGGCGGCGCGCGCGGTGACGGGCAGCACCCCGGCGGCCGGCGTCCGGGCCCTCGCCGCGCTCACGGACGGCGCGACCCGGTGGACGGAGGTGTTCGGCGAGGGCGACTGGACGGACGCGCTGGGGCTGCTGCGGAAGGCCGGGCCACAGGGCCTGATCGACCGGGTGCGGGAGCTGGAGGACGCCGATGTGGCGGCCGGGCGCGTACGGCTGCGGCACGGCAAGACGCACGACGACGCCACCGCACTCCTGGTGGAGCTGGGCTGAGCACGACCGGCGGCGGGCGGCTCAGCTCTCGGCGCGGGCGTTCAGCTGGTGCAGGAGCCGGGCCAGCTCGGCGACCTCGGCCCGGTCCCAGTCGGCCAGTTTGCGCACGTAGCGCCCCCGGCGGGCGTCCCGGACGCTGCGGAAGCGGGCCAGGCCGTCGCCGGTGAGACGGACGAGCCAGGCCCGCCCGTCGGCGGGGTCGGGTTCGCGGGCCACCAGCCCGAGGTTCTCCAGGGAGTGCAGCTGGCGGCTCATGGTGGCCTTGCCGACGCCGAAGTAGGCGGCCAGTTCGGTGGCCCGCTGCCGGCCCGCCGCCTCCAGACGGACGAGCAGGCCGTAGGCGGCGGGCTCCAGTTCGGGGTGGACCTCCTGGGCCATATCGCCCGAGGTGGCGCGCGCCCGGCGCAGGAACACGGCCAACTCCCGCTCCAGTGCCAGAAATTCGTGGTCGACACCACTTCCGTCCGTCGCGCCCGGCTCCGGCTCGCTGTCATTCCCGCGCACGTCAGCACCCCTCGTACGGTTTCCTGCCGATGAAAGTTTCTTCCGCGACCGGTCGACGCCGCGGTTCGGCCAGTATTTCGCAGGAGCGGACCAACGGCGGCGGCCTGGACCTCTTCCGCACCCCGGGTCACATCAACAGGGCTTCTCGCAGCCCGATCCCCTTCTATACACTCCATGTATACGCACTGTGTATAGTCCTCGGCGTACCGCACACCTGTGCGGGATTTCCCGCACAGAGGAGTGATGCGTCGTGCCCAGAAAGATGCCGTTGTCCAAGATGGGGTTGACCGCGGCGCTGGTGACGGCGCTCACACTGACTCTGGGCGGCTGCTCCATGGACACCACGGCGCCGGGCTCGGCACGTGGCGAGGCGGCCTCCGACGCCAAGGGCTCGTTCGGGCCGGTGGACTGCCGCAAGGCCAAGTGCATCGCCCTGACCTTCGACGCGGGTCCGGGCAAGGACACGCCGAAGCTGCTGGACATCCTCAAGGAGAAGAAGGTGCACGCCACCTTCTTCCTGCTGGGCAAGCACCACGTCATCAAGTACCCCGCCGTGGTGCAGCGCATCGAGGACGAGGGCCATGAGGTCGCCAACCACACCTGGACGCACAAGGTGCTGACCGACCAGAAGCCGGACGAGATACGCGCCGAGCTGGAGAAGACGCAGCGGGCCATCGAGAAGATCACCGGCAAGAAGCCCCGGCTGATGCGCCCGCCGCAGGGCCGCACCGACGACACGGTCTCGGACATCAGCAAGGACCTGGGGCTCTCCCAGGTGCTGTGGAGCGCCACCGCCAAGGACTACTCCACGAACGACTCCGCGCTGATCAAGAAGCGGATCCTGGACCAGGCGAGCAAGGACGGCATCATCCTGCTGCACGACATCTACAAGGGCACCGTCCCCGCCGTGCCCGGGATCATCGACGCGCTCCAGAAGGACGGCTACACCTTCGTGACCGTCCCCGAGCTGATGGCCCCGGCCGTGCCGGAGCCGGGCACGATCTACCGCCCCTGACCGGCCCGCGCGGCACGCGGAACGGCCCGCCCCCGACTCGGGAAGCGGGCCGTCCGTACCGGTCGCGTTCCTGCCGTCGCGCCCGTCACCGCGTGGCGGTCAGGCCGCGGCCGGGATCCTGTCCTCCACCCGGGCGGAGGCCGGGGCGAGGGCGATCTCCAGCACCTGGCGGACGTCGGTGACCGGGTGGACGTCCAGCTTCTCCAGCACCTCGGCCGGGACGTCGTCCAGGTCGGCCTCGTTGCGCTGGGGGATCACCACGGTGGTGATGCCCGCCCGGTGGGCGGCCAGCAGCTTCTGCTTGAGGCCCCCGATCGGCAGGACCCGCCCGGTCAGCGACACCTCACCGGTCATCGCAACATCCGTGCGGACGAGACGTCCGGAGAGCAGCGAGGCCAGGGCGGTCGTCAGGGTGATGCCGGCGCTCGGGCCGTCCTTGGGGATGCCGCCCGCCGGGAAGTGGATGTGCACGCCCCGGTCCTTGAGGTCCGCGACCGGCAGCTCCAGCTCCGCACCGTGCGAACGCAGGAAGCTCAGCGCGATCTGGGCCGACTCCTTCATGACGTCCCCGAGCTGACCGGTCAGGGTCAGTCCGGAGGCCCCGGTCTCCGGGTCGGCGAGCGACGCCTCGACGAAGAGGACGTCACCGCCCGCCCCGGTCACCGCGAGCCCGGTGGCCACGCCCGGCACGGCGGTGCGGCGCCCGGCCGGGTCCTGGGCGGACTCGGGCACGTGGTGCGGCCGGCCGATGAGGCCGCGCAGGTCCGCGTCGGTCACCGCGAACGGCAGCTCGCGGTCGCCCAGTTCGTGCTGTGCCGCGATCTTGCGGAGCAGCCGGGCCACCGCCCGCTCCAGATTCCGTACGCCCGCCTCGCGGGTGTACTCGCCGGCCAGCTTGCGCAGCGCCGGCTCCTCCAGGGCGACCTCGTCCTTCTCCAGGCCGGCCCGCTCCAGCTGGCGCGGGAGCAGGTGGTCCCGGGCGATGACGACCTTCTCGTCCTCGGTGTAGCCGTCGAGGCGGACCAGCTCCATGCGGTCGAGCAGGGCCTCCGGGATGGCGTCGAGCACGTTGGCGGTGGCGAGGAAGACCACGTCGCTGAGGTCGAGCTCGACCTCCAGGTAGTGGTCGCGGAAGGTGTGGTTCTGGGCCGGGTCGAGGACTTCGAGGAGGGCGGCGGCCGGGTCGCCCCGGAAGTCGGAGCCGACCTTGTCGATCTCGTCGAGCAGGACGACCGGGTTCATCGAACCGGCCTCCTTGATGGCCCGCACGATACGGCCGGGGAGCGCGCCCACGTACGTACGCCGGTGGCCGCGGATCTCCGCCTCGTCCCGGACACCGCCGAGCGCGACGCGGACGAACTTGCGGCCCATGGCGTGCGCGACGGACTCGCCGAGGGAGGTCTTGCCGACGCCGGGCGGGCCGACGAGGGCCAGCACCGCGCCGCCGCGGCGGCCGCCCACCACGCCAAGACCCCGGTCGGCACGGCGCTTGCGCACCGCGAGGTACTCGGTGATGCGTTCCTTCACGTCGGCGAGGCCGGCGTGCTCGGCGTCCAGGATCTCCCGGGCGCCACGGATGTCGTAGGCGTCCTCGGTCCGCTCGGTCCAGGGCAGTTCGAGGACGGTATCCAGCCAGGTGCGGATCCAGGAGCCCTCGGGCGACTGGTCGCTGGACCGCTCCAGCTTCTCGACCTCCTTGAGCGCGGCCTCGCGGACGTGCTCGGGGAGGTCGGCGGCCTCGACACGGGCCCGGTAGTCGTCGGACTCGTCCTCCGGGTCGCCGTTGAGCTCGGAGAGCTCCTTGCGCACGGCGTCCAGCTGGCGGCGCAGCAGGAATTCGCGCTGCTGCTTGTCTACGCCGTCCTGGACGTCCTTGGCGATGGATTCGGCCACGTCCTGCTCGGCGAGGTGCTCGCTCAGCCACTGGATGGCGAGCTTCAGCCGGGCGATCGGGTCCGCGGTCTCCAGGAGCTGGACCTTCTGGGCGGTGGTGAGGAACGGCGAGTATCCGGAGTTGTCGGCGAGCGCGGAGAGGTCGTCGATCTGCTGGACCCGGTCCACGACCTGCCAGGCGCCGCGCTTCTTCAGCCAGCTGGTGGCGAGCGCCTTGTACTCCTTGACCAGCTCGGCGGCGGATCCGGGCAGGGGATCGGGGGCGGCGGTCTCGAGCACGGTCCCCTCGACCCAGAGCGCCCGGCCGGGCCCACTGGTCCCGGCGCCGATGCGGACCCGGTCGCGGGCCCGGATCAGGGCGCCAGGATCACCGTCCGACAGGCGTCCGACCTGCTCGACGGTGCCGAGGACACCGGTCCCCGTGTACGTCCCGTCGATCCGCGGGACAAGCAGCACCTGGGGCTTGCCCCCACCGGGACGGACGGCGGCCTGCGCGGCCTCGACGGCGGCGCGCACCTCGGTGTCGGACAGGTCGAGCGGTACCACCATGCCGGGCAGGACGACCTCGTCGTCGAGCGGCAGCACGGGCAGGTCGATCGGTGTGAACGCCTCGGACTCGTTAGTCATGATCTCCCCTTCGGCAGGCAAGTTGAGCTATGTGGACTCAATGCTCCTGAGCCGCTGAATGTTCCCCACCGCTTGTTCGCTCTGAGCGATCAGACCGCTTCAAGCCGCTCCCGCGTCGACACCGGACCGTCCTTCACGCCCTCCCGGCGGGCGGCGCCGGGGCGGCCCCCCGCATACGGGAGCGCCACCGGGCGGGCCGTTGTTCCCCATCCCCGGAAGCGTCCCCCGGAGCATCCCCGGAAGAGGGAACGCGCTGGCCCTCGGCCCGGGCGGCGGGACAGGATGACGGACACCGACCGCTACGACCGGAGACCGGAGAGCCACACGATGCCCGCGATGCCCCCGATGCGTGCGATGCCCGCCCCCGACCCGTTGCCGACGCGTTCCGCCGGCACCCCCGTCGTCCTCGACCGCCGCGAGGGACCCTTCGGCGAAGTCGTGCTGCGGGAGCGCGGGGAGCACTTCGAGATCATCGCCAACGGCTGCTTCCTGATGGACACCTCCGACGGGCGCTCCGAGCGGCTGCTGATCGACGCCGCGCTGGCCGCCCTGCCCGCCGCGCGGACCGGCCCCTCGGTGCTGATCGGCGGCCTGGGCGTCGGATTCTCGCTGGTGCGGGCCGCCGAGGAGGAGCGCTGGGGCCGGATCGTGGTCGTGGAGCGGGAGCAGGCGATCGTGGACTGGCACCTGGCCGGGCCGCTGGACCGGATCTCCGGGCCGGCACTGGCCGATCCCCGGACCGGGATCCTCCACACGGATCTCGTCGCCCACCTCCGTATCAGCACGGAGCGTTACGACGCCCTGTGCCTGGACATCGACAACGGGCCGGACTGGACCGTCACGGAGGACAACGGAAGCCTCTACTCCCCCGCCGGACTGGCGCACTGCCACGACCGGCTGACCCCGGGCGGAGTGCTCGCCGTCTGGTCCGCGCAGCCGTCGCCGGCCTTCGAACAGGCCTTGCGGAATGCCGGGTTCAGCAGGGTTCGGACGGAAGAGGTGGCCGTTGCCCGAGGTGTGCCCGACGTGGTCCATCTCGCACTTCGGGCGATCTGAACCCCCCTCCCGGTATGCGCGGACCGGCGGTGGCACGGGTCAACCGGCACAAGGGCGACGATCCGGCCGCCCGGTCGGCGTGGA
This sequence comes from Streptomyces sp. NPDC026589, assembly GCF_040638385.1. Taxonomy (NCBI): domain Bacteria; kingdom Bacillati; phylum Actinomycetota; class Actinomycetes; order Kitasatosporales; family Streptomycetaceae; genus Streptomyces; species Streptomyces sp. NPDC026589. The sequence continues at coordinate 167,322 of NZ_JBEZYG010000018.1, forward strand.
CGCGCACGTCCGGGGCAACACCCTGCGTAGCCGGGAGCCCTCCGCTGCCTTTACGCTGCTGACCGGCACACGGGATCACCCACCGAAATCCACGAGCGAAAACCGTGCCTCCGGGGGAATGGCTCCCGCGAGAACGGGCAGGGGCGGGGCGATGGAACAGACACACACCACCCACAACGGCGTCGCGGCCACCCCGGGGGCTCAGCGCCGGGTGCTGGTGGTCGAGGACGACCCCACGATCGTCGACGCCATTTCCGCCCGGCTGCGGGCGGAGGGTTTCCTGGTGCAGACCGCGCTGGACGGCCCTGCGGCCGTGGACGCGGCCGAGGCCTGGCAGCCCGACCTGATGGTGCTCGACATCATGCTTCCCGGCTTCGACGGCCTGGAGGTCTGCCGCCGCGTACAGGCGCAGCGCCCCGTACCGGTGATGATGCTCACCGCGCGCGACGACGAGACCGACATGCTGGTCGGGCTCGGGGTCGGCGCCGACGACTACATGACCAAGCCGTTCTCCATGCGGGAGCTGGCCGCCCGGGTGCACGTGCTGCTGCGCCGGGTGGAGCGGGCCGCGCTGGCCGCCGTCACCCCGCGGAGCGGAATCCTGCGTCTGGGTGAGCTGGAGATCGACCACGCGCAGCGCCGGGTCCGGGTGCGCGCCGAGGACGTCCACCTCACGCCGACCGAGTTCGACCTGCTGGTCTGTCTCGCCAACACCCCGCGCGCGGTGCTCTCCCGGGAGCAGTTGCTGGCCGAGGTGTGGGACTGGGCGGACGCCTCGGGCACGCGCACGGTCGACAGTCACATCAAGGCGCTGCGCCGGAAGATCGGCGCGGAGCGGATCCGTACCGTGCACGGCGTGGGCTACGCCCTGGAGACTCCCGCGCCATGACGCGGCCAGGGTCCGGACTGCGGCCCTTCTCGATCAAGGCCAAACTCGGCACACTCGTCGTGATCTCGGTGTTCATCACCACGGGTCTGCTGATCGTCGCGTTGCGGACCCGTACGGAGTTCCGCTTCATCACGGTGTTCTCGGTGATCGCCACGCTGCTGATCACCCAGTTCGTGGCGCACGGTCTGACCGCGCCGCTGGACGAGATGAGAGCGGTGGCCCGGTCCATCTCGCACGGCGACTACACCCGCCGGGTGAGCGGCGCCGGGCGGCGGGACGAGCTGGGGGACCTGGCGCAGACGATCAACCGCATGGCGGACGATCTGGAGGCGGAGGACCGGCATCGAAAAGAGCTGGTCGCCAATGTCAGCCATGAGCTGCGCACCCCCATCGCGGCGCTGAGAGCCGTGCTGGAGAACGTGGTGGACGGGGTTTCCGCCGCCGATCCGGAGACGATGCGCACGGCGCTGCAGCAGACGGAGCGGCTGGGCCGGCTGGTCGAGACGCTGCTGGACCTGTCGCGGCTGGACAACGGGGTGGTGGCGCTCAAGGCCCGCCGTTTCGAGGTCTGGCCCTATCTGTCGGGCGTACTGAAAGAGGCCAATCTCGCCGCCTCCCACCGACGTCTGTCGTCGGGTTCGGGCAATCACTCCCGTACGGACGTCCACCTGCATCTGGACGTCTCGCCGCCGGAGCTCACCGCGCACGCGGACGCCGAGCGGCTGCACCAGGTGGTCGCCAACCTCATCGACAACGCGGTCAAGCACAGCCCGCCGCACGGCCGGGTGACGGTGCTCGCGCGGCGCGGGGACCGTCCCGAGTCGCTGGAGCTGGAGGTCGTCGACGAGGGGCCCGGGATCCCGGAGGCGGAGCGCCACCGGGTGTTCGAGCGCTTCAACCGGGGCCAGGTGCCCTCCCCGCACGGTCCGGGAAGCGACGGCGGTACGGGGCTGGGTCTTGCCATCGCCCGTTGGGCGGTCGATCTGCACGGCGGCCGGATCGGAGTGGCCGAATCCGCGACGGGCTGCCGCATCCAGGTCACCCTCCCGGGAATCCCCGAGCCGCGCGGTTGACGGTGCGGTTGACATAGGGTCGAACCGGAAGGGCACGTTCACCCGTGTCCTGCCAGCAGGGGCCTCAAAGGGAGGCGGCCGGATGGCCGTATCCTCGGTCCTGCGTACCCGAAGTACCCGAAGTGCAGTGGAACCTCGCTTGTTTCCCGCCATTTCCTGCGCCGAAACCCGCCTTCCGATGTGATGTGCACGACGAAGCACCGGCCCGGCCTGCAAGGAACGGTTCGGGGGGCGTAGCCTTGATTTCCGCTGTCCATCACCTTGTGAAGCGGAAGAGGGCGGTTGCCGCCGTGTCGTCTCAGTCCCCCAGTAACTCGAGCATCTCGACCGATCAAGCCGGACCGGGTACGAACCCGGCCGCCGCGTTCGGCGCCAATGAATGGCTCGTCGACGAGATCTACCAGCAGTACCTCCAGGATCCCAGTTCGGTCGATCGCGCCTGGTGGGACTTCTTCGCCGACTACAAGCCGGGTGCCTCCGGCACGGCGGACAAGCCCGTTCCCGGCGTCGCACCGGTGACCGAGGCGCCCGCCGCCCCGGCCGCGCCCGCTCCGGCGGCCGCCCCGGCTCCGGCGAAGGCCGCGCCCGCAGCCGCTCCGGCGGCTCCCGCGCAGCCGGCCCCGGCCAAGGCCGCCCCGGCTCCGGCCCCGGCGAAGCCCGCGGCGGCGAAGCCCGCCGCCGCGCCCGCCAAGGCCAAGGCGGACGATTCCACCGAGGCCCCGGCCGGCCCGGAGTACGTGACGCTGCGCGGCCCCTCGGCCGCCGTCGCGAAGAACATGAACGCCTCGCTGGAGCTGCCGACGGCCACATCCGTCCGCGCGGTCCCGGTGAAGCTGCTCTTCGACAACCGCATCGTCATCAACAACCACCTCAAGCGCGCCCGCGGCGGGAAGATCTCCTTCACGCACCTCATCGGGTACGCGATGGTGCAGGCCCTCAAGGCCATGCCGTCGATGAACTACTCCTTCGCCACGAAGGACGGCAAGCCGACCCTGGTGAAGCCGGAGCACATCAACCTGGGTCTGGCCATCGACCTGGTGAAGCCGAACGGCGACCGCCAGCTGGTCGTCGCGGCCATCAAGAAGGCCGAGACGCTCAACTTCTTCGAGTTCTGGCAGGCGTACGAGGACATCGTCCGGCGCGCCCGCATCGGCAAGCTCGGCATGGACGACTTCGCCGGCGTCACCGCCTCGCTGACCAACCCCGGCGGCATCGGCACCGTCCACTCGGTGCCCCGCCTGATGCCCGGTCAGGGCCTCATCATGGGCGTCGGCGCGATGGACTACCCGGCGGAGTTCCAGGGCACGTCGCAGGACACCCTGAACAAGCTCGGCATCTCGAAGGTCATGACGCTCACGTCGACCTACGACCACCGGGTCATCCAGGGCGCCGCCTCCGGCGAGTTCCTGCGGGTCCTGTCCCAGCTGCTGCTCGGCGAGAACGAGTTCTACGACGAGATCTTCAAGGCGCTGCGGATCCCCTACGAGCCGGTCCGCTGGCTCAAGGACATCGACGCCTCGCACGACGACGACGTCACCAAGGCCGCGCGGGTCTTCGAGCTGATCCACTCCTACCGGGTCCGCGGCCATGTCATGGCCGACACCGACCCGCTGGAGTACCACCAGCGCAAGCACCCCGACCTGGACATCACCGAGCACGGCCTCACCCTGTGGGACCTGGAGCGGGACTTCGCTGTCGGCGGGTTCGCCGGCAAGACGATGATGAAGCTCCGCGACATCCTCGGCGTTCTGCGTGAGTCGTACTGCCGCACCACCGGCATCGAGTTCATGCACATCCAGGACCCGAGTCAGCGCAAGTGGCTCCAGGACCGCGTCGAGCGCGCGCGCCCGAAGCCCGAGCGCGAGGAGCAGCTGCGCATCCTGCGCCGGCTGAACGCCGCCGAGGCGTTCGAGACGTTCCTGCAGACGAAGTACGTCGGCCAGAAGCGGTTCTCGCTGGAGGGCGGCGAGTCCGTCATCCCGCTGCTCGACGCGGTCATCGACTCCGCCGCCGAGGCCCGCCTCGACGAGGTCGTCATCGGCATGGCCCACCGCGGCCGCCTGAACGTGCTGGCGAACATCGTCGGCAAGTCGTACGCGCAGATCTTCCGCGAGTTCGAGGGCAACCTCGACCCGCGCTCGATGCACGGCTCCGGCGACGTCAAGTACCACCTGGGCGCCGAGGGCACCTTCACCGGTCTGGACGGCGAGCAGATCAAGGTCTCGCTGGCCGCCAACCCCTCGCACCTGGAGGCGGTCGACCCGGTCCTGGAGGGCATCGCCCGCGCCAAGCAGGACATCATCAACAAGGGCGGCACGGACTTCACGGTCCTGCCGGTCGCGCTCCACGGCGACGCGGCCTTCGCGGGCCAGGGCGTCGTCGCCGAGACGCTCAACATGTCGCAGCTGCGCGGCTACCGCACCGGCGGCACCGTGCACGTGGTGATCAACAACCAGGTCGGCTTCACCGCCGCCCCGGAGTCCTCGCGCTCCTCGATGTACGCCACCGACGTGGCGCGCATGATCGAGGCGCCGATCATCCACGTCAACGGCGACGACCCGGAGGCCGTGGTCCGCGTCGCGCGGCTCGCCTTCGAGTTCCGGCAGGCGTTCAACAAGGACGTCGTGATCGACCTCATCTGCTACCGGCGCCGCGGTCACAACGAGACCGACAACCCGGAGTTCACCAACCCGCAGATGTACACCCTGGTCGACAAGAAGCGCTCGGTGCGCAAGCTGTACACCGAGTCCCTCATCGGTCGCGGCGACATCACGCTGGAAGAGGCGGAGCAGGCGCTCCAGGACTTCCAGGGTCAGCTGGAGAAGGTGTTCGCAGAGGTCCGCGAGGCCACCTCGCAGCCGGCCGCCCCGCACGTCCCGGAGCCGCAGGCCGCGTTCCCGGTGACCGTGGAGACGGCCGTCTCCGCCGAGGTCGTCAAGCGGATCGCCGAGTCGCAGGTCAACATCCCCGACTCGATCACCGTCCACCCCCGTCTGATGCCGCAGATGCAGCGTCGCGCGGCCTCCGTGGACAACGCGACGATCGACTGGGGCATGGGCGAGACGCTGGCCATCGGTTCGCTGCTGATGGAGGGCACCCCGGTCCGGCTCGCCGGCCAGGACACCCGCCGCGGCACGTTCGGCCAGCGCCACGCGGTCCTGGTCGACCAGGTCACCGGCGAGGACTACACCCCGCTGCTGTACCTGGCCGACGACCAGGCCCGGTACAACGTCTACGACTCGCTGCTCTCGGAGTACGCGGCGATGGGCTTCGAGTACGGCTACTCGCTGGCCCGTCCGGAGTCGCTGGTCATCTGGGAGGCCCAGTTCGGTGACTTCGTCAACGGCGCGCAGACCGTCGTGGACGAGTTCATCTCCTCGGCCGAGCAGAAGTGGGGCCAGACCTCCGGCGTCACGCTGCTGCTGCCGCACGGCTACGAGGGCCAGGGCCCGGACCACAGCTCCGCCCGCCCGGAGCGCTTCCTCCAGATGTGCGCGCAGGACAACATGACGGTCGCGATGCCGACCCTCCCGTCGAACTACTTCCACCTGCTGCGCTGGCAGGTGCACAACCCGCACCACAAGCCGCTGATCGTCTTCACCCCGAAGTCGATGCTGCGCCTGAAGGCCGCGGCCTCGTCCATCGAGGAGTTCACCACCGGCGGCTTCCGTCCGGTGATCGGCGACGCGTCGGTCAAGCCCGAGAACGTCCGCAAGGTCGTCTTCTGCGCGGGCAAGCTGTACTACGACCTGGACGCCGAGCGGGAGAAGCGCGGCGACACGGAGACGGCGATCATCCGGCTGGAGCGCCTGTACCCGCTGCCGGGTGCGGAGATCCAGGCCGAGATCGCGAAGTACCCGAACGCCGAGAAGTACCTGTGGGCCCAGGAGGAGCCGGCGAACCAGGGTGCGTGGCCGTTCATCGCGCTCAACCTGATCGACCACCTGGACCTCGCGGTCGGCGCGGACGTGCCGCACGGCGAGCGCCTGCGCCGCATCTCGCGGCCGCACGGCTCGTCCCCGGCGGTCGGCTCGGCCAAGCGTCACCAGGCGGAGCAGACGCAGCTGGTCAACGAGGTCTTCGAGGCCTAGGACCGCACAGCGGCCGTACGGGCTGTTCGTACGCCACAGGGACCCGGTTCCGCGCTCGTCGCGGGGCCGGGTCCCTGGCGTATCCGGCACACGCGGCGTATGCGGAGTATCCGGCGTTCAGGAGGGCGTCCGCGGCTCGATATCCTGTGCGCATGTACTTCACGGACCGTGGCATCGAGGAACTGGAGAAGCGGCGCGGCGAGGAGGAGGTCACCTTCGAGTGGCTCGCCGAGCAGCTGCGGACGTTCGTCGATCTCAACCCCGACTTCGAGGTGCCGGTCGAGCGCCTCGCGACCTGGCTGGCCCGGCTGGACGACGAGGACGACGAGGACGCGTGACCCGGCCCGCGCTCCGGGAAGACACGTCCTGGTCCTAGGGGGTCCTAAGGACGGTCCGCGCCTGCCCTGGCCCGCTCGTACGCGAGTCCCAGCGCACCCTGCGCCAGCAGCACCGCCCCGGCCGCCGCCCAGCCGCCACTGCGGCGACGGGCGCCCCACAGCAGGAGCGGGAGCCCGGCCGCGAGCTGGACGGCGGCGACGGCACGGGCGCGGGGACCGCGTACCCACGGGCCGATCCTGCCGCTCTCGACCGCGTCCAGTTCGACGCGTACGGCATCGCGCCAGCCGGCCCACTCGATCCGCTCCGCCCCGCGCTGCACCGCCGCGACGCTGCGCAGCCGGTCCGCGCTCTCGCCCGGTGAGAGTCCGGCGGGCAGGGTCAGCCCGGTGCGGGTGAGAACGGCGAGCAGTCCCCGCAGCCGGGCGCCCGCGTCGCCCTCCGGATCGGGGCGGGTCAGCTCCTCCAGGGCCTGTACGTCCAGCACCGGGTCGAGGCCGAGCCGGACCGCGAAGGTGCGCATGGCCTCGTCCTCGCCCACCGGGGTGCCGTCGGTCAGCCAGATGTAGCCCACGGGCCGGCGGAACCCGGCGGCGAGCGTGAATCCGGCCCGGTCGGCGTCCCACCACAGGGCGAGCACCGGCCAGGTGGAGCCCACCGCGAGCGCGGTGGCCCAGCCGCCGAGGACCCGGTCCACCGGCTCGGGATCCTGCCCGGCGCCCTCGTTCCAGGGTTTGCCCTCCGGGACGAGCACGCTCCACTCCTCACCCGCGCGGGCCAGCAGCATCTGCTCGCGCAGCAGGTGGGCGAGCGGCCGTACGGTCTCGGGGTCGGCCCGGCAGAGCAGGAGGGCCCCGGTGGATGTCGCGTTCATGGCTCACACGCTAGGGCAATTTGCCCGCACTTGATCTATTTGTGGGCATTTCTCCCCTCGCCACCCCCTCCTGCCCCCTTTGACTTCCCCCATCCGCGATATATCGTGTTCCGAACGAGACGCGATATGTTGCGTTGCCACGCTTCCCGGGAGGTCACATCCATGCCTGTGTCGACATGGACCATCGCCGAGCCGCGGAAGCTCGCCTTCGAGGATCCGGTGACGGCACTCCACGTGCGCATCGTGGACGGCACGGTCAACGTGGTCGGGACCGACGAGCCGGAAGCCCGGCTGGAGGTCTCCGCGATCGAGGGCCCGCCGCTGATCGTGACCCAGGAGGACGGCCGGCTGACCGTGGCCTACGAGGACCTGCCCTGGCAGGATCTCCTGCGCTGGTTCGACCCGAAGAACCGCCGCCGCAGCGCCGTGGTCACACTCGTCGTGCCGGCCGCTTCCTCGGTCGAGGTAGGCGTGATCGGTGCCGGGGCCGTCGTCTCCGGCATCAGCGGCCGCACGGAGGTCCGCGGCATCACCGGTGACTCCACGCTCGTCGGGCTGACCGGCGCGGTGCGCGGGGAGTCCGTGTCGGGCAGCCTGGAGGCCCAGAGCGTCACGGGGGACCTGCGCTTCCACTCCGTGTCCGGCGATCTGACGGTGGTCGACGGGGCGACCTCGGTCCGGGCCGAGTCGGTCAGCGGCGCCATGGTGCTGGACGTCGACCCGTCCGGGCGGCCCACGGACATCCGGCTGGCCACCGTGACGGGCGAGATCGCGATCCGGCTGCCGCACCCGGCCGACGCCAGGGTCGAGGCGAACACCGCGAGCGGGGCCGTCTCCAACGCCTTCGATGACCTGCGGGTCGGCGGGCAGTGGGGCACGAAGAAGATCACCGGCACGCTGGGCGCCGGGACGGGGACCCTGCGGGCGACGACCGTGTCCGGTTCGATCGCCCTGTTGCGCAGGCCCCCCGTCGAGGACGACGCGTACGCCGCCGAGCCGACCGGAAAGGTTCTCTGACATGCCTCCCGTATTCGCCCACGGCCGTCTGCGGCTGTACCTCCTCAAGCTTCTGGACGAGGCGCCTCGCCACGGTTATGAGGTCATCCGCCTGCTGGAGGAGCGCTTCCAGGGCCTGTACGCCCCGTCCGCCGGCACGGTCTACCCGCGGCTGGCCAAGCTGGAGGCCGAGGGCCTCGTCACCCACGCCACCGAGGGTGGCCGCAAGGTCTACTCGATCACCGACGCGGGGCGCGAGGAACTGGCGGGCCGGGGCGGCGAACTGGCCGACCTGGAGCTGGAGATCCGCGACTCGGTCTCCGAGCTGGCCGCCGAGATACGCGACGACGTACGGGGCGCGGCGGGCCGGCTCCGCAGCGACATGCGGGCGGCGGCCTCGGAGTCCCGGCAGGGTACGAAGGCCGGGGCGGGAACCGGGGCCGGGAGCGGCAAGGGCCGGGCGAAGGGCGAAGGGGCCTCCCCCTTCGACGACTTCGGCGACTTCGGCCGTCTGGGCGACCTCGGCGAGAGCGAGACGTGGCGCACGGCGAAGGAGGAGCTGAACCGGGCCAAGCAGCTGTGGAAGGAGCAGGCACGCCGGGCGAAGGACGAGTCCCGGCGCGCCCGCGAGGACGCCCAGCAGGCCCGCCGCCAGGCCAGGGAGGCCCAGGAGAAGGCGCACGAGCAGATGCAGACGGCCGCCAGGCAGGTCCAGGAGCACTTCGCGCGGGGCGACTGGCCCTCCGGGGTGCGGGAGGGCCTCGCGGAGATCACCGGGCAGCTAGGCGGGTTCGCGCGCTCCGGAGCCTGGCCCCCGTTCGGCAAGCCCGGGGCGGACTCCGCCCCGGCGGCCCCGGTCCCCGACGACGGCTTCGACTGGGCCGAGGACGCACCGGCCACGGGCGACCCGGTGCGCGACCTGGACCGCCTGCTGGACCGTTTCCGCGACGGCGTCCGGGACACGGCCCGCGACCACGGCGTGACGGAGGCCCAGCTCGCTGAGGCCCGCCGCCACCTGGGGGCGGCGTCGGCGCGGATCGAGGCGCTGCTGACGGCGGAGGACGAGGGGAAGGCCTGAGCCGACGCGGCTCAGGTGGAACGGAGAACAGGGGCGGGCGTCCGGTACTGGACGCCCGCCCCTGCCTTCCGTTCGGGGGTCCGGTACTGGACGCCCGCCCCTGCTTTCCGTTCGGAGGTCCGGTGCTGGACGCCCACCCCGCCCGGTTCCGTACGCCCGCCTCACCCGGTCTCGGCGTGCCCCTGGCCTTCGTCGGCGTCGGGGCCGTACAGCGCGCGCCGCACGGTCGCGTAGGTCGCGCCGTGCTCGGCGAGGACGTCGGCGACGACTCCGGGCTTCGCCGTGAGGGCCAGGAGCAGGTGTTCCTGCCCGATGAAGCGGTCGCCGCGCCCCAGGGCGACCCGCAGGGAGTTCTCCAGGACGGTCTTCGCCTCCGAGGTGAAGGGGCGGTGCCCCGACCACCACCACCGGCGTCCGCCCCGGGCGGTCGCCAGGGCCCCTTCGCCGTGGGCCCCTTCCACCCGGGAGACGATCGCGCCGATGTCGATCCCGATACCGGCGAGGGCGTCGGTGTCGGCCTTGGTCAGGCCGCCGCGGCGGCGGGCCTCGGCGAAGGCGGCGTCCAGGGAGGCGCGGCGGTCGTGGAGGCCGAGTGCGGTGACGGCGAACGAGGCCCGGCCGCCCTCCTGTTCCAGCAGCGCGAGCAGCAGATGTTCCTCGGTGACCGAGTCGGCCCCGACGCGCTCGGCCTGGGTCACGGCGCCCTTCACGGTCGCGCGGGCCCCTCGGGTGAATCGCTCGAACATCAACGCCTCCCGTACTTCTTGTGCACGGCCTGGCGGCTGACGCCCAGCTCGGCGGCGATCTCCTGCCACGACCAGCCCTGGACGCGGGCGCTTCTCACCTGTACGGCTTCGAGCTGTTCCAGCAGCCGCCGCAGCGCCGCCACCGACCGCAACCCGACGCGGGGGTCACGGTCGCCGGCACGTGCGGCCAGATCCGTTGCTTCGGTCATGACGTCAACCTACATTGACATGCGCCTTCCGTCAATCAAAGTTGACATCATCGTCGGCCAGGCGGGCGTGCCGCTCGATGTCGTACCGGACGCGGCCGTAGCGCAGCCTGGCCCGCTCGATGCCCTCGGGCGCGAATCCGGACCGGGTCGCGACCCGGCAGGAGGCCGGGTTGTCGGTGCGGTGGCCCAGCTCCAGCCGGTACAGCCCGAGCTCGTCGAAGGCCCAGCGCGCCAACGCCCGCACACCGGCCGGGGCGACGCCCCGGCCGCGCGCCTCCTCCGTGGTCCAGTAGGAGACCCAGCCGGTGTCGTGGATCAGGTTCACGGCATCGACGGCGACACAGCCGAGGGCCTCGCCCGCCTCCCCCACGACGGCCCAGGAGTAGCCGGTGCGCGCTCCCCGTTCGCGCGTGCGGTCCGCGATCCAGGCCAGCGCCCCGGACCGGTCGAACACCGGCCGGTCCGTCTGGCGGTCCATCTCGGCCGGGGCGAAGGCGCGGAGCACCGCCGAGGCGTCGACGGGCTCCCAGCGGCGCAGCAGGAACCCTTCAGGGGTGGTCAGTTCGTCCATACGGTCCACCTTCCCGCACGGTCACCACCACCTCACTCCCGGGCCACGCCCGTACGACCGGCCAACTCCCGCGCGAAGACGTGCCGGGGCCCGGGGCGACCAGCCCCGGGCCGGTGACGGAGACACGCCAGCCCCGGGGCGTGGGCGGGAGGGACAGCTCCGTCACCCCGGGGCGGGCGGCGGCACGGTAGGCGAGGCGGTAGGAGCGGGTGTCCGCGTCGTACGCCTCGGAGCGGACGGCCCCCGCGACGGCCGGGGCGTACGGGGTGGCCGTCCGCTCCTTGTTCGTACGGAAGCGGCCCCGCTCGTCGACCGCGCAGTAGCCGCCGCCGTAACACCAGACGTACCCGGCCCAGCCGGAGCTGTAGCGGTTCAGGGAGTCGACGGCCTCACGGTAGAAACGGCCCATGTTGGGGAGGGAGTTGTTCAGGGGCCCCCACTCGCCGACGACCACGGGCATCCCGTGGCGGGCCGGATAGGCGGTGACGGCGGCCTCGTACGCCTCGATCCAGCCGGCCGACGGGTCGTAGTCCGCGCCCGCCTCCATGGCGGTGTTGTAGAAGTGCGGGGCGTACACGGTCCGGCGGTCCTCGATCCGGCCGAGCCCGGTGGGAACGCCCTCGCCGACGATGGGCGTCGGCTCGACGAAGAGCCAGGTGTCACGGTCCTTCGCCCGGACGGCACGGGCCAGCCGGTTGTACATCGGGGTGATGTGCTGGGCCTCGATCCGGCGGGCGGCGGTCGGCAGGCCCTCGCCCGCGCGCAGCTCCCCCATCGGCTCGTTGATCAGGTCGTAGCCGATCACGGCCGGGTGGTCGCGGAAGCGTTCCGCGAGGACCTGCCACATGGCGGCCTGGGCGCGCTGGAGGTCGGGGTCCTCGTAGAGGTGGGTGAAGGCCCGCTGGACGGCCGGTTCGAAGTACTCGGAGAACCAGTCGTCGGGGTTCGGGGTGAACGGCAGTCCGTCGGTCCTGGTGGCCCAGGCGGGGATACCCCGATGCCCGAACGCGGGCCCGAAGACGTCCTGATGGGCGTCGATGAGGACATGGACGCGGTGCTTGCGCGCCCAGTCCAGGACGCGTTCGACGCGCCGGAGGTAGCGCTCGCTGTACTGGCCGCGCGCGGGCTCCAGGTCGTCCCAGAAGACCAGCAGCCGGGCGAAGTTGAAGCCTTTCGCACGCAGGTCGCGGAAGTGCCGTTCGGTGATGGCGGCGAGGGCGGCCTCGCCGCGGTTCGCCTTGTCCTCGACGTTCCAGCCGCGCAGGGTGAGGGTGCGCCCCCGGTCGTCGGTCAGTGGCGGGATGGCACGTTCACGGGACTCGGATGCCGGTACGGCCGCGGGGGCGGGGTGCGCCGAGGCGGCGGGAGCGAGGGCTCCCGCCGCGAGCACGGACGCGACGACGACTGCCATGAGTGCTCTGCCCATTCGCATGGACGGCACCCAATCAGCAAAGCTGACACATGTTCAAGTATGCGTTACGGAACAGCTCTTGGCAGAGCTAGGAGGCCGGCGTGAACACGATCTTCCCGAACAGGTCGCCCGACTCCAGCCGCCGGAAGCCCTCCCTGGCCCGGTCCAGCGGCAGCACCTCGTCGATGACCGGGCGCACCCCGGTGGTCGCGCAGAACGCGAGCAGGTCCTCCAGCTCGTCCTTGGACCCCATGGTGGAGCCGACGACCTTCAGCTCCAGGAAGAAGATCCGGGTCAGCTCGGCGTGGGCGGGCCGGTCTCCGCTGGTGGCACCGGAGATGACGAGGGTGCCGCCCGGGCGCAGCGACTTCACGGAGTGGGACCAGGTGGCGGCCCCCACGGTCTCGATGACGGCGTCCACCCGCTGCGGCAGCCGGGCGCCGGGCTCGTACGCCTCCAGCGCGCCGAGTTCGACCGCCCGCTCACGCTTGGCCTTGTCCCGGCTGGTGGCGAAGACCCGCAGCCCGGCGGCCCTGCCGAGCACGATCGCGGCGGTGGCGACCCCACCGCCGGCGCCCTGGACGAGCACGGAATCGCCGGGCCGTACACCGGCGTTGGTGAACAGCATCCGGTAAGCGGTGAGCCAGGCGGTCGGCAGACAGGCGGCCTCCGCGAAGCTGAGCTCCTTCGGCTTGGGCAGGACGTTCCAGGTGGGGACGGTGACCTGCTCGGCGAAGGTGCCCTGGTAGCGCTCGGTGAGGATGGAGCGCGGCTCCTTCGGCCCGACGCCGTGACTCGACTGCCCGATGACGGAGTGCAGGACGACCTCGTTGCCGTCCTGGTCGACGCCGGCCGCGTCGCAGCCGAGGATCATCGGGAGCCGGTCCTGCGAGAGGCCCACGCCCCGCAGGGACCAGAGGTCGTGGTGGTTGAGGGACGCGGCCCGCACGGTGACGGTGGTCCACCCGGGACGTGTCTCGGGGGCCGGGCGATCACCCAGTTCCAGGCCGTCGAGGGGCTGGTCGGGATCGATGCGGGCTGCGTAGGCGGCGAACATGGCTCGACGATAGGCGGGGCGGGGCGGCCCACGGAACCGCCCGCACGTGTGACGCACACCAAGCGGGGTGGGCCCGCGCCATCGATCCCCCCTCGCGCTTGACCGGCGGGGCCCGCGCCTTCAAGCCCCTCAAGCGGCAACCAGCCCTGCGGCGAGGGAGCAGCGGAAGCCCGCACCACCAGCCCCTGCGGCGATTGAGCAGCCGAGGGCCCGAACCTTCAAGCCCCTGCGGCGATTGAGCAGCGGGGGTCTGGCGCCGACCTGCACGCGCGGTCCACGGGGGCGCTCGCCGCCGCGCTGACCGGGTCGCTGAGCGAG
>NZ_JBEZYG010000019.1:0-159113 GCF_040638385.1 Streptomyces sp. NPDC026589
GCGCCGGCCGGGTCGGCCGGCGCGACGACGGCGAGCGGCGGCCCGGGAGCGGCCGGGTGTGGCTTCTCTGTTGCCGCCGTGTTGCGGGGCATGACGCGCCGTTGCGGGTTGATGGCCGGGCGGGCGACATGCTTCCGGGGGTGTGCCGTGCGGCTTACGGTCCGTATTCAGCCGTCACCGCCCCGTGCGAGGAACCACATGAGCCAGTCCCTGGACTCCGTCACCGCAGGCCGCACCCCCGAGGACCAGGACCGTCAGGAGCCTGGCGCCGCCTGGTCGTTCGAGACCAAACAGATCCACTCCGGCGCAGCCCCGGACCCGACGACCGGTGCCCGCGCGGTGCCGATCTACCAGTCGACGTCCTTCGTCTTCCGCGACACGCAGCACGCGGCCGACGTGTTCTCGCTGGCCGAGCCGGGCAACATCTACACCCGCATCCACAACCCCACCCAGGACGTCCTGGAGCAGCGCATCGCCGCGCTGGAGGGCGGTGTCGCCGCCGTCGCGCTGGCTTCGGGGCAGGCCGCCGAGACACTGGCGATCCTGACGCTGGCCGGAGCCGGGGGCCACATCGTCTCCTCTCCGTCGCTGTACGGCGGCACCTACAACCTCTTCCGTCACACGCTGCCCCGGTTCGGCGTCGAGGTGACGTTCGTCGATGACCCGGAGGACCTGGCGGCGTGGCGGGCCGCGGTCCGGCCCAACACGAAGGCGTTCTTCGCCGAGACGCTCGGCAATCCGCGCGGCGACGTGCTGGACGTGCGGGGCGTCGCGGACACCGCGCACGCGGCCGGGGTGCCGCTCATCGTCGACAACACCGTGCCCACTCCCTTCCTGCTGCGGCCGATCGAGCACGGCGCGGACATCGTGGTCCACTCGGCGACCAAGTTCCTCGGCGGGCACGGCACGACAATCGGCGGCGTGGTCGTGGACGCCGGCACGTTCGACTTCGGGGCCCACGCCGAACGCTTCCCCGAATTCCACGATCCCGATCCGAGCTACCGCGGGCTGCGCTACTGGCCCGACCTCGGCCCGAGCGCGTTCGCGGTGAAGCTCCGGGTGCAACTGCTGCGCGACCTGGGCCCCGCCCTCTCGCCGCACTCGGCGTTCCTGCTGCTCCAGGGCGTCGAGACGCTCAGCCTGAGGCTCGAGCGGCACACCTCCAACGCGCTGGAGCTGGCCCGCTGGCTGGAGCGGCGCGACGAGGTGGCGACCGTGCACTACGCGGGCCTGGAGTCGAACCGCTGGTACGAGGCCGGGCAGCGCTACCTTCCGCGCGGGGCCGGGGCGGTGCTGGCGTTCGAGCTGAAGGGCGGGGCAGAGGCGGGGCGGCAATTCGTGGACGCCGTCGAGCTGTTCAGCCACCTCGCCAATATCGGTGACGTACGGAGCCTGATCATCCACCCGGCCTCCACCACGCACAGTCAGCTCACCGAGGAGCAACTGCTGGCCACCGGCGCCACGCCCGGTCTGGTGCGGCTGTCGGTGGGGCTGGAGAACGTGGACGACCTCAAGGCCGACCTGGAGGCGGGTTTCCGCGCGGCGAAGGCGGCGTCCTGAACCGGCGGGACCCGCACCGCGCACGCCCCCTCCCACCGGCCTCCGGCGGCCGACGGGAGGGGGATCCGCCCGGTCGTCGCCGCTGGGCGGCGATCGAGGACCCGCTGCCCCTGGAGTCCGGCGTCCGGCTGCCGGGGGTGCGCCTGGCGTACGAGACCTGGGGGCAGCGGGCGGCGGACGGATCCAACGCCGTGCTGGTGCTGCACGCGCTGACGGGCGACAGCCATGTGGCCGGGCCGGCCGGCCCGGGGCATCCGACGTCCGGCTGGTGGGACTCGCTGGTCGGTCCCGGCCGCGCGGTCGACACCGACCGCTGGTTCGTCGTCGCGCCCAACGTCCTGGGCGGCTGCCAGGGCAGCACCGGCCCGTCCTCCCCCGGGCCCGACGGCACACCGTGGGGGCCGCTGTTCCCGTATCTGAGCGTTCGGGACCAGGTGGCGGCCGAGGCGGCACTCGCCGACGCGCTGGGCATCGACCGGTGGGCGGCCGTCGTCGGCGGGTCGATGGGCGGCATGCGGGCCCTGGAGTGGGCGGTGAGCAGGCCCGCGCGCACCGGTTCGCTGCTCGTGCTCGCCGCCCCGGCGGCCGCGTCCGCCGAGCAGATCGCCTGGGGCTCGGTACAGATCGGCGCGATCCGCTCCGACCCGGGGTGGCGGGGCGGCGACTACCACCGGGCGCCCCCGGGCGGCGGCCCGCACCTGGGGCTCGGGCAGGCGCGCCGCATCGCCCACATCACGTACCGCGGCGAACCCGAGCTGAACTCCCGCTTCGGCGGGGAGGCGCAGCCCGGCGAGCGGCCCGGGCACGGGGGCCGCTACCGGGTGGAGTCCTACCTCGACCACCACGCGGACAAGCTGGTGCGCCGGTTCGACGCGGGCAGCTATGTGGCACTCACCGAGGCGATGAACGGCCACGACGTCGGCCGGGGCCGGGGCGGGATCGCCCGGGCGCTGCGCCGGGCGGACATGCCCGCCCTGGTCGCGGGGGTCGACTCGGACCGGCTGTATCCCCTGGCGCAGCAGGAGCGCCTGGCCGCACTGCTGCCGGGGGCGGACGTACCGCGCACCATCACCTCGCCCTGCGGGCACGACGGTTTCCTCGTCGAGACGGAGCAGGTGGGCCTGCTCGTACGGGAGTTACTCGCGAGCCTGCCGCAACCGCATCCGCGCCCAGCTCCCGCGCCTTCCCTCTCCACCTCCACCTCCCCTCACCTTCCCACCTGAACTGCGAGGAGCTTCCATGAGCCCGGTTCCGAGCGAGAACGTCTACGACCGGATACGGATGCGGCAGTGGACCGGCGGCCGGGCACGCTCCGCCGGGATCGACCGCCGCGATCTGCTGAAGCTGGTCGCGGCGGCCTCGGCCGCCGTGCCGCTGGCCTCGGCCGCCGCACCCGCGCGGGCGGCCGACGGACTGCCCGGGGTGGTCAAGCCGCTGCCTCCGGAGCTGTTCACGCTGCGCGGCACCAACGCGGAGACGAAGTTCGCCGCCCTGCGGGATACCGGGCTGCTCACACCGGCCGACCGGTTCTTCGTCCGCAATCACACCGCCACCCCGCGCATCGACCGGAACGACTGGAAGCTGACGGTCTGGGGAGACGGGCTCAGTGGCGGCCCGGTCGACTTCACCTTCGCGGATCTGCTGGCCCTCCCCCCGGCGACGCGCACCGCGTTCGTGGAGTGCGCGGGCAACGGCCGCAGCTTCTTCACCTCGCAGCAGGGCCGGGCGGTCAGCGGCACCGCGTGGACGCTCGGGGCGATCGGGACGGCACGCTGGCGCGGAGTGCGGCTGGCGGACGTACTGCGCCGGGCGGGAATCGGGCGGCACGCGGTGGACGTCCTGCCGCGTGGGCTGGACGCTGAGGTCGTCACCGACGGGGTGAACCTGGGGCGGGTGCGCCGTCCGCTGCCGGTGGCCAAGGCCCTGGACGACGTGCTGCTCGCGTACGGGATGAACGGCGAGCCGCTGCCGCCCGACCACGGCTTTCCGGTCCGGCTGATCGTGCCGTCGTGGGTGGGCATCGCCAACATCAAGTGGGTCGGGGACATCGAGGTGAGCTCCGGGCCACTGCTCACCCCGTGGAACACGGGCCTCTACCGGCTGTTCGGTCCCGGGCATCCGCCCGAGGGGAGCGCGCCGTTGACCCGGCAGACGCTGAAGAGCGCCTTCGAGCTGGCCCCGGGCGCTTCGTTCCGCGCCCATCGGCGCACGCTGCTGACCGGGCGTTCCTGGTCGGGCGGGGCGCCCGTGCGGGCCGTGGAGGTCAGCACCGACGGCGGGACGCACTGGCGGGCGGCCCGGCTGCGGGACGAGCCGCGGGCCGGGAGCTGGGTGCGCTGGACGGCCGACTGGGTGCCGAGCGAGCGGGGGCCGGTCGTGCTGCTGGCTCGGGCGACGGACCGCTCGGGGCGTACGCAGCCGGTGGCCACCGCGCACAACACGCAGGGCTACCTGTTCGACGCGGTGGTGCGGCATCCGGTGACCGTGGACTGAGCCGGCCCGGGCCCGTCACGGTGCTGTGCGGGCCCCCGCCAGGACGGCGGTATGCACGGCGCGGGCGATCCTCGCGCCCCAGGTGGACCGGGGTCCGGCGAAGGGTTCGCCGCCGTCGGGTCCCGGTTCGGGAGCGGCGACGCACACGGCGTCCGTGGGGGTGCCCGAGCAGTCGAGTCCGGCGTCCAGGAGTGCCTGCACCTTGGCCTCGGTGGCGGTGGCGACGGCGTTGACCAGGGCGGCGTCGGAGAGCGCGACGGGCAGCGTGACGACGATGTTGACCGTGCCCGGCCGGAACGGGGCCGCCGGAACCTCCGCGGGACCCTGCGGGAACGGCACCGCCGAGGCCTCCGCCTCCGGCAGACGCGGCGCCCGGGTGGCGGTGTCGGGGGCCGCCGCCCAGCCCCGTACGCCGAGGCCGGCGGTGACGGTCGCGGTGACTCCACCGTCCTGGCCGCTCGTGTACGCGGCGACGTCGGCGGCGGTCATCAGCCCCACGCCCGGCCCGGTGAGACCCTCCGCGGCGGCGATCTCGGCGAGGTGCCGGTCCGGGTCGAGGCGCGGGTAGCCACCGGGGACCTGGGCGTTGAGGATCCATGCCCGGGCGCCGATGCCGCCGCCGAGAATCGCGCTGCTGCAGACCCGGACGCCGGGTCCCAGCCGCCAGAGGAGGTGGTGGAGGCGGTGCCCGCCCTCGTGCCGGTCGCGCAGTTCGCCGCGGAGCGCGGGCGGCCTGAGGCGTACGGAAGAGATGGCGCACCCCTGGTGGCTCGGCGGGTCGGCGGCGGTCCGTCCTTCGGCCACCACGGTCCGCCGATCATATGCGGGACCCGGGGTCTCACCCGATTGGCCTAACGGGTTCGGGGGCGGCCCGGTGCCGCCGCACGGGCCCGGGGCCCCGCACCGGGCTTCCGGGAGCCCGGATCCGGGCAAGCGGGCGGTTGCAGCGTCCATGCGGGTGAGGCGCGATGGAATCCGGACGCGCCACCTCTGGTGGAGCCACCCACAGGGCGTGCCCGAGAGGAGGAATCGGTTATGGGAGCCGCTGACGGTTTCACGGATTCCGGAGAACTCGACGGTCTGACCGTGTACGACAACGACGGCGAGAAGGTCGGCAGTGTGGGCCGGGTGTACGTCGACGACGACACCGGCAAGCCCGACTGGGTCACGGTCAAGACCGGTCTGTTCGGCATGAAGGAGAGCTTCGTCCCGCTCGCCGGAGCCCGTCGGGTGGGCTCCGACCTGCACGTCGCGCATCCGAAGGACAGCGTCAAGGACGCACCGCGCGTGGACGCCGACGCGCACCTCTCCGTGGCCGAGGAGGAGGAGCTGTACCGGCACTACGGCCTGACCAGGAAGTCGGGCCGGTCGGCGGGCATGGACGCGCCGACCGTGGCCGGGACCGGTGCGATGGGTGCGGCGGGCGCCGCCGGTGCGGCGGGCGCGGCCCGTGGGACCGGAACGGCCCCCGGCGCCAAGGCGACCGGGAAGGCGACCACGGCGGGCACGAGCGCCGGGACGGCCGGCGCGGGAACGACGGGAGCGGGCATGGCAGGAGCAGGCAGCGGTACGGGCAGGCACCGCGACACGGACGCCTCCAGCACGGCGCGCCCGATGGCGGGCGCCGGCGCGGGCACGTCCCGGTCGGCCGACATGAGCGGCCGCGAGGAGATGATCCGCTCCGAGGAGCAGCTGCACGTCGGCAAGGAGGAGTACGAGAGCGGCAGGGCACGGTTGCACAAGTACGTGGTGACCGAGGAGGTCACCCGGACCGTGCCGGTGTCCCACGAAGAGGTCCGCGTGGTCCGCGAACCGCTGCAGCCCGGTGAGAAGACCACCGGGACCACGGACTTCGGCGAGCAGGACGTCGAGGTGACGCTGCACGCGGAGCGCGCCACCGTGCGCAAGGAGGCCGTGCCGGTGGAGCGGGTCCGGCTGGAGACCAACCGGGTCACCGAGCAGAAGGAGGTCTCCGCCGAGGTCCGCAAGGAGAAGATCGACTACGCGGACGGCACGGAGATGGGCAAGGGCAAGGACGCCGGTGGCGAGTTCGGCCAGGGGCGACGCCGCTGACCGGCACTTCCTCAGGTGGCCACACGGCCGCTCCCACGTCCTCGGCCGCCGGGCGGACTCGTTCCACGGGTCCGCCCGGCGGGCTGTCCCGGCGCCGTCCGCGCCCGGCGGCGCGGCGGGAACCGTACCGAGGCGCGCCCGCCGGGCCCGTCCGGGGCGACGACCGCCCTGGCCTCGGTGTGCCAGGGCTGTCCGGCGTGGTCGTCGAGCCGGCCGCAAGCCGGCACGCGTCTTCGGGCAGGTCGGAGGCGGCGCGGCGGGCGGCTGTGCGCGGGGCCGGTGCGGCGCGGGATCGACCCGCCGCACCGGCCCGGTGAAGTCCGCCCGGGAGTCGATCAGCCCTGGGGTCGATCAGCCCTTGGCTTACGGAGCCCGGGTTGCGGGGGCCTGGTTACGGAGCCTGGAGGGCGATCACCGCGTTCTGGCCGCCGAAGCCGAAGGAGTGGCTGACGGCCCGCCGTACGGGCACCTCGCGCGGGGCCTTGGTGACGCAGTCGATGTCGAACCCGGGCTCGGGGGCGTCCAGGTTCGCGATCGGGGGGATCACTCCGTGCTGCAGCGTGAGGATCGTCAGGCCCGCTTCGATGGCGCCGGCCGCCCCCATGCAGTGGCCCAGCACGCCCTTGGGGGCGGTGACGGGCGGCCGGTGCGGGTAGGACCGGCCGATGAGGGCGGCCTCAGTGGCGTCGTTGAGGGGGGTCGACGTCCCGTGCGCGTTGACGTGGTCGACGTCCTCGGCACGCCAGCCCGCGTCGCGCAGCGCGGCGTCGACCGCCGCCCCCGCGACCTCCCCGGACGGGTGGGGGCTGGTGGGGTGATGGGCGTCGGTGGTGGCGCCCGCGCCCGCGATCAGCGCCCGGGGAACGGCTCCTCTCGCACGGGCGTCCGCCGCCCGCTCCAGGACCATGACGGCCGCGCCCTCGCCCATGACGATGCCGGCCCGGTCCGCAGCGAAGGGCCGGCAGAGGCGGGCGGGGTCGCCGTCCCGCAGCGCTGCCGCGCCGGAGCGGGCGAAGCCGGTCATGGCGACCGGGAACACGATCGACTCGGTGGCCCCGGCGATGGCGATGTCGCACTGGCCCAGCGTCAGCATGTCCCGGGCCACCGACAGCGCGGTCACCCCGGACGAACAGGCCGTGCACGGGGCCAGGCTGGGGCCGGTGGCCCTCATCCGGATGGCGATCTCGGCCGCGGGCATGCTCGGGATGGTCAGCAGGATGCCCGAGGGCGAGGTGGCCCCGGGGCCCCGCCGCTCCAGGGCGACGGCCTGCTCGGTGAGTCCGGCGGATCCTCCGCTGCTCGTGCCGACGACGACGGCGACCCGGGCGCCGTCCCAGCGCTCGGGGTCGAGTCCGGCGTCGGCGACCGCCTCCCGGGCGGCCAGGAGGGCGAACTTGACGTACCGGCCCATCCGGAAAGCGGTCCGGCCGCCGACCGCGTCGTCGAGGTCGATGCCGGTGACCGTACAGGCGAAGTCGACTGCGCAGCCGAGCAGTTCGGGGACGGTGCGGGCGGGCGACGCGCCCGCACAGACTCCGTCCCAGGTGGTGTCGGTGGTGTGGCCGACCGGGGTGATCATCCCCAGCCCGGTGACGGCGATGGCGGGTCGCTTCATCGGGTGTTGCTCACCGGCACCGTGGCCTCGGCCGCCGCGCTGCCGACGGCCGCGTCGATGTACGCGGAGATGTCGGCCAGCGTGGCGTCCTTGTACAGCTTCTCCGAGTCCGCGTCGACGCCCAGGGTCTCCTTGATGACGACGGCGAACTCGGCGACCGCGAGGGAGTCCATCTCCAGGCTGTCCATCGTGGACTCCGGCAGGATCTCGGCGGCGGGCACCTTGAACGTCGCGGTCAGCACCTCGGTGATCTTGGGGTGGATGGTCTTCATGGTGGTTCCTCTCATCGGCGTCTCATCGGCTTGGCTTCGTCCCGCGCGGCGGGTGCGTGGACGCGACGGCCCGCCGCCCGATGTAACTGGATGACGATCTTCCGGTTACGCCTTCGGGCGAACCGATTCGTCTACGCTCACCTGCGGCTTCTCGAACCATCGGGAGAGCATGGAGGTGGTTCCCCAGTACGCCAGCAGGACCCCGCGCGTACCGAGTGCCGCCACCTTCTCGCGCAGCGGGCGCCGCCTGCTGCCACAGACGGGCCGCCGGAACTCCGCCGCGCGGCCCCGGATTCCCGCCCTGCGGCCCCGGTGCCAGGGGCCCTCGGGGTCGTCGTACACGTCCGCGTAGCCGGGTCCGGCGATCGGCCAGTCCGACATCAGGCGCTCGGGGAGCGCGAAGGACTCCACCAGGGCGGGCGTGTGTTCGGCCACGACGGCGACCGCGTCCTCCACCGCGTCGGGCAGAAAGGTGACCTGATCGGCCGTCAGCCGTCCGGACGCGAGCAGGGCGCCGCTGTTGCGGGCGATCCACCGGAGCGCGAAGAGCCTGCGCAGCTCGGACAGCCGTTCGCGCGCCGGGCCCTCGGGCAGGGAGGCGACGGCCTCGGCGTACGCTTCGTCCGCCTGCCGGTAGGCGTGCGCCTCGACGCCGCGCAGCGCGGCCGACGAGGCGGCGTTCCAGCGGCCGAGCGGGTCGCCGGGCGGGGCGGCGGCCATCCGCTCGCGGGCGCGGGCGAACCAGAGGTCCTCCACCGCCGCGAACAGCCTGCCGAGGAAGGCGGGGTCGTCCGTGTCACCGGGGCCGTCCGGGGCCGGTTCCGGGCCGGTGGCGCTGAACAGCATCTCGGCGGCGGCCTTGGCGTGCACGGCGAGGTTGTCGCCCTCGGCGGTGATCACACCCTCGATGCCGGTGAGCAGCTCGGTCATGCCGTTGTTCTCCAGGAGCCCCTGGGCGCCGCACCGTTCGCGGCACTCGACGATGACGGCGCGTGCCTGCCAGGTGATCCACCCCTTGGCGACGGCCACCAGGCGCTCCGCCTCGTCCCGGTCGGTCTCCGGCGCCGACTCCCAGCGGTCCAGGGCCCTGCGGTGGAGCAGGCTCATCGCGTAGACGGTCGCCATCGCTCCGGCCAGCGGCCCGTGATGGGTGCGGTGCGCGTACACCGGGATCCGCCGCGCGGCGCGCGATCCGGAGATCATCCGGTGGCCGGCGTACCGGACGGCGATGGCCAGGGTCACCCGGGCGGAGCCGACCGCACAGGCGCTCATGGAGAGCTTGCCGGGGGTGACCCGGCCGATGGAGACGAGGAACCGCCTTCTGCGGTTCGGGACTTCGCTGCGGAAGTGCCCGTCGTCGTCGATCCGTCCCTGCTGTCCGGCGAGCAGCGCGTCGCGCGCCACGAAACGGCGGTCGAAAGAGGTCAGGCAGTGGTCGACCGGGGAACCCATCCGGGCGGGCAGCCGCCGCACCCGGACACCGGGCAGGGGGCGATGGGCGTCGGTGAGCGGGACGAGGAAGAGGAAGACCCCGTGGTCGGCGCCGTCGACGAGCAGCCGGGCCGCGACCACACCGGACTTGGGGCCTCCGGCGGGGCTGGTGTTGGGCATGAACTTCTGCGCCCCGGCGTGCGGGGTGTGCAACACGAAGCCGTCGCGTTCCCGGTCGTACGTCGCGGTCGTCTCGATGGCCGCCGCGTCGTTGCCGTGCACCACCTCCGTACAGAGGAAGGTGCCCACGCGCCGCAGGGCGAGGAAGTCCGACAAGTCGCGTAGTGTGCCCGCGTCGTGGTCGAGGAGGCTGCCGAGAAAGAGGTTGTAGTGGACGCCCGCCACGGTGGTCAGCGCCGGGTCGACGGGGCCGAGCCACTCGTGCAGGGCGGCCAGCGCCCGGGGGTCGGCGGCCAGTCTCGCGCCGCTGTCGAGCGCGTTGTTGAGGATCCGCAGCCGGTGGTAGGAGAGAGCGAGTCGTTCGTCGGGGGTGCCACCACCAGGACGGCGAAACGGCTCCGTTGTGAGCAGTCGGCGCCAGAACCCGTGCTCCTGACGGAAGTTCGGTCCGAAGAGCACCGTGGTGAGCAGGTCGTTCGTGGACGGCGGGGCCGCGTCGTTCATGATAACGGTCACAACAAAGTAACGATCAAGGAACGGCGAGGACACCCTCGCCGTCCCTAAATGCCCCTGTGGATCACGCGCGTTGGAAGGCGAGGGCGACGTTGTGGCCGCCGAAGCCGAAGGAGTGACTCAGGGCCGTCTCGACCCGCTGCTGACGGGGCTCCTTCGTCACGCAGTCGAGCGGGAAGGCGTCGGGGAGCGCGTCGAGGTTGGCGATCGGCGGGATGGTGGCACGTTCCAGCGTCAGGACGGTGGCCACCGCCTCGATCGCGCCCGCCGCCGCCAGGGTGTGCCCGACGACCCCCTTGGGCGCGGTCACCGGCGGGCGGTGCGGGAAGAGCCGGGAGATGAGGGTGGTCTCCATGGCGTCGTTGAGGGGTGTGGAGGTGCCGTGGGCGTTGATGTGGTCGACGTCGCACGGGGCCCAGCCCGCCTGGTCCAGCGCCGCCTGGACCGCCCGCTGGGCGCCGTACCCGTCGGGGGCCGGGGCGGTGGGGTGGTGAGCGTCCGTGCTGGACCCGGCCCCGGTGAGCAGGGCACGCGGGCGGCCGCCCCGGGCGCGGGCTCCCGTCTCGCGCTCCAGGACGAGCATGGCGGCGCCCTCGCCGATGACGAAGCCGTCCCGGTCGGCGGCGAACGGGCGGGACGCGCCGGCCGGGTCGTCGGTGCGGGTGGAGAGCGCGCCCATCCGGGCGAAGGCGGTGACCACCAGCGGGGTCAGCACCGACTCCGCGCCGCCCGCCACCACCACGTCGCAGCTGCCGCCGAGCAGCAGGTCGCGGGCGACGGCGACGGCGGTGGCCCCGGAGGCGCAGGCGGTGACGGGGGCGAGGCTGGGGCCGCCCGCCTTCAGCGCGATGGCGACCTCGCCCGCCGCCGCGTTGGGGATCATCATCGGTACGAGCAGCGGGGAGACCGCCTCGGGGCCCGAAGCCGCCAGCTTGGCCGCGTTGTCCACCAGGACGGAGACGCCGCCGACGCCGACGCCGAGGACCACCCCGACCCGGCTGCCGTCCCACCGTGCCGGGTCGAGGCCGGCGTCGGCGACGGCCTGCCGGGCGGCCACCAGTGCCAGCTTCACGAACCGGGCCATCCGCCACACCGACCGGCCACCCACCGCCGCGTCCAGGTCGATGCCGTCGACCGGGCAGGCGAAGTCGACCGGCAGACCGGCCAGTTCCTCGCACCGCCGGGCGGTGGAGTGCCCGGAGCACAGCCTCTCCCAGAAGCTGTGCTCGTCCGCCCCTGCGGGTGTCACCAGGCCGACCCCCGTCACCGCGATGGCGGTGCCGGCTCCGGCCTCGGTGCCCTGATCAGCGGGGAGCGACATGCTGTGTTCCTTCCGTAGAATCCGTGGAAATGGTCCCCGGGGTCCCCGGCCAGCGAAGTGCCGCCGAACCCCAGGTCAGTCCGCCCCCGAAGGCGGTGAGCAGCACCCGGTCGCCGGAGCGGAGGCGGCCTCGGCCCGCCGCGTCGGCCAGGGCCAGCGGGATGGAGGCGGCGCCGGTGTTGCCGACCCGCTCCACATGGGTGACGCAGCGCTGCGGCGCGATGCCGACCCGCTCTGCGACGGCGTGCAGGATCCGGGCGTTGGCCTGGTGCGGCACGAAGCGGTCGACCTCGGCCGGGTCCCAGCCGACCCGGTCCAGGAGCGTCCGGCAGGAGCCGGTCATCCGCTCGACGGCGTGCTGGTAGACGGTGCCGCCCTGCATGCGGAAGAACCCGTCGTCCGGGGCCGGCGGCTTTCCGCTCGCCCGTGCGCGGGCCCCGCCGCCGGGGACGGTGATCAGGTCGTAGGCCGTGCCGTCGCTGCCCAGGTCGAACGCCAGCAGTTCCCCGGGATCGCCCCAGCGCCCCGCCGCCACCAGGGCGGCGCCCGCCCCGTCGCCGAAGACGACGCCCGCCGAGCGGTCGGCCGGGTCCAGCCAGGTCGAGTAGACGTCGGCGCCGACCAGCAGGATCCGGTCGTAGAGGCCCGAGGCGACCAGCCCGTGGCAGACGGCGAGTCCGTAGACGAAGCCGCTGCACACGGCGGCGATGTCCAGGGCCGGTACGGTGCCGAGCCCGAGCCGGGCCGCCAGCGCGGGGGCGGTGCCCGGACAGAGGTGGTCGGGGGTGGCGGTGGCGAGGATCACCGCGTCCACCTCCCCCGCCGCCGGGCCGCGGGCCAGCAGCCGGGAGGCCGCCTCGTAGGCGAGGTCCCCGGTGGCGACGCCCGGTCCGGCGCGGTGCCGGCTGCCGATGCCGGTACGGCGGCGGACCCAGGCGTCGTCGACCTCCCAGTCCGCGGGGAGCCGGTCGTTGCCGACCGGCTCCCCCGGCACCCATCCCGCCACGCTCTCCAGCACCGCCGTGCGCGCCCCGGCGCCTAAGACGCCCGCCTGCTTCCCCGGCTCCGTACCGCTGTCGGCCACCCGTCGCCTCGCCACCCGTCGCCCCGATCCCGTTGTCGTACTGCATCCGGTTGACGAACGGCGGAACGTCTCACGAGGATGCGTTCGACTGCGCCGAACGGGTCATGACGTGGCGTCAGTTGTTGACGAGCGCCTCGCGGAGCTCGTTCGCGCCGGGCGGGCTGGCCCCGGCCCGGGAGACGGTCAGCGCGGCGGAGGCGACCGCGTGGCGCAGGACGTCGGTGACGGTGCCCCGGTCCATGGCGTGCAGCCGGTCGCGGGCGCCGGGGCCGAGGAGGCCGTGCGCGGCGAGGGCGTGGAGCGTCCCCGACATGAACGCGTCGCCCGCGCCGACGGTGTCGACGACGTCGACCGGCAGCGCTTCGGCCACGGCAGACCCGCCGGCGAACAGGGCGAACGCGCCGGCCCCGCCCCGAGTGACGAGGACGAGTGCGGGGCCGGCGGCCAGCCACCGCTCGGCCACCTGCTCCGCGTGCTGGTCCGGGTACAGCCACCGCAGGTCCTCGTCGCTGGCCTTCACCACGTCGCTCAGCGCCACGCAGCGCTCGACGCGAGCCAGGGCCCGGGCGCGCTCGCCCATCAACTCGGGGCGCACGTTGGGGTCGTAGCTGACGGTGGCGCCGGCCCGCAGGGACTCCACGGCGGCCAGGACCGTCGCGGCCCCGGGCTCGACGACGGCCGCGATCGAGCCCGTGTGGACATGGAGCGGCACCCGGTCGAGCACGACCGGGCCCAGGGTCCAGCCCACCTCGAAGGCGTACGTGGCGTGCCCCTGGTCGTCGAGGGTGACGGCCGCCGACGGGGTGGGGCCGGTGGCGTCGTCGGTGCGGACCTCGACCCCGGCGGCGGTCAGGTGGTCCCGGATGAGCCGCCCATGGGCGTCCGGTCCCAGCTGGGTGAGGAGGGTGGTGTCGTGGCCGAGGCGAGCCAGGCCGTACGCGACGTTCGCGGGGCTGCCGCCCGGGTGGACCCGATCGGGCTCCTCCGGCAGCCGGACGATGTCGGCGACGCATTCGCCGATGACCAGCGGATCACATCGGTCAGGCATGGGGGCGGGTCTCCTGGGTTGCCGTGTCGGGGAGTTGTCCGGCGGTGCCGCCGCCCGCCGTGGCGGTGACCGGCGCCGACGGGGGCGTGTTCTCCGGGGGAAGGGCGTCATGGCCACGCTGATCCGGCGGGAGGAGCGGCTTCGCGGGGGCGGCCCGGCGGAGCCAGAGGAGAGCTGCGGCCAGCACGGCCGTGGCGGCCAGCAGCCAGGGCAGCCTGCCCGGCGGCAGGGTGCCGGCGGCCAGCCCGGCGCCGGCGGCGACCAGTTGCAGGGAAAGGGACTGAACGGAGAGGGCGGTGGCCCGGCCCGAGGCGTCGACCCGGCGGTGCAGCAGGTCGTTCTCATTGGGGCCCGCGGCTCCGAGGCCCAGGTACACCAGCCCGTAGCCGGTGACGGCGGCCGTAGTGGCGAGGGCGCTCATCGAGTGCGCGGTGAGGCCGAGCAGGCTCAGCCCCAGCGTCACCAGCCCGAGGCTCACGAGCACCGCACGCTCACTGCCGTCGGCGAACCGGGCTACGAGCGGGGCGAGTTGACTGCCCAGGGCGGAGCAGAGGAATCCGGCGCAGGCGAGCCCCGCGAAAACCAGGGCCCCGGACTCCGCCGTTCCCATGAGCGCGGCGGCCCGGCCGGGGGTGAGCAGTTCGACGGCCGCGAGCGCGGCGCCCGCGGCGCTCGCGGTCAGCAGGATGCGCCGGATCAGGGCGTCCCGGGCGCCGAGCCGGAGCCCGGCGGCGATGGCGGCGGGCACCCCGCCCACGACCCCTCGCACCCCCGCCCGGGGCCGCGGCGGTTCGGTCAGGGCGCTCAGCACGTAGAGCACGAAGACGACCTCGACCAGCGCGCCGAGCAGGGCGGGCACGGAGAGCAGGATCACGAGCCCGCCGGTCGCGTCGGCCAGCCACTCCGCCAGGCCGGGGACGAGGCCGAGCAGCCAGGGCAGCCCGCCACCGAGCAGGGTGCCGAGCGCGAGGGCGGCCGAGGTTGCGGAGCTGCCGCGCGCCAGGCCCGTACGCAGATCGGCGTCGGGCCCCGCGTGGGCGTGGACGGTGTCGACGTACCAGGCCTCGGCGGGCCCGCTGGACAGGGCGCGGGCCAGGCCCATCAGCCCCATGCCGAGAGCGATGGCCCAGCCCGCCGCACCCAGGCCGATGAGGGTGAAGGCGGTCAGGTTGAGCAGCCCGGCGATGGCCAGGACGGGGCGTCGCCCGATGACGTCGGAGAGGCCGCCGGTGGGCAGTTCCATCGCGGCGGCCGTGAGGGAGTGCACGGCGTAGAAGCCGGCGATGGCGGCGAGTCCCATGCCCCGTTCGGTGAAGAGGAGCACTCCTGTCGCGATGGACATGCCGATGGGGAGCCAGAAGAGGAAGGAGGCCGTGACGAACCGGCGGCGCGCGGTCGCCTCGTCCGGGCCCTGCCCCGGCACGGGGACGGCGACCACCGGCGCGCCGGTCATGAGGCGTCTCCGGCAGCGGGGGCATCCGGAGCTCCGGCGTCCGGGGCCTCGGGTCCGGCGGGGGCGTCCGCGTATTCCTGCCCGCCCACCGGCTCCGGCGCCAGCGGCAACCCTGCGGCGAAGAGGACGACCTGCTCGGCGCGGGGGTTCCCGGCGTCGCGGGCGGTCAGTTCGTCGGCCTTCTCCCGGACCACCTCCCACAGCTCGGCGAGGGACTCCGGGGTCAGCCGGGATATCCGGTCGTCGAAAGTCGACGGCTCCTGCCATTCCCTTCCCAGCCGGCCGCTCTCCAGGTCCGCCTCGTGGCGGTCCAGGGACCGCTGGAGGTGCTCGACCTGCCGACGGCGCAGGACGCTGAGGATCGTGCTGCCACCGGGGCTGCGGTGCATCGCCTCGTTGCTCACCGAGGTGATGTCGTGCACGGACTTCCAGCGCCGCTCCCGGCTGTCGCGGTGTTCGGCCTCGGTGACGAACGCGTATTTGGCGAGCACCCTCAGGTGGTAGCTGGTAGAGGCCGAGGACTCCCCCGTCCTGGCCGCGAGCTCGCTGGCGGTGGCCGGGCCGTGCTGCCGCAGCAGTCCGAGCAGGGTGAGGCGCAGGGGGTGGGTGAGCGCCTTCAGGGCGGCCCCGTCCTGCGCCGGATCGAGTACGCGACGACCGTCTTCGCTGTCCATGACCTCAGCGTAGGACGACAGAAGCGCTTTCCCGAACTATTTTTGCAGAATATTTTTTGGAAATCTGGCGAGGTCCCGGAGCGACGCCCGACAGGACCCGGGGGCGCAGTCCCCGGGTCCTGTCGACAGGTGAGGTACAGGCCGACCCGTGCGCCCGTCCAGGCACTGGGCGAGGCCGTACTGACCCTTCTGGTCGCCGACGGCCTCGTCCCCGCCCCGTAACCACGCCCCGTAGCCGCACCCCGCATCCGCCGGCCGGTGACAGCGCTCCGGCTCAGCTCGCCCGCGCCGCCTCCAGGGCGTCCGCGACCAGGCCCAGGAACCGGGCGTGGTCACGGGGCCCGTAGAGGGGCTCGGGGTTCCACGGGACGACGGGCGTCGGCGCACCCCCGCTCCCCCGCAACACCTCCAACGGGGCCGCGTGGGCGCGGATGTCGGTCAGGATCACCTCGGGGCGCAGCGCGAAGGTGTCGGAGCGGTCGAGCGTGGACCAGTTGGCCCCCGGGCCCTCGGCCGGCTCCACGACCTGGACGCCCAGTTCGGTGAGCACGCGCAGCTCGGGCCACATCCCGGGGCGCGCGACATGCGCCTGGTCCGGGCCGGCCGGGGAGAGGGCGAGCACGCGCGGCGCTTCGGCGGACGTGACGGCGGCCACGGAGCGCAGCCGCTCCCGGGCGGCGTCCAGGTCCCGGTCGGCGTCCGGCCTGGCCGTGGCGCCGAGCGAGCGGGCCAGTTCGGCGAACCGCCCGCCGATCTCACCGAACGTACGGGCCTGGCTGACGTCGAGGACGACCACCGGAACCCTCTCCTCCAGGGGCTTGGCCGCCTCGGGGGTCAGGCCGTAGACGTGGCCGCCGCCGTAGCTGACGGCCACCACGAGGTCCGGTCCGGTGCTCAGCAGCCGTTCGACGTCCAGGGCCGCCCCCGCCCCGACGTACGCGACCTCGCCCAGCGGCAGGGTCCCGGTCTTCGCCGTGTCGGGCTCAGGCCCGTCGTGGTCGGAGCCGAATATCCCCACCGGGCGGATTCCGAGATCCCACAGGGTGGCGCCGGCCTGGACGTAGGCCAGCACCCGCCCGGGCGGCCGGGGTGCCGTCGACTGCTGACCTCGGTCGTCGGAGAACCGCCATTCGCTCTGCTCCGTCACGTCACACACGCCCCTCTGCCGCCGACTGCCGTTCCATTCGTACGAGTTCGTACACGTGTACCTGCCCACCTCCTCGCTGCCACACCCCTCCGGCCAGGGAACAAACGGTCGTCAACCGGTTTCGGGCACGGCGGGCGACCGTCATCACGGAATGTTAGAAATAAGAGACCCTCAGTCATCGGGCGGCGCCCCCCGGCCGGCCCCCTTCCGGACGGAGTCAACTCCCCATGCGCGCGACCCTTTTGAAGGCAGCCATGGCCGTCGGCGTCGGCGTATCGCTCTGTGCGGCCTCGGCGGACGCCCCGGCCGCGACCGTGGCCGCGACAGGTCCGGCGGCGGGAGCGGCGAGGGCGGCGGCGTGTCCCGTGGTCGACGTGCTGGCCGTCTTCACACCCAAGGCGGCGAAACGGGCCGGCGGCGAGCACCGGGTCCCCTCAGCGGCCCAGGAGATCGCGACGCGGATGAACCGGTCCCTGGCGGCGGGCGGGCTCTGCGGCGCCATCCGGGTCGTCCGCCCGTACACAGCCAACGGTTACGAGGGCTCGGAGGAGTTCCACGCCGCGCACGCCACCCTCAAGGACCACTCGGTGGGTCTCGGACGCCAGGTGCACGAGCAGCGGGCGCGGTACGGCGCCGATCTGGTCACGCTCGTCGTGGACCGGGAGGAGCGGGGTGGCGGCACCGCGGACTACACGCCCGCGCTCGACGGCTCCACGGACGAGTACGCCTACGCGGTCGTCGAGGTCGACGGCATCCGCCTGGATTCGGCGAGCCACGAGATCGGCCACAATCTGGGCCTGGCCCACGACCGCAGGACACTGGCGGGCAACACGGACGGTTCGATGAGCGTGAGCCGCAACCGTCCGTACAACACCGGCTGGATCACCGAGGACGGCAATCACTACACGATCATGGCGTACCGCTCCGCGTGCGGGGACCACTGCCGGCGGATCAGCCGGTTCTCCAGCGCGACGGAGACATGGAAGGGCCACCGACTGGGTGACGCGGTCAACGACGGCGTACGGGTGCTGCGCGAGACGATGCCGATCGTCGCCGGATACCGCGACAAGCGCTGACCCGGCGGCCTCTCGCGGCGTCACGGCGCACCCGGGCACGGCCGAGTACGTAACGCCTCACGGGGAGGCGGCCTCGGCCGTTGGGGACGCGCCCGTCGCGGGGGCGCGCGCCGTCGAGTGCCAGGTCCACGATCCGGCGCGCGAGCCCCCTGTCCAGCGGCGCCCCGGTCAGCAGGACCCGGGCGAACAACGGCCCCGCCAGGGTCTCCGCCACCAGCCGGGTGTCGGTGTCCGGGGCCAGTTCGCCACGCTCGACACCACGCCGCACGATGTCCTCGCCCCGCTCCAGCCGGGCGTCCCAGTACGGCAGACGTCCCGCCTCGACGGATCCCGCGTCCGGGGCGGCGCCGGGGTGGAGCAGGGCGGCCTACGTTTCAAAGCAAGGCGGCTTGCGACAGGCCGCCGATCCGAACCGTAAGGACCCGTCATGGAACGCATGCGCGCAGCGCGTCTGCACCTGCCCAGCCGCACCCTCGCCCTGGAGGAGGTGGACAGGCCCGTGCCCGGTCCCGGCGAAGTGCTGCTGAAGGTCGAGGCGGCGGGGGTCTGCCTCTCCGACGTGCACCTCGTCGACGGCACGCTGAGCCCGCTTTACCTGGAGGGGGACACCGTCACCCTGGGCCACGAGGTGGCCGGGACGGTGGCGGAGCCGGGTCCGGACGTCACCGGATGGGCGCCCGGCACCAGGGTGGTGCTCCAGGCGGGCGAGCAGCGCCGGGGCCGGACGCACACGCGCGGCGTCGACTACGACGGCGGCTGGGCCGAGTACGCCCTCGCCACCGCGTCGACCCTCGTCGCCCTGCCCGACGCCCTCCCCTTCGAGCAGGCCGCGATCATCCCGGACGCGGTCTCGACGCCCTGGGCGGCGGTGACCGCAACCGGCGACGTCCGGGCGGCGGAGGCCGTGGGCGTCTGGGGCGCGGGCGGGCTCGGCGCGCACGCCGTGCAGTTGCTGCGGGCGGTGGGCGCGCACCCGGTCGTCGCGGTGGACCCCGCTCCGGCGGCCCGGCGGAGGGCCCTGGAGTTCGGGGCCGACCTGGCGCTGGACCCCGCCGATCCGCTGTTCCGCGAGAAGGTTCTCGGGGCGACGGGCGGCATGGGCCTGGAGGCGGCGTTCGACTTCGCCGGGGTCCCCGCGGCCCGCGAACAGGCGCTGACCACGCTGGCCCCGAAGGGGCGGCTGGTGCTGGTGGGGCTGACCGACCAGCCTCTGACCGTCGCCCGCCCCACCCTGTTCAGCTACCTCCAGCACCGCATCCTGGGCCACTACGGCTCGGAGGGACACCATGTGACGCAGCTCGTCCGGCTCACCGAGGGCGGCCGGCTGGACTTCTCCCGGTCGATCACCGACGTCGTGCCCCTGGAGGACGCGGTGGCAGCCGTGCGACGGATGGAGACCAAGGAGGGCGACCCGGTCAGGATCGTTCTGCGGCCGTGACGGGCTCCCCGGCGTGGGCGCCGGCCTCCCGCTCCGGCTCGGGCCGCAGCAGCTCCACGTTGAACTGGGCGCCGGCCAGCAGCGAGAGGTTGGCGAACCAGACCCAGATGAGGAAGACGACGAGCCCGGCGAGCGATCCGTACAGCCTGCTGTAGCTGCCGACCTGGGTCGCGTAGAGAGCGAACAGCGCCGACGCGGTGAGCCAGCAGAAGGCGGCGAGGATCCCGCCGGGCAGGCCCCGGCGGACACCGCGCGCGGAGCGGGGCCCGGTGCTGAAGAGGACCATGATCAGACAGGCCACGAGAAAGACCAGCAGCGGCCACTTCAGCGCCGCCCACAGGGTCTCCCCCTCGTGCGGCAGGCCGATGAGGCGGCCCAGCCAGCGGGCCACCGGGCCGGTCATGACGATGGCGAAGGCGCTGGTCATCAGCAGGAGGAGCAGGCCGAACGCGGAGACGAGGATGATGTGCGCCTGACGCAGGGGCGGGCGCGTGTCCCGGACGCCGTGCATGGCGTGCATCGCCCGGCGGAAGACCGCGAGGTAGCTGCACGCGGACCACACGGCGCTCACGGACCCGGTGGCGACGAGCAGCCAGACGGCGGAGCGCTGTTCGGTCGCCGCCTCCAAGGGCCTGCGCAGCGCCTCGCCCGACTCGGCCGGGGCGAACGCGGTGATGTCGGCGATCAGGGCGCCGGTCGCGTCGGGGTTGGCCAGCCCGATCACGGAGACGGTGACCAGGAGCGCCGGGAGCAGGGCGAGGATGGCGTAGTACGTCAGGGCGGCGGCCCAGTCGGTGACGTCGTCGTTCCACAGCGAGACCGGTGTACGCCGCAGGGCGGCGCCCCAGCGGCGGGGCAGGGCGGCGGGGGCGGTGTTTTCCGCGGCGGAAGCGGTCTGGGTGGACAAGCTGGTACTCCGGGGACGTGGGCGGACGCGGTGGGCGACGCGACCTGTCCGTTTCCGGACACGGTTGCTCCGCTCGATCCTCTCCTGCCACGTCGCGGCCGAAGCACACCCCACCCCGGCCGGTACCGCGCGCCCCGGCCGGGTCAGTCGTTGACGGCCGTGAGCAGGACCACGGCGTCCTGGAGCGCCAGCAGTCCGTGCCGTTCCTGCGGGATCGGGTGCAGGCTCCCGGACGGCAGCTCGGCGTCTCCGGAGGCGGCGGTGAGGCGGACGCTGCCGCGCAGGACGAGGAGCGAGGCGGCGGGCGGCGCGTTGTGCTCGTCGAGCGCCGTCCCCTCGGTGAGGGCGATCACCGTCTGCCGCAAGGGGTGCTGCTGGAGCAGGAGGTGGGCGCTGCGGCCGTGCGCGGAGGCGCGGGCCGCGGTCAGGTGTTCCTCGGCGAGTGCGTTGAGGTCGTCCATGTGCCCACTGTGCCGCAGCCGCGACGGCGCCGCGATCCGCGGGATCAGCGGGGCGCCTTCGCGGTCGAGCCCCGTACCACCAGCTCCGGCTCGAACAGCAGCTCGTCCGGGGGGACCGACCCGCCCCGGATACCCGCGCAGAGCAGTTCGACGGCGGCCCGGCCCATGGCCTCGATGGGCTGGCGGATCGTGGTGAGCGGGGGTTCGGTGCAGTTCATGAACGCCGAGTCGTCGTAGCCGACGACCGAGATCTCCGACGGCACCCGGAGGCCGCGCCTGCGGGCCGCCCGCACCGCGCCGAGGGCCAGGGGATCGCTGGCGCAGATGATGCCGGTGACTCCGCGCTCCAGCAGCCGGGAGGCCGCGGCCTGCCCGCCCTCCAGGGAG
This sequence comes from Streptomyces sp. NPDC026589, assembly GCF_040638385.1. Classification (NCBI taxonomy): domain Bacteria; kingdom Bacillati; phylum Actinomycetota; class Actinomycetes; order Kitasatosporales; family Streptomycetaceae; genus Streptomyces; species Streptomyces sp. NPDC026589. The sequence goes on from NZ_JBEZYG010000019.1 coordinate 21,134, forward strand.
AACATCGCCCGCTCGACGTACTCCTCGGCCAGCTCCCCACCGGTAGCCGCCGCGACGGACCGGGCGGCCGCGAGCTTGCGACGGGAGGGCACATGGTCGGAGGGGCCCATCACCACGCCGATGCGTTCGTGGCCGAGGGAGGCCAGGTGGCGCCAGGCGCGCTCGATCGCGACGGCGTCGTCGCAGGAGACGCAGGGGAAGTCCAGTCCTTCTATGGGGGCGTTGATCAGCACGACGGGGATGCGGCGCTCGGCGAGCCGGTGATAGTGCTCATGGGCCTCGTCGGCCTGCGCGAAGAGACCGCCGGCGAAGACCACCCCGGAGACCTGCTGCTGGAGCAGGAGGTCCACGTAGTCCGCCTCGGAGACTCCGCCCTTGGTCTGGGTGCAGAGCACGGGGGTGAGTCCCTGCTGGGCGAGGGCGCCGCCGATCACCTCGGCGAAAGCGGGGAAGATCGGGTTCTGCAGTTCGGGCAGGACGAGGCCGACGAGCCGGGCGCGCTCGCCCCGCAGTTGGGTGGGCCGCTCGTAGCCGAGGACGTCGAGGGCGGTCAGCACGGACTGCCGGGTGGTCCGGGAGACCCCGGGCTTGCCGTTGAGCACCCGGCTCACCGTGGCCTCGCTGACCCCAACCTTCTTGGCTACCTGAGCAAGTCGTCGCGTCATGCCGCAAGACTAGCGTAAGCAACGCAAACAATTGACTTATCCATGCAAGGATTGCATGCAAGAGGGGCGCTTCTCCGTCATCGGGAAGCGCCCCCCTTGCCGCTCAATACGGCCCCTCCCTCCGGGCTACGGGTTGTTGACGATCTTGAAGGTGGAGGTGATGTTCTTGATGTCCTGGGCGTTGTCGCTGAGCTTCAGGCCGTTGAAGGTGACCTCGCCGACGGCCGGACCCTGCCCGGCCTCCGGCATCTCGTTGGCCCACAGCCCGAACCCGGACTTGGCGTCGAAGGCGTCACCGCTCTTGCGCGCACCCGAGACGGAGACGTCGGTCAGCACGGTGTCCTTGATCGGGAACTGGGGCTGTCCGCCGACGTAGTTCGTCTGGAACATGATCCCGCTGTAGGTGGGATCGACGATGTCCATGTTGTTGATGCGAATGCCCTGGAACACCTTGGACGCCGAGAACAGCCAGAGGCCGGGGAAGGTCTGCGATCCCCAGAAGTGACCGCCCGCGCGCACGATCGAGACGTTCTCGATCTTCGTCGGTCCGGTCCCGAACCCGTTCATCGGATAGCCGAAGTCCAGCGAGCTGACCGTGATCCCGGAGTAGACCAGGGTGTCGGCGATGTGGATGTTGCGGAAGGTGTTGTCGTACCCGCCGTAGACGGCGACGCCCGCCGCGCGCCAGGTGAGGATCGAGGTCAGGTTCTCGTAGACGTTGTTCTTCATGTCCGCTCCCCCGGCGTCGATCGCCGAGAAGAGCGCGAAGCTGTCGTCGCCGGTGGCCCGCGCCTCGTTGTTGGTCACCAGGTTGTCGGTGGACCCGTTGGTCATGTTGACGCCGTCGGCGAACATGTTGCGGATCCGGGAGTTCTTGATGGTGACGTTGTCGGTGTTGGCGCCCCAGTAGAGGCACACCATGTGCTCGTTCCAGATGTTGTCGATCACGATGTCCGAGACGCCCGAGAAGTCGAACACCTTGCCCGGCCCGTCGATCCGGGACGTGTAGTTGCCGAAGTACGCGAAGTTCGCGAACGAGGACCCCTTGGCGCCGGCCTCGGCCCGGAAGCCGACATCGGTGTTGTCCTGGGTGGAGGGGGCGTTGAAGCGGGTGTACCAGGGGCCCGCGCCGACCACCTTGACGGCCTTGCCGTAGACCTGGAATTTGCTGGCGGTGCTGTAGTCCCCCGCCGGAAGGTAGACGCCCACGAAGGTGCCGGTGGTGTCCATGCGGACCTTGTCCAGGGCGTTCTGGACGTCCTGGTGGGTGAACCCGGCCGGCACGGTGTACGTGGCGGGGTTCGGGTTGGCGACCGGGGCGACCTGCTCCAGGTTGACGAAGTCGATGGCGTACGTGGTGGTGTTGGCGGTGTCCTTCTGGAGCCGGATCCTCGATCCGGCCGGGACGGTTCTGCCCAGCATCGTGTTCGCCTCGTCGTAGATGTGACGGGGCGCCCCGGAGCCCGGGGAGTTGCCGGGAGCGGCCTCGTTCCCGTACAGCCAGGCGTACTTGGAGGTGAGGTCGATCGCCTTGAGGAAGACGCCGTCCACGTAGACGTTCAGGGTGGAGTCGATGCCGCCGCCGCCCGGGGCGTCGGGGATGGAGAACCGGGTGACCAGGGTGTTGGTGGCGGCCCGGGTGGTGAACTCGACGGAGTCGCCGGTCCGGTCGAGGGTGACGGCCTTGCGTCCCGAGGCCTCGCCCGCGATGTCGCCGACGGTCCGGTTCGGTCCGACGACCTTCGCGGCGCCGCCGGCCGTACCGTCCTCCGCCTCGTACATGTCGTACGGCATGTTGGCGCCGCGTCCGACGAAGAGCGCCTGGGTGGAGGTGTTGTTCTCGCGCTTGACCGGGAGTTCGTTGGCGTCGGCCGCGATCACGGTCCGCACGGTGTACGAGCCGTTGGCGGCGGTCCAGGAGCCGAGCGCGACCGGCCCGGTGGTGGCTCCCGCCGCGATGGCCCCGGTGTGGCTGCCGGTGAGCGTCTTCACCGTGGCGCCCTTGCTGTCGACGAGCGTCAGGGTGATGCCGTGGGCGCCGGCGGCCGAGGCCACCGTGCCCTGGTTCTTCAGCGCGACGGAGAAGGTGACCGTCTCACCGGCGGACGCGGCCGAGGGTGAGGTGGTGACCGCCGAGGCCACCAGGTCGGAGCTGGAGACCGGCTTCACGGCCAGCGGGGAGGCGCTGGTGTAGCCGTTGTTGGTCTCGTTCTGCTCGATGACCTCGTCTGCCGGGTCGGCGACGGCGCTCAGGACGTAGCTGCCCGCGTTCCGGGCACCGATGGAGGCGTCGACCTGGGCGGAGGCGCCCGCCGCCAGTGCGCCGACGGAGGCGGTGGCGACCTTGGTGCCGCCGAGGCGCAGCTCGACCTTGCTCGCCGGGGCCGCGAGCGCGCCGGTGTTGCGGACGGTCGCGGTCAGGGTGACCTCGTCCGTCTCGACCGGTGCGGCGGGTGCGGCGGTGATGCCGGTGACCTGGAGGTCGGGGTTGGCCGCCGGAGCGCCCAGGACCTGGAACTCCGCGACCTGCCCGGCTCCGGAGCCGCTGTTGGCGGTGAACTTCAGCTGGACGTCCGCGACGCGCGCGGAGACCGGGATGGTCACCGTGTTGCCGGAGGCCGGACTGAAGGCGTAATCCTTGGCGGCCGCGAGGGAGTTGAAGGACGAGGAGCTCTGCTCCCGGCCGAGGACCTCGATGCGCTGGGTGCGCGGCCCCCAGCTGCTGTCGGGGTTGAGCTTGATGACGACGTTCTCGGTGTCGGCGTTGGAGCCGAGCTTCACGGTGAGGGTGTTCGGGTAACTGCCGCCCGCGCCCTCCCAGTAGGTGGAGGTGCTGTTGTCGTTGGCGTTCTCCGCGACGAAGGTGTGGACCACGGAGGAGGCGGTGATCGGCTTGTTCACGGCGAGGTTCGAGGCGGAGCCGATCCGCCCGTTGCGGGTGACGGTGTTGCTGTCGACGGAGGCGTTGCCCGCCGCGTCCTTGGCCCGTACGACGTAGCTGACCGTGGAGGACGCCGGCTGGGTGTCGGTGTACGTCAGCACGTTGCCCTCGACGCTGCCGCGCAGCACATTGTTGGCGTAGACGTCGTAGCCGGTCACGCCCTTGTTGTCGGTGGACGCTCCCCAGGTCAGCTTGATCGAGCCGCCGGAGGGCTCGGTGTACGCCAGCGCGGAGGGGGCGGTGGGGGCCTGGGTGTCACCGGTGTCGCCGCGCCGGGTGACGGTGTCGCTGTTGGCGGAGACGTTGCCCGCCGCGTCCTTGGCGCGGACGTAGTAGCTGACGTCCTGCCCGGTCGGCCGGGTGTCGGTGTACGTGGTGACGTCGCCCGCGACGCTGGTCAGCAGGGTGTTGTTCGCGTAGACGTCGTAGCCGGTGACGCTCTTGTCGTCCGTGGAGGCCTTCCACGTCAGCCGGATCTGCCCGGTGGCGGGCTCGGTGAACGCCAGGCCGGCCGGTGCGGTCGGGGCCTGTGTGTCGCCGGTGGTGGGGCCGTAGATCTCCAGTTCGGCCAACTGTGCTGCCCGCGCACCGCTGTTGGCGGTGACCAGGACGCGGACGTACCGGGTGGTCGTGGCGTCGAAGGTGATCGTCGCCGACTGTCCCCCCGCCGCGTCGAAGCGGTAGGCCTTGGACGCGGTGAGGTCGGTGAAGTCCGTACCGTTCGCGCTGCCCTGGAGCTTCAGCGTCTGGCTGCGCGCGGCCCAGCCGTCGGGCAGTCGCAGGACCACCCGGTCCACACCGAGCGACCCGCCCAGGTCCGCCTGGATCCACTGTGGGAACGGGTCGTCGCCGCCGGCCCAGTAGCTGTCCCGGTTGCCGTCGTTGGCGTTGGCCGGAGCCCGGGATCCGCTGCCGCTGCTGGCGGTGAGGGTCTTGCCCGCCGCGAGGTCGGCCGACGACTCACCGGCGCCCCGGACCTCCAGCTCGGAGAGCTGCGCGGCCGGCCAGCCGGTGTTGGCGGTGATGTCGACGCGTACGAAGCGGGTCAGCGTCGCCGGGAACGCGATGGTGACCTCGTTCGCCGCCCCCGGGGCGAAGGTGTACATCGCGGAGTTCTTCAGGGTCGCGAAGCTGGTGCCGTCCGCGCTGCCCTGGAGGGACAGCGTCTGGGTGCGGGTCTCCCAGCCCGCCGGCAGGGTCAGCTTCACCTCGTCGACGCGGGTTCCCGCGCCCAGGTCCGTCTGGACCCACTGGGGCAGTCCGCCTCCCGCGCTCTCCCAGTACGTGGAGCGGTTGCCGTCGGTGATGTGGGACGCGCCGTACTCGGCGTGGGCACTGCTCGCGGCGGCGGCCCGGCCCGCGGCGAGGTTGGGTCCGTCGGCCGCCGCGGCGGCGAGAGACGGTACGCCGATCATCAGAAGACTGGTCGTGACCAAGGCGGATATCGCCCGCCATCTCCAGCGTTGGGCTCTCATAGCTCCCCGATCTTCGGCCTCGGCGCAGGGCGCGTCGAGGGCGCGGCTCTGTGACCGCAGCCAGGGAACACGAGTTTCTGCATGCGCTGCGGCCTGTTTTGCGTTGTGCCGTCAGAGAGTTGCAGAGAAATGAGAGACCGTCCACCGTTCCGACAACAGCCGGACGGCCGGGCGGGGGAGCGGATTCCGTCGCGCGGTCACCGCTCCCCCGCCCCGCGGGCGGGCCGTCACTCCGGCCGCCCGACGGATCGTCAGAGGCCGCCGGTGTACAACAGCAGGTCGGGCGAGCCCTGACCGAGAGCGGAGAGCACGTCCGGGGTGGCCGTGTCCGTCAGCCACCGCGAGACGGCGGCAGGAGACGCCGAGGGGTTCTCCTCCTTGTAGAGCGCCGCGACGCCCGCGACGTGCGGGCTGGCCATGGAGGTGCCGTTCAGCGAGACGGTGCCGCCGCCGAGGCGGGCGGAGACGATGTCGGCGCCGGGGGCGTAGATCGAGAGGCAGGAGCCCCAGTTGCTGAAGGAGGTCTCCTGGTCCTGTCGGTCGCTCGCCCCGACGGTGAACACACCGTCAGCGGCGGCCGGGGAGACGTCACAGGCGTCCCGGTTGTCGTTGCCCGCGGCCACGACGGGCAGCACGCCCGCGTCGGCGACGGCCTCGACCGCCGCGTCGACGGCCGTGGAGCGGTCGCCGCCGAGCGAGGCGTTCAGCACGGCGGGGACACCGCTGCGCTCGGCGTCCTTGGCGACCCAGTCGAACCCGGCGAGGATGCCGGCCCAGGTGCCCCGGCCCTCACAGTCCAGGACGCGTACGTTGACCAGCGAGGCGTCCTTCGCCACTCCGGACGTCGCGCCGCCGACCGTGCCCGCCACATGCGTGCCGTGGCCGTTGCAGTCCATGCCGGCGCGGCCGTCCCCGACGGCGTCGTACCCGCTCGCGACCCGGCCGCCGAATTCGCTGTGCGCGGCGTCGATCCCGGTGTCGACGACGTACGCCTTCACTCCCTTGCCGGTGGCCGTGGTGGTGAAGGTGTCGTCCAGCGGCCGGGCGCGCTGGTCGATGCGGTCGGTGCCCCAGCCGGCCGCGGGCGCCCGGAGCAGGTTCGCGGCCGTGGGCGCGGCGACGGCCACCTCGGCGTTCTCCTCGACGGCGAGGACGCCGGGAGCGGCCCGGACCGCTTGGAGTTCGGTGGCGGTGAGCGTGGCGGCGAAGCCGTGCAGAGCATTTCCGTAACGGAACAACGGGTCGAGCCCGAACTCCCGCAGGACGGTGTCCGGCGAGAGTTCGGGCTTCAGGGTGACGATGTACTGCCCGGGTACGGCCCGGGTGGACTGCTCCACCAGAACCCCTTCCGGTCCGCTGTCGGCCGAGGCCGTGGCGGGTGCGCCGACCAGCGGTGCGATCAGCAGCAGGGCGGCCGTGGCCCATCGGGCGGGCAGGCGCATGCGTTCTCCTAGAGGTGGGGATCCGGTCACGGAACAAGTGCGTCCGCGAAGCGCGAACACCCGTTCCTTCGTCCCCACCCGTCGGTCGCCTTAGCGGGTTCAGCCGGACAGCGCAACGCCCGCGGTCAGCTCCAGCCCGTCGAGGTCGTGTCCGACCTCCGCCCGGAGGTCGTCCTTGGCCCAACTGCCCACGGCCACTTCGGCGGTGATACCGGGCCCGAAGCCGGCGATGAGCCCCTGCGCGGACTCGGCGGCTCCACCGTCGTCGAAGAGCCTCGCCAGTGCGTCGAAGACGACGGAGCTGGCGATGTTGCCGCGTTCGGTGAGGGTGGCCCGGCTGTAGCGGAACATCTCGGGCGGCAGGTCCAGGAAGTGGCAGAGGTCGTCCAGGATGCGCGGTCCGCCCGCGTGGACGATGAAGAAGTCCATGTTCGGGACGGACCAGCCGTGCAGGTCGACCAGGTCCAGGAGCACCGGGGCGAGCATCTCCATGGTGCCCGGGACCCGCTTGTCCAGCTGGAAGTGGAACCCGGTGTCGCGGACGGCGTAGGAGATCCAGTCCTCGGTGTCGGGCACCAGGTGGGAGCCGTTGCGCTCCAGGCGCATGCCGGTGCCGCCCTGTCCCCGTACGACGGCCGCGGAGACGGCGTCGCCGAAGAGCCCGTTGGAGAGCAGCGAGCCGACCCCGATGTCGGTGGGCTGGTAGCACAGCGAGCAGAACTCGCAGGAGACGATGAGGACGTTGGACTCGGGGTAGGCCAGGCAGAAGTCGTGCGCGCGGTTGATCGCCGCGCCGCCCGCCGCGCAGCCGAGCTGGGCGATGGGCAGTTGGCGGGTCTCGGGTCTGAAGCCCATGCTGTTGATGATCCACGCGGTCAGCGAGGGCATCATGAAGCCCGTGCAGGAGACGTAGACGATCAGATCGATCTCGGACGGGTCGGTCTCGGCGTTGACGAGCGCCTGCCGGACGACTTCGGGGACCCGGGTCCTGGCCTCGGCCTCGTACACCTGGTTGCGCGCCTCGAATCCGGGGTGCCGCAGGGTCTTCTCGATGGGCTGCACGAGGTGCCGGGTCTGGACGCCGGTGTTCTGGATGAGCCTCAGGACGAGCTCGCGCTGCGGGTGCCCGGCGTGGGTCTCCCGGGCCAGGTCCAGGGTCTGCTGCATCGTGATGACGTGCTCGGGCACAGCGATGGCCGGTCGGCACAGGGTCGCCATGGGTTCTCCTCGTTCTCTGGAGCGAAGGCTCTCGTCACCATGTGACGGGCAGGGCGAGCGGGTAACGCCAGATGGACGTCGTGTTCCACGAGACGTCCGCGGGCGGCACGTCCAGACGCAGGGCCGGGAAGCGGGTCAGCAGCGTGGAGAAGGCCACTTCCAGTTCCATGGTGGCCAGCGGTGCGCCCAGGCAGTGGTGGGCGCCCCAGCCGAACGTCATGTGCGGGATGGTCGGCCGGTCGGGATCCAGCTCGTCGGGACGGTCGAACTTGGCGGAGTCCCGGTTGGCCGTCAGATAGGACACGTGCACCACGTCGCCGGCCTTGATGAGGACTCCGGAGAGCTCCACGTCCTCCAGCGCGATGCGCGGGATGCCGACGCCCTTGCGGAAGGGGATGTGGCGCAGCAGCTCCTCCAGGGTGCGGGGCAGCCGCTGCGGTTCGGCCCGGAGGGACCGCAGGAGGTCCGGGCGGGTGAGCAGGGTGTAGGCGATGTTGCCGAGTTGGTAGGTCGTGGTGTCCTGGCCGGTGATGAGCAGCACCATCGCCATGACGGCCAGCTCGTCGTCGTCCAGCAGTTCGTCGCCGTCCCGGGCGGTGGCCAGGGTGCTGATGAGGTCCTCGCCCGGGGAGCGGCGCCGCTCCGCGGTCAGCTCCTGGAAGTAGCCGCGCAGCTCCGCCTTGGCGCGTACCGCGTCCTCCTTGCCCGCGGCCCCGACGTTCATCATGGTCATGGCGTGGGCCCGGAGCCAGGGGCGGTCGGCCTCGGGGATGTCGAGTGCCTCGCAGATGGTGATCAGCGGCAGCGGCGCGGAGATGCGGGCGACGAGGTCGGCCGGCGCGCCCTCCTCCTCCATCTCGTCCAGCAGCCGGTCCACCACGCGCTGGGTCCCGCCGCGCATCTGCTCGACACGACGCGGGGTGAAGCTCTTGGCCACCAGCCCCCGCAGCCGGCTGCTGGCGGGCGGGTCCATGAGGTTGATGGACTCCGCCTGCACGATCGGCTCCGGCGTCATCCGGGGGAAGTCGCGGCCGAGGACGGCGCTGCGGCTGAACCGCCGGTCGGTGGTGACCGTCCGGACGTCCTCGTAGCGGGTGACCAGCCAGGCCTCGCCCTCTCCGTACGCCATACGGATGCGGGACACCGGCTCCTCGGTCAGCAATTGCCTGAGCTGGGGGTCGAACTCCAGCTGCTGCGCGTAGTCGAACGGACAGTTCCGGACGGTTTCCTTGTTCTGGACCGAGTTCTGCACCGAGGTGTTCTCCACCGAGGTTCTCCCAATGACCGCTTCGAGGAAAAGGGCGAGTGCCGGACCGGGACCCGGCACCCGACCTACCCTGTGTGCCCCGTCACTCTCCGAAACATGTCAGTGGCACACAGCAGTCAGTCGATCAGGGGGGCGCACGCCCCGGCGCTCATGCGGTCGCCTCCCCGACGGTCAGTGCCTCGGCCCGGTCCAGGACGTGGTGACGGCCGATCGGGAGCATGAGCGGCCGGCCCGATACGGGGTCCTCGATGATGCGGCTGTCGAGGTCGAACACCACCCGTACGGTCTCCTCCGTCAGCACCTCGGCCGGGGTGCCGGACGCGTGGAGCCCGCCGCCGGCCAGGGCGATCAGGTGGTCCGCGTACCGGGCGGCGAGGTTGAGGTCGTGCAGGACCATCACGATGGTGGTGCCGCGCGAGCGGTTCAGGTCGGTCAGAAGGTCGAGGACCTCGATCTGGTGGCTGGCGTCGAGGAAGGTGGTCGGCTCGTCGAGCAGCAGCAGATCGGTCTGCTGGGCGAGGGCCATCGCGATCCAGACGCGCTGGCGCTGGCCGCCGGAGAGTTCGTCCACCGCGCGCTCGGCGAGCGGTTCGGTGTGGGTGGCCTCCAGGGCGGCGGCCACGGCGGCGTCGTCCTTCTCGTTCCAGCGGGAGAAGACGGACTGGTGCGGGTGGCGGCCGCGGCCGACCAGGTCGGAGACGGTGATGCCCTCGGGGGCGACGGGCGACTGCGGCAGCAGACCGAGGGTGCGGGCCAGCTCCTTGGCGGGCAGTCGGTGCACCTCCTTGCCGTCCAGGACGACACGGCCGGCCCGGGGGGCGAGCAGCCGGGACATGGAACGCAGCAGCGTCGACTTGCCGCAGGCGTTGGCGCCGACGATCACGGTGATCCGGCCCGGCGGTACGGCCAGGTCGAGGGAGTCGACGACGGTGCGGTCGCCGTAGCCGAGGGTGAGTCCTTCGGCGGTCAGTCGGTGGTGCGTGGTCATAGCGAGCCTCCCGCCCGGTTGGTGCGGATGATCAGGTAGACGAGGTAGGGGGCTCCGAGGACGCCGGTGACGACCCCGACCGGGTAGCGCTCGCCGAAGGCGAACTGGCCGGTGAAGTCGGCGACGAGGACGAGCAGCGAGCCGACGAGTCCGGCGGGCACCAGCAGGGAGCCGCCCGCTCCGGTGATCCGGGCCGCGATGGGTCCGGAGAGGAACGCCACGAACGCGATGGGGCCGGCCGCCGCCGTGGCGAAGGCGATCAGCCCGACGGCGGCGACGATCACCGTGATCCGGGTGCGCTCCACGCGTACGCCGAGCGCGGAGGCGGTGTCGTCGCCGAGTTGGAGCGCGGAGAGGTTACGGGCCTGGCCCAGCAGCAGCGGGGTGAGGACGGCCGCCGCGACGAGGGCGGGGACGACCTGGTCCCAGGTGGCTCCGTTGAGGCTGCCGGTCAACCAGCGCATCGCCTCCTGGAGGTCCCATTCGGCGGCCCGGGACAGGACGTAGGAGGTGATGCTGTCGAGCATCGCGGAGATCCCGATGCCGATCAGGATGAGCCGGGTGCCGACGACGCCGCCCTTGAAGGCCAACGAGTACACCAGCAGGGCGACTCCGAGGCCGGCGGCGATGGCGAGGACGGAGACCTGGATCTCGCCGAGCGAGAGGGTCACGATGGCGATGGCCGCGGCGGCGCTCGCCCCGGAGCTGATGCCGATGATGTCGGGGCTGGCGAGCGGGTTGCGGAGCATCGTCTGGAAGGTGACCCCGGCCAGGCCGAAGCTGAATCCGGCCACCAGCGCGAGGACCGCGCGGGGCAGCCGCAGCCGGCCCACCGTGAACGACGCGCCCGGCACCTGCTCCCCGAGGATCACCCGGAACACGTCTCCGGGCGGGTAGAAGGTCCGGCCCGCCATGAGCGTCACGGCGAACGCGGCGAGGACGAGGACCAGCAGCGCCAGGACGACCCGGCGGCGGCGCGAGGCGCCGCGCAGGCGACGGCGGGTGGCGGCCTCGACGGACGACGGCCGGGTGAGGACGGGGGCGCTCACAGGGCACGTACCTTCTGTCGGCGGACGATGTAGATGAAGAAGGGGGCCCCGATCAGTGCGGTCACGATGCCGACGTCGATCTCCGAGGGGCGGGCCACGATCCGTCCGACGACATCGGCGACGGTGAGGAGGACCGCGCCGAGCACAGCCGACAGCGGCAGGAGCCAGCGGTGGTCGACGCCGACGAGCAGCCGGCAGGTGTGCGGGACGACGAGGCCGACGAAGCCGATCGGCCCGGCGACGGCGGTGGCCGCCCCGCAGAGCAGCACGGCGCCGAGGGCGGCCACCGCGCGTGCCACGGCGACCCGTTCACCGAGCCCTGCCGCCAACTCGTCGCCCAGTGCCAGCGAGTTGAGGGCACGGGCCGAGAGCAGGCAGACGGCGAAGCCGACCGCGAGGAACGGCATGACCTGGCCGATGCGTTCGAAGGACGCGCCGCCGACGCCGCCGATCTGCCAGAGCTTGAAGCTTCCGGCGATGTCGTTGCGCGGCAGGATGACCGCGCTGACGAGCGAGGCGAAGGCCGCGGACGTGGCGGCTCCGGCGAGCGCCAGCTTGAGGGGGGTCGCCCCTCCTCTGCCGAGGGTTCCCACGGTGTAGACGAACAGCGCGGCGAGGGCCGCGCCCAGGACGGCGGTCCAGACGTATCCGGTCGGCGAGGTGAGCCCGAAGAACGCGACCGCCGTGACGACGGCGAGGGATGCCCCCATGTTGACGCCGAGGATGCCCGGGTCTGCCAGCGGGTTACGCGTCACGCCCTGCATCACGCCGCCCGCGAGGCCGAGTGCGGCGCCGATGACGACGGCGAGGACGGTACGGGGGATCCGCTTCGTCGCCGCCGCCCGGCCCAGGGTGTCGTCCGCGCCGCCGAGCGCCGCGACGACGTCGGACCAGGGGACATCGCGGGAGCCGATGGCGACGGACGCGACCATGACCGCGGCCAGGGCGAGTACGGAGAGGAGGACCCACAGCAGGCGCACGCCCGCCGGACGCCTGGTGACGACGTCCGGCGGGGTACGGGTGTCGGGCTCGGTCACTTGACCTTGTCCGCGGCCTTGGCGAGCGCGGCGGCGTAGTCGTCCAGCACATAGCTGATCGACAGCGGCGTCGGGTTGGCGGCGGTGGCCAGCGGGCTGGTGCCGGGCAGGAGGTAGACGGAGCCGCGCTCGACGGCGGGGATCTTCGAGAGCAGCGGGTCCTTGGTGACCGTCTTCAGCAGCTCGCCGGTGTCGTCGCCGTAGCCGGTGATGATGTCGACGTCGTCGAACGCGTCGATCTGCTCGGCGCTCTTGGTGAGGGCGAACTTCTTCGTGCCCTCGGACGCCTTCGCGATGGACCCGGGGATCTTCATGCCGAGGTCCTGGAAGAACTGTGTGCGGGTGTCGTGGGCGGTGTAGAAGCCGACCTGACTGACGTCGTTGGGGTCGACGTGCGTCATGAACATCGCCGACTTGCCCTTGAGCTGCGGGTACTTCGCGGCGGTCTTCGCTATGTCTCCGTCGAGCTTCTTGATGAGCTTCTCGCCCTCGTCGGCCAGCCCGATCGCCGTGCTGTTCGTCCGGATGATCTCGCGCCACGGCGTCGCCCAGGCGGCTTCCGGGTAGGCGACGACGGGGGCGATCTCGCTGAGGGTCTCGTAGTCCTTCTTGGTCAGACCCGAGTACGCGGCCAGGATGACGTCCGGCTTCGTGTCCGCCACGGCCTCGAAGTCGATGCCGTCGGTCTCGTCGAAGAGTACCGGCGTCTTCGCCTTCAGCTCGTCGAGCTTCTCCTCGACCCAGGGCAGCACGCCGTCGTCGTTGTCGTCGCCGAAGTTGGCCGCGGCCATGCCGACGGGCACGACGCCGAGCGCGAGCGGCACTTCGTGGTTGGCCCAGTTGACGGTCGCGACGCGCTTCGGCTTCGCCGGGATGGTCGTCTTGCCCAGGGCGTGCTCGACGGTCAGGGGGAACCCGCCGGAACGGCTTTCGTCGTCCTTGTTCCCGGCGTCCGTGGTCCCGCCGCAGGCGGAGACGGAGACGAGGGCGGCCGCCACGACGAGCAGGCGGAGGCGGTGTGAAGACATGGGTGTGTACCCGGCTTTCCGGATGTCGGGGTGCCGCTTCTCGCACGTCCGGGGGTGCGCAGCAGTCAGGGATCGGTGCGCGGCACGTGCGTCATCGGCTTAGGTAAGGCTTGCCTTCGAACCCTATGAGAATCGACCCGACTGTCGCAATCAACCGTTTAGGACATGCCTTGTAGCGATACGGACACTCGATCCGGTGGTCACTCCGGCCGGAAGGTCCCCGGGGTGAGTCCCGTCGTACGACGGAAGGCGGCGCCGAACGCGCTCGCCGAGCGGTAGCCGACCTGTTCGGCCACCGCCTCCACGTCCCATCCCCGGGCCAGCAGGCCGATGGCGTGCTGGGCGCGGACCGCCGCCACCCAGCGCACGAAGCTCGTGCCCGTCTCGGCGGTGAACGCCCGGGTGACCGTGCGGGCGCTGACGCCGAGGGCGGACGCCCAGTCCGCCAGCGTCCGCCGGTCGGCCGGATCCTCGCGCACCGTTTCGGCGATCGGGCGCAGCAGCTCGGAGGCCGGGATCCGCACGAGCAGTTCACGGGGCGACGGTACGAGGACGTCGAGCACCAGCGCCTCGGTCGCGGCGCGCGAGGCGGCCGTGAGCCCGGGTTCGCCGAGCCGTTCCAGCAGCAGGCGCAACAGCGGGGTGATCTCGACGGCGACCGGCGTGGCGGAGATCGACGCGGTGGTGCGGAAGCCGAAGAAGCTCGCCCGGAACCAGGTTCCGGCGGTCGCCGATCCGGCGTGCAGGGTCCCCGCGGGCATCCACAGGCCCAGGGTCGGGGTGATCGTCCAGATCCGGCTGCCGACCACGGCTGTGGAGGCGCCGCGCTCGTTCCAGAGCAGTTCGTGGAAGGGGTGGGAGTGCGCGTCCCAGAGCGTGTCGTGGGTGACGACCTCGTCGTAGCCGGCGATGACGAAGGGGGTGTCCACCGAACCGGGAGCGAACGCGGGCAGCGTCCGGGTCTCCCTGGTCATGGAAGGTGGACCTGTCTCGTACGGGGGCCGCTCGCGGCGGACGGGGTGCGCATCGGCTCAGCCTAGAGGTGCGGGGGCGCGCGGATCCAGCGAGCCCCTCAGCCTGCCTCAACTTGACGTTTACGCAGGTCAGTTACGTCCTTCAGGTGAAAGAACCACGGCTTTCGCCGTGGACGCCGCTCCTCGGCGGACAGTGGGTGGGCCGACCGGGCACCGGGCCGCGGCCGGAGGGAACATGACATGCGGAGAAAGGTGACGGATTCATGGGCATTGAGGCCACCAGGCGGGCCACGCTCGTCTTCTCCCTGTTCGACGCCAACGCCAACGGCGTCCTGGAGGCGGACGACTTCGACCTCATGGCCGACCGCGTCGTCCGCGAGGCACACGCGTCGGACCGGGCGGCCCAGGACGCGATGCGCGCGGCGTTCCGGCGGTACTGGACGACGCTGCGCACCGAGCTCGACGCCGATGGCGACGGCGAGGTCAGCTTCGAGGAGTTCACGGCCTGCGTGCTGTCGCCGGAGCGGTTCGACGCGACCGTCGGGGTGTTCGCCGAGGCACTGGCCGCCCTCGGCGACCCGGACGGCGACGGTCTGATCGAGCGCCCGCTGTTCATGGCGCTGATGACGGCCATCGGGTTCGAGCCCGCGAACATCGACGCGCTTTTCGACGCCTTCGAGCCGAACGACGGGGACCGGATCCGGGTGGAGACGTGGGTCGCCGGGATCAAGGACTACTACGCGCCGGGCAAGGCCGGCATCCCCGGCGACCATCTGGTCGTGGGCACCGCCGCCTGACCGGGCTCGCACGCATACGGCCGACGACGGTGGACGCCCTCCCGGGCGTCCGCCGTCCCGCCGTCCCGATGTGATCCGCCCGGTCCGGCGGCGTCCCCGGAGTCCGAGGTCGGCGGCCTCACGGTGAGCGCGGGACCGCGCCCCCGCTCAGGGAGGCAGGACCATGGCACGCAGGATCGCGGGATCGGCCAGGGGTACGTACGGCAGGTGTGCGTCAGCGGGTGCCGAGCCGAGCCTGGCCAGGGGCTCCCGGAGGACTGCCGCACCGCGTCCCACACCACGTCCAGCACCGCGGACCTGCCGAACCCGGTGGGTCCGGCCACCGCCACCGCACCCGCCCGCCGCAGCTCTCCGGAGACCTGGTCGACCAGCGGGCGGCGCGCTCTCACCGCAAGGCGCCCATCCACGCCTCGACCGCGTCCGCGTCGCGTGGCAGGTCCGACGACAGACACGTCGCGCCGTCTGCGGTGATGACGAAGTCGTCCTCGATCCGCACGCCGATGCCACGCAGTTCCTCGGGGATCGTCAGGTCGTCGGGCTGGAAGTACAGCCCGGGCTCAACGGTGAGCACGTGCCCCTCCTCCAGCACACCGCCCAGGTAGGTCTCGCTGCGGGCGGCGGCGCAGTCGTGGCAGTCGAGGCCGAGCATATGACCAGTACCGCATACGGTGTACCGGCGGTAGAGGCCGGACTCGTGCGGGATCGCCGCGCCACCTGGCCGCAGGCCCCAGGCGTCGAGTCCCTCGGCGATGACGCGGGTCGCGGCGTCGTGGAAGGCGCCGTACGGTGCACCGGGCCGCAGGGCGGCGATGCCCGCCGACTGGGCGGCGAACACCAGGTCGTAGACGCGGCGCTGCACATCCGTGAAGCGCCCGCCGACCGGCAACGTCCGGGTGACGTCCCCGGTGTAGAACGAGTCGGCCTCGACGCCCGCGTCCAGCAGGAGCAGCTCCCCCTCTTGGACCGGGCCGTCGTTGTGCATCCAGTGCAGCACGCACGCGTGCGCCCCGGCCGCCGCGATGGTCTCGAACCCCAGACCGTAACCCTCCAGCCGGGCCCGCCGGTTGAAGGTGCCCTCCACCCACCGCTCCCCGCGTGCGAGGCGGGTGGCGTGGGGCAGTTCACCGACGACCTCGTGGAAACCGGCGACCGTGTGCCCCACGGCGGCGCGCAGCTGCTCGATCTCCCACGCGTCCTTGACCAGCCGCGACTCCGACAGGAAGGCGAGCAGCTCGGCGTCGGCCGGTGCGGACGGCGGGACAGTCGCGTCGACGAGCGCGTCCTCGCCGCGCACCACCCGGGTCGGGACGCCGCCGCCGAGTGCTTTCTCCAGCCCTTCCCGGGCGACCGCGTCGACGCCGAGGGTGTCGGCGGTCTCCCGGAGCGTCCGGCGGCGGCCGACCCAGAACTCGCCGTGCTGCCGGTCACTGTAGAACTCCGCACCGGACGGACCGGCATCGCGCGGTGACCGGGGCCGGGTGAACAGGGTGACCTCGTGCCCGCTGCCGGTGGGCTCGAAGACGAGCACACTGTCCGGCACCGCCCCGGTCCCCAGCTCGGCCGTGAGGTGGATGTACGCGGAATGCGGCCGGAAGGCGTAGTCGAAGTCGTTGCTGCGGGCCTTGAGCCCGCCCGAGGGGACGACGATCCGCTCTCCGGGGAACCGCTCGGACACCGCCGCACGCCGCTTGGCCGCGTACGTGGCTCCGGAGACTGGCGGAAGGCTCCTGGTGGTGTCCGCCCACCCCTGCCGAAAGACCTCCGCCACCGCCGCCGGTGCTCGACGATCGTGACTCCGTGCCCCGCGCGGGCCGTCATTCCGTTCCATCGCACGCCTCCCGTCGTTCCGTTCCATGGTGGTGCGTTCTCACCCCACGTGGAGAACGCACCTGTTCGAGCCGTGGCCCCGAGGGGCCTCGGCGGCCGATGTCAGCCGCGAAGCCGGGCCATCCACGCCTCCACTTCGCCGGCCGCCCGGGGAAGGTCGGCCGAGAGGTTCTCGTTGCCCTCGTCGGTGACCAGGAGATCGTCCTCGATCCGCACGCCGATGCCGCGAAGCTCCTCGGGCACGGTCAGGTCGTCCGACTGGAAGTACAGGCCGGGCTCGACGGTGAGCACCATGCCCGCCTCCAGCGTCCCGTCCACGTACAGCTCGGTGCGGGCCTTCGCGCAGTCGTGGACGTCCAGGCCGATCATGTGGCCCGTGCCGGCCAGCGTCCAGCGGCGGTACAGCCCGAGTTCGTACGCCTCGTCCACCGACCGCTCACCGAACAGGCCCCAGGAGGCGAGGTGCTCGGTCAGCACCCGCTGAGCCGCGTGGTGGAAGTCCCGGTACTTCGCACCTGGCCTGACCGCGGCGATACCGGCCGACTGCGCCTCGTACACCGCGTCGTACACCTTGCGCTGGACCGGCGTGAAACGGCCGTCGACCGGCAAGGTGCGGGTGACGTCGGCGGTGTAGAGATCACGGCTCTCCACTCCGGCATCGATCAGCAGCAGTTCGCCCGGCCGGGCCTCGCCGTCATTGCGGACCCAGTGCAGCGTCGTGGCGTGCGGTCCCGCGGCGCAGACCGACGCATAGCCCACGTCGTTGCCCTCGGTCCGCGCACGCATCCAGAACGTGCCCTCGATGGTCCGCTCCGCGGTCGGCGTGTCCGTACCGAGAACGCGCACCACGTCCTCGAAGCCACGCGCCGTCGCCCGGCAGGCGTGCCGCAGGTCGGCGATCTCGAACGCGTCCTTGAGCAGCCGCATCTCGGACAGAGCGGCACGGAACTCGGCATCGCGCTCGGCGGTCACCTTGTCGTCCAGGGCGGCGTCGACCCCGGCGTCGTAGTCGCGCAGCAGACGGATCGGGCCGGTGGCCGCGGCGAGCCGCTCGGTCAGCGTGCGGACGTCACGGCAGGGCAGGCCCAGGAGCCGCTCGTTCTCGGTGAGGCTGTTGCGACGGCCGTCCCAGAGCTCACCGTGGTAGTCGCGCCAGAACTCCCCGGTCTCGCGGTCCGACCGGGGACGCAGATAGGCGACCGCCCGGTGCTCACCGTCCGCCCCGGGCTCCAGAACCAGCACGGAGTCCTGGGATTGATCACCCGTCAGGTACGCGTATTCGGAGGACGGCCGGAACGGGTAGTCCGTGTCGTTGGCCCGGACCTTCGGGTTGCCGGCCGGTACCACCAGCAGTTCCCCGGGAAACAGCGCGGAGAGCGCCGCTCGACGCCTCGCGGTGTACGCCGCCTGGGCGATGGGCTCGACGTCGAGGCGCTCGGTGTCGGCCCAGCCCTGCCTCATGTTCTCGGCGAGCTCGGCACTCACGTCCGCGTACAGGCCGTTCTTCCGTGTCCTGTTCTCATCCGTCTCACCGGACACGACGTCCTCCTGATGCGAATCCGTCACGCGTGTTCCTCTCCATCGCAGAAGTCGATGCCCTTCGGGCAGCCAACCGGAGAATGCCCATGAGCGCGCCCATTGCGGCAACGGCCTCGCCGGCCGCACGCCCTGGGCCGGGACGAGAGCGGAGCTGTGCGGTGAGCCCGGTCATCCGCGCCGCGTCGGCACGGGCCCCGCAGGGTCCGGGCAGTGCCGACTTGGCAAGCTCAACTCCTCTGGCAGTAGGGCTGCTTACCGTGGACCGCACTCTTGCAGCCCCTTCCCGTCCCCACGTCATACACATGTATGGAATCGTGCGGGCACTCTTGCGTCATTTGTCGCTGGGCGGCCCGGCCGCCCTCGTGTCGTACGGCGCCCGCGGCGCGGGATCCGCATCGGGCTGGGACGCAGGGTGTCGGGCACGGCACGGCTTCAGCCGGGCACCGGTACGTACGTGACCGACTGCCTCCCCGACGCGATCCGGCAAGTCACCGCTTCCATCGTTCGGCGCTCGGTATCTGGCCTGATTCCATGGCCACTCGGTCTGTTCCGGGTGGCCGGCAGACCCGTATGCTACGCGCATAGATTTTGGTGCGGACATGCCATTTCATTCGTAGCCCTTCCTCCCCTGTGGCGTGGCCGCGCGCGTTCCACCCTGCTCTCGCTCCTGTCGACCTGTCAGGCCCCTCTCGTCCAGAAGGGACACCGCCCGTGCTCTCCAAGCTGTCCGTGAGAACCACCGTCGCCACCCTCGCCGCCATCGGCCTGCTCGCCACCGCGCCCTCGGCTACGGCGGCCTTCCGCGACTCGGCCGCAACACCTGCCGGGGCTCCGGCAACCGCCACCCAGTCGCCTTCCTCCGGTGTCACGGTGAAGATGCCGTCCGCGGTGGCCAACCGCCTCGGCACCGGTCGACAGGCGCTGATAGACGCCGTCTCCACCGACGTCCTCTCCCGGTCCCACGACGCCAAGGGCCTCACCCCGAAAGCCGCCGTCGCCAAACTCGCCGACGAGAGCCGCAAAGTGGTCGTCGATGTCCGTACCGTCTCGGCCGACTGGGCTCGTGGCGTCGCGTACGTCGAAGCGCCCCGCACCCACCACGGCGAGCCGGAGGGCTGGCTCTACATCGCGCACCGCAAGGACGGGCAATGGATCTCGGGCCTTGAGGGCGACCGCGAGTTCGCCGAACACGTGGCCGAGTCTCCGCTGGTCGGCATGGCGGAGCGGCGGACCATGACGGCGTACGCCCAGCGCAAGGCGGCTCCCCAGCAGGAGACGCCGTC
Organism: Streptomyces sp. NPDC026589; assembly: GCF_040638385.1. Classification (NCBI taxonomy): domain Bacteria; kingdom Bacillati; phylum Actinomycetota; class Actinomycetes; order Kitasatosporales; family Streptomycetaceae; genus Streptomyces; species Streptomyces sp. NPDC026589. The sequence goes on from NZ_JBEZYG010000019.1 coordinate 40,664, forward strand.
GGTGGGGACCACCGCTGCCAACACCAACGGATTGCTGCTTCCCTGGATGCCCGACTACTACATGACGCTCACCGGCGGGGCACACTCCCACACCGGCTCGACGGGCTACTGGAGCAGCCTCGACTTCGCGGGAGGCAACGCGAGCGGGCGGGTCCGCTCGTCCCGGGAGGGGACGGCGACCTCGATGTGCGGTGCCGGGGGCGGCTGGACCAGAGTGATCCACCCCGGCGGCTTCTCGACGGACTACTACCACATGTGGAACACCACCTACTACAACGGAGCATCGATCGCCCGCAGCGCCCTGCTCGGCACCATCGGCACCGACACCTGCGCCGGCGGGGCCGCGACCGGAGCCCACGTGCACTGGAGCCTGCGCACGTACGACGCCAACTACAACGGCCAGTACACCTGGCTCAACGGCCGCACCATCGGCGGCTGGGCCTGGTGGAACGGCTCCAGCCAGTACACCGGGTGCGCAACCCGCTCGGGCGTCACCGCCTGCCCCGGTACGGCGATCTACAACCGCACCAGCTGACCGGCGTCTGTGACCGAGCGGTGGGTGGAGCCGTCGACCGCGCGGCACAGCCGCCTCGACGCGTCACCGGAGACCCGCGGTGCTGCCCGGCCCCCACGTGACGCGGACCCGCAGCACCTGAGCACACGCGCATGCCGGTCACGGTGTGCCGGGCACCAGTCCGACCCGGTAGGCGAGGACGACGGCCTGGACACGGTCGCGCAGGCCGAGTTTGGCCAGGATGCGCGACACGTAGGTCTTGACGGTCTCGGGGGTGATGTACATCGACACGGCGATTTCCGCGTTCGACAGCCCCTCGGCGATCAGTTGGAACACTTCCCGCTCGCGGGGGGTCAGCGCACGCACGACATCCTGTCCGGCCGGCCGGGAGGTGCCGGCCGGTCGCAGATACTGGGCGAAGTGGCCGATGAGGTGGCGGGTGACGGCGGGTGCCAGCAGGGCCTCGCCCCGGGCGACGGTCCGGATACCGTTGACCAGCTCCGCCGGAGGCGCGTCCTTGAGAAGGAACCCGCTCGCTCCGGCACGCAACGCGTCGTAGACGTAGGCATCGACGTTGAACGTGGTGACGACCAGTACCTTCGGTGCGTCTTCGGTACCGGGACCGGCCAGTTGTCGCGTCGCCTCGATGCCGTCGAGCAGGGGCATCCTGATGTCCATCACGACCACGTCGGGTCGCAGCAGCCGCGAGGCCCGGACCGCCTCGTGGCCGTTCTCGGCCTCCCCGACGACCTGCATGTCGGGCTGCGCGGAGAAGATGGTGACGTAGCCGGTCCGCACCAGCGCCTGGTCGTCGCAGACGAGCACACGGGTCGGTGGCGGCGTATCGCTCACGAGGGCACTCCTGAAGGGGGCTTGGACGGAATCGTGGCACAGACCTCGAACCCGCCTCCGGGCCGGGGACCGGCCACCAGTTCACCATCCAGCATCCGCACCCGGGCACGCAGGCCGGCCAGCCCTCGTCCGCCCGTGGGGCCCGGCTTCCACGCGACCTGTGCGGCGGCGGGTCCGTCGGTGGTCACCACGATCTCGATGTGCTCGTCGCCGTGCCGGAGCAGAACCCGTGTCGGCTTCCCGGCCGCGTGCTTCAAGGCGTTGGTGAGCGCCTCCTGCACCACCCGGTAGGCGGCCAGCTCCACGTCCACGCCCTGCGGCCGTCGCTCACCCTGCTCGCGGAGCTCGACCGGCTGACCCGACCCGCGGGTCTCCTCGACCAGGTCCCCCACCCGCCCCAGGGCGGGTGTCCGGCCCACGCCCGCCGGGTCCGCGGATGCGGCCTCGCCGGTCGCCTCCAGGACACCGAGCAGGTACCGCAGTTCCGTCAGCGCCCGACGGCCGGTGTCGCTCACGGCCGTCAGTCCCTGGCCGACGCGTTCCGGCGCGGACGTGAGCAGGAACTGCGCCGCGTCGGCCTGGACCACCATGGCCGTCACATGGTGGGTGACCACGTCGTGCAGCTCGCGGGCGATCCGTGCCCGCTCGGCGGCCGTGGCCACCACGACGGCCAGCCGCCGCCGCTTCGCCTCTTCCGTCCGCCGCATGCGCACCGTGCTCCCCACCAGCCACGCCGTGGCCAGAGCCAGGGAGAACGCGAGGTAGTCCGGTAGCGCATTCGGGGAGCCGAGACGGTTCAGGACGACGGCCAGCACGGCGTAACCCGCACTCGTCACGGCGATCAGGCCGTGGCGGAAGCGGATCTGGTGGGCCCCGGCGGAGTACAGGGCCAGATACAGCCCCATGCTCGCGAACGTCGTCGCGAAGCCCAGCGCCTGGTGCACGGCGAACGCGCCCGCGATGACGGCCAGACAGGCTGCCGGCCACCTGCGGCGGACTGCCAGCGGCACGGTCTGGGCCAGGACCAGCCCGACGCTCAGTACGTCCGTCGGTCTCTGGGGCAGATCGCCGATCTGCGCACCGATCGGGGACAGGGGCGGCACGAAGGCCAGCAGGGTGAGCGCCAGGGCGAGGACACCGTCCTTGACGAGAGCATCCCGCCCCCGCCACCGGTCGAGCGGCACCCGGAGCAGCCGCGGACTCCAGATCGGCTGACGGGACATCACTTCGGTTTCCTCCAGCCGGCCCGGCTCAACGGGGCTCGCTTCGGCGGGACTTGATGCCACCGCCCCGGTGGGCACGGACGAGCATCGGAGCGGCGATGGCCACACCCAGGAGGACGGGCACGATCGACGCCTCCAGACCGAAGCCGCCCCCGGTCAGAAGGGCGGAGCCATGGACGTCCACGGTGAACAGGCCCTCGGGAGGGTGTCCGGAGACCGGGATGCCGAGCAGCTGCTCCGTGGTGTTCCAGGCGAAGTGAAGCCCCACGACGAACCAGATGCTACGCCGCCACAAGAACGCGGCTCCGAGCAGGACGCCCGCCTCCAGAGCGATCGCCAGTCCGCTCCACGCGCTCGCTCCCGGGGCGCCCAGGTGGGCGACACCGAAGAACAGCGAGGTGACCACGATGGCGGCCCGACTGCCCCACAGCTGCTCAAGGGCCTGCAGGGCAAGACCGCGGAACAACAACTCCTCGGTGACCGCAGCGCCGATCTGCACCACGACCGCGGTCCAGAGGACCGACACGAAGCCGTCGCCGGCCCAGGTGAACGAGTAGCCTCCGAACGCCGTGATCAGGAGGGCGGAGACAAGGATGAAACCCAGGCCGATCCCGCCGCCCAGCAGCACCTCCCGGGCGGCCCCGGACCGGGCGATCTCGGGTGCGGAGCGTCGTGCCACACGGCGCATGACGTAGCAGTACACGGCCACCGCGGCAACCGCGCCCAGCAGCGGCACGGGGCCGGGGCCGGTCGCCGTCAGCCCCGACACCAGGCCGACGCCGACCATTCCCGCCGCCATCCAGCCGAGCGGTGACCGCATGATCCGACCGGAGCGGCCGCCGCCCCCGTCGCGGTCCTCGCCCGGGCCGGAGCCCGCGCTGTGCCGTATCGCGGATGTCGTGTCCATGGTGGCCTCCCCCGTAGTGGGTCACCCCCGGCGGCGACCTGACGACCACACTAGGAATCCGCGGACCTCCGCGGATCACCCGTGCGAGGACGGCTCCTGTAGCTCTCACGGGGGATGCGCCACCGCGACCTCGCCCGTTCCGCCGCGGGGTGCGGCGTTCGCGTGCACGCATCACTCGGGAGTGGGCCCGGGCGGCTCGTCCGGCGAGTTTCCGGAGGCAGGGTCGTCAAGATGGTCGCGCAGTCGCGCGATGCCGAACAGCCTGGACACGCCCCACGCCGGCCGCCCGTACCGCGGCCTGCTCAGCCGGTCAGCAGATCCGGGTTGCCGGCCAGGGCGGCGAGACGGCCCCGCGGGTCCGGGACGAGCCGGCGTTCGGCCAGATCGAGGACGCCGGCCACCCCGGTGATCTCGGCGGCCACCGTGCCGTCCTCCTTGACGATGTGCTGCTCCAGCGTGAACGTCTTGCCCGTGCCGTAGTCGAACCGGCAGGTGACGCGCACCCGCTCGCCGCCGCGCAGTTCGCGGTGGTACTTGACCGTCACCTCGAGCTGCACCGGGCCGATCCCGTCGGCCAGCAGCTTCTCCTGGGGCAGCCCGGCGGCCCGAAGCAGCTCCCAGCGCGCGTGCTCCGCGTACTGGAGGTAGACGGCCTGGTTCAGGTGGCCCTGGGTGTCGAGCTCGTAGCCGCGCACGGTCACATCAACGGAGAAGGTCATGACCGTGCGAACGCCCGCGCCAGCCCTTCCATTCCGGTGAGACGGTGCTGCCGGATCCCTTTACGCGCCTGTCATGCACCGGTAACTTCCTCCCCGCAAGGAATTTCAGCAAGATTCCGGCGGAACTTGCCGTCGGGTCGAGTTCACCCGCCGAACCCCGAGGCGCGTCAGGGTTCTCCCCCTCCCCTGGAGACACGCATGAGACGCACCCCTCACCGGTTGCCGCGGCGCCCGCTCGCGGCAGCCGTGGCAGCAGCCGGGCTGCTGGGACTCCTCACCGCCGCGCCACGAGCCGTTCCCGACCCCGCCACCGCACCCGTCGCGGCCTCGGCCTCCGCGGCGACCACGGCGACCGTCTTCTACTCCACGAAGACCCGGAACTGGTCGGCCTACTACCTGCATCACTCCCCCGACGGCGGCTCCTGGACCACCGCACCCGGCGCCCGGATGGAGGCCGCCTGCGCCGACTGGGTCAAGCTGACGGTCCCCCTCGGGGACGCCGGCGGGCTGAAGGCGACCTTCACCGACGGCTCGGGCACCTGGGACAACAACGCGGGCAAGAACTACGACCTGGGCACCGGGAACATCACCGTCCAGGACGGGGTCGTGGCGCACAGCGACCCGTGCGCGGAGACGGGGCCCGAGGAGCCGGAGGAGCCCGGAGGGCCGAACTCGGCGTCGGTCTACTACGCGACCTCCACCGTCGGCTGGCCCACCGTCAACCTCCACTACCGGCCGCACGGCGGAGCCTGGACCACCGTCCCCGGCATCGGCATGGAAGCCGCCTGCGCCGGCTGGGTGAAACGCACGGTGGACCTGGGCAGCGCCACCGGCCTCCAGGCGACGTTCAACAACGGCAACGGGGTCTGGGACAACAACAACGGTAACGACTACACCCTGGCGACGGGGCTCACCACGGTGAAGGACCGCAAGGTGACCGCCTCGGCGAAGGACCCGTGCGCCGTCGAGGAACCGGACACCGAGGCGCCCACCGCACCCACGGCGGTGAAGGCCGCCGCCGACGGGGTCGCGGTCGTGGTCACCTGGGAACCCGCCACGGACAACAGGGGGGTGACGAAGTATCAGGTGATCCGGACCGGCGGCACGAAGGGCACGGTGGTCACCGACACCACCTCGACCGTGTTCTCCGACACCGGCCTTGAGGCGCAGACCGCCTACCGCTACACCGTCAGGGCCGTCGACGCCGCCGGAAACGTCTCGGCGGAATCCGCCCCGGCCTCCGCCACCACCGGCGACAGGCCCACCGCACCGCCGTCGGGCACACCACTGGGCACCGACCCCCGCAAGGACCCGATCTACTTCGTGCTCACCGCCCGCTTCAACGACGGCGACAGCGCGAACAACCGGGGTGGCAGCCAGCACGAGAAGTCCGGCAACGCCGCGGGCGGCGACCCCATGTTCCGGGGCGACTTCAAGGGGCTGGTGCAGAAGCTCGACTACGTCAAGGGGCTCGGCTTCTCCGCGATCTGGATCACCCCGGTCGTGCTCAACCGCTCGGACTACGACTACCACGGCTACCACGGCTACGACTTCTACAAGGTCGACCCGAGGCTGGAGTCCGCCGGGGCCTCGTACCAGGACCTCATCAACGCGGCGCACGCCAAGGGCATGAAGATCTACCAGGACGTGGTCCACAACCACTCCTCACGCTGGGGCGCCAAGGGACTGTTCACCCCGAAGGCCTACGGGGTGCGGGACGCCCAGTGGAGCTGGTACTACGACGAGAAGGACGACGCCTTCACGTACGACGGCCTCACCGTCGAGCCGAAGTCGGGGAAGTCGTACTACAACGGCGACCTGTGGTCCACGGCCGAACCGTCCGGCAACACCTGCCTCAACTGGGGCACGCCCACCGGAAACACCTCGCCGGAGGGCTACCGGATCTACAACTGCCAGTGGCCGAGCCCCACTTCGGGCATGTTCCCGAAAGCCATCTACCACAACTGCTGGATCGGCAACTGGGAGGGTGAGGACTCCCGCTCCTGCTGGCTGCACGACGACCTCGCCGACTTCAACACGGAGAACGCCCAGGTCCAGAACTATCTGATCGGCGCGTACAACAAGTACATCGACATGGGCGTCGACGGCTTCCGGCTCGACACAGCGGTGCACATCCCCCGCACCACCTGGAACCGTCGCTTCCTGCCCGCGATCCAGGAACGCGTCACACAGCAGTTCGGGGCCGGGGCGGCGAAGAACTTCTTCGTCTTCGGCGAGGTCGCCGCTTTCGTCAACGACAAGTGGAACCGCGGTTCGGTCAACCACTCCGCGCAGTTCTTCACCTGGAAGGAACGCAAGGAGTACAGCGCGGACGACGAGAAGGCCGCCCTGGAGATGTACGACTACGAGCAGCAGCAGGGCACGGCCGCGCAGCCCGTCTCCGACAACGCCTTCCTCAAGGGCAACGCCTACCACGCCCCCGACCGCAGCCGGTTCTCCGGGATGAACGTCATCGACATGCGGATGCACATGAACTTCGGGGACGCGAACAACGCCTACAACAACGGCAAGGACTCCGACGACGCGACCAACGACGCCACGTACAACGTCGTCTACGTCGACAGCCACGACTACGGGCCCAACAAGAGCAGTGAGCGCTATGCGGGCGGCACGGACGCCTGGGCCGAGAACATGTCGCTGATGTGGACCTTCCGGGGGATCCCGACGCTCTACTACGGCTCCGAGATCGAGTTCCAGAAGGGGAAGAAGATCGACTGCGGGCCGACGTGCCCCCTGGCGACGACCGGGCGGGCCTACTTCGGGGACCACCTGGCCGGGGAGGTGACGGCCTCGGACTTCGGCAAGGTGTCGTCGGCCACCGGGAAGGTCGCGGACACGCTGGCCGCGCCGCTGGCCCGGCACCTCCAGCGGCTCAACGAGATCCGGCGCGCGGTGCCCGCCCTCCAGATGGGCCAGTACTCCACGGAGGGCATCAGCGGCTCCATGGCGTACAAGCGGCGCTACACCGACGCGGCGAGCGGCACCGACAGCTTCGCCCTGGTGACGGTCTCCGGCAGCGCCACGTACACCGGCATTCCCAACGGCACGTACAAGGACGCCGTCACGGGTGACACGAAGGTCGTCACCGGTGGGACCCTCGCGGTCCCGGCCCCCGGGAAGGGCAACCTGCGCGTGTACGTCCTGGACCTCGGCGGGAAGAACGCCGCGCCGGGGAAGATCGGCACGGCGGGCCCCTACCTCAAGTAGCGGGGCTCACTCGGCGACCCGCCGCACCGTGCGCAACAGGTAGTCCTTGCGGTGCAGCGGGTCGTGGTCGGTGCGCGGGCGGTCCGGGACCGGGCCGGTCACCGGGCGGTGGCCGGCGAAGGCGGACTCCAGCACCCCCTCGCCCCGGGTCGATCCCGGCAGCAGCCGCTGGAGTTCGTGGACCCGGGCCGCCGGGATCTCGCCCTCCACGATGCAGAGAGCACCCTGCGCCTCGGGCGGTCCCGGCTCCGCCCGGAGCCGGGCGAGGACCGGGACCAGTGCGCCGAAGGCGTCCGCGGGCACCTCCAGACGGAAGCGGTGCATCGGCTCGTACACCCGCGTGCCCGCCCGGCGCAGCGCGTCCATCAGGACCAGTGGCGTCAGACCGCGGAAATCGCCCGCTGTGCTCGACACACTGCTGTAGCCGGAGTGCGTCTGGGTGACCACGCAATCGGTGACCTGCCAGCCGTGCATTCCCTGGCCGAGGGTGGAACGCACGGTCTCCTCGACCGCCCGCATCAAGGAAGGGGGCATGGAGCCGAGTTCCACGGTTCGGCGGAATTCCACCCCGCTGCCGTACGGGGCCGGGTCGACGCGCAGTCCGACGGTGGCGAGGAAGGGGTTGAGGTCCGTGTCGATCAACTCGGCGGCCGCCCCCGGGCCGGCCGGCCGTTCCAGGCAGATGGTCGTGGTCCCCCGGAAGATCACGTCCACGCCGAACTCCTCGGCCAGGGTCGTCTGGATGACCTCCTTCTGTACCTCCCCGTAGAGCGAGAGGGACACCTCCCCGCGGAGGTCGTCACGGCGGACGGCGATCAGCGGGTCCTGTTCGGCGAGGCGGCCGAGCGCGACGTGCAGGGCGCCCCGGTCCTCGGGGCGTCGTGGTACGACGACCGTCTCCAGCGTCGGCGGGGCGAAGTGGCGGTGCCCGGCCTCGGCCCGGTCCGCGCCGACGCTGTCGCCGATCCGGATGCCGGTCAGCCCCTTCAGCCTGCCGATCCGCCCGGCGCGGACGGCCGGCGCCGGCACCTCACCACCGTCCTCGAAGACGCTGACCGCCGAGACCTTGCCTTCGCCCTCCTGACCGTCCGGGCTGCGGAAGCGCAGCACCTCGCGGGCGTGCACGGCCCCCTCGACCATGCGGACGTACGCGGTCCGCTCGCCGTTCGCGGTCCGGTCGACCTTGAACACCGTGCCCCGGGCCGGCGCCCCCGGATCCCCCGTGGCGGCGGGCAGCAGTCCGGTGATGCCGCCGACCAGGGCGTCGATGCCCGCGCCGGTGGCGGCGGAGCCGAAGAAGACCGGGTGGACGAGGCACCGGGCGGTCTGTTCGGCCAGTGCTCCGAGGAGCCGGGTGTGGGTAAGCCCCGCCGGGTCGTCGACGTACACGCTCAGCAGCTCGTCGTCGTGCCGGGTGAGCACATCGGTGAGCACATCGGTGAATCCGGGATCGGCCCCGGTGAACGGGGTGCTCGTCGCGGAGCGGGTGCCGAGGCCCTGGGCTGAGCCCATCGCGACGATGTCCGGGGAGAGCCGTTCGGTGATGCTCGTCAGCAGCGAGTCGTAGCGGGCGCCGGGCCGGTCGGTCTTGTTGGCGAACAGCAGGGTCGGGATGCGCAGCCGACGCAGGGTGCGGAGCAGGACGCGGGTCTGCGCCTGGACGCCCTCCACCGCGGACACGACCAGGACGGCGCCGTCGAGCACGCCGAGGACCCGCTCCACCTCGGCGATGAAGTCCGGGTGGCCGGGGGTGTCGATCAGGTTGACCGTGGTGGCGCCGAGGGTGAAGGAGACGACGGCGGACTTGATGGTGATGCCGCGCCGGCGCTCCAGGGCGAGGGAGTCGGTCCGTGTGCTGCCGTCGTCGACGCTGCCGAGGGCGTCGATGGCTCCGGCGGTGTGGAGGAGCCGCTCGGTCAGGCTTGTCTTACCGGCGTCGACATGCGCCAGGATTCCCAGGTTCAACGTGTGCACGGAGCTTCATGTCCTTGAGAGAAAGGTCAGTTTCTGTCGGGAGGAACACGAAAGCTCGGCGCATGTCAGGACTCCTGGGTCGTCGTACCGGTGGCCTGCCGGAGTAGATCAGGGGGCCGCCGGGGGCCGCAACCGGTTATCCGCGGCGCCGCAGGTGCGGGAAGCGCCATTCGGTGCGGCTGCGCAGGGTCTCGCCGGGGCGCAGCACGGTGGTGGGGTGACCGGGGCGGTTGGGCGAGTCCGGCAGGTGCTGGGTCTCCAGGCAGAGTGATCCGTGGCGGCGGTGGCGGCGGCCGGTGCCGTCGGTGAACGTGCCGTCGAGCTGGTTGGCGGTGTAGACCTGGAGTCCGGGTTCGGTGGTCCAGAGCTCCAGGGAGCGCCGGTCGCCGGGGGCGGTGAGGCGGGCGGCCCGGCGCAGGGCCCCGGGGGCGGCGGAGCGCAGGACCCAGCAGTGGTCGAAGCCGCCGGCCAGGGCGAGTTGGGGGTGTGTCAGGGCGAGTTGGCCGCCCAGCGGCTGCGCGGTGGTGAGGTCGAACGGGGTGCCGGCCACCGGGGCGGGCGGGCCTTCGGGGATGGAGCCGGGGTCGATGGGGAGGTAGGCGTCCGCGTCGACCTGGAGGGTGTGGCCGAGGATGTCGTCGTCGCCGAGGTTGAGGTAGGAGTGGTTGGTGAGGTTGACGACGGTGGGCCGGTCGGTGACGGCCCGGTAGTCGACGGCGAGGGTCCCGGTGGTGTCCAGGGTGTAGGTGGCGGTGACGTCGAGCGCCCCGGGGAAGCCCATGTCGCCGTCGGGGCTGTGCAGGGTGAGCCGGAGGACGGCGGTGGTGTCGGTACGGTCCCCGGTGGCCTCCCAGACCTTGGTGTGGAAGCCGTCGGAGCCCCCGTGCAGGGCGTGGCCCCGGTCGTTGGCGGGGATGTGGTGCGTGGTCCCGTCGAGGGTGAAGCGGCCGTGGGCGATGCGGTTGGCGTACCGGCCGACGACGGCCCCGAAGTAGGGGTTCTTGTCGGTGTAGTCGTCGAGCGCGGGCAGCGAGCGGACGACCGGGCCGGGGCGGCCCGCGGTGTCCGGCACGGTGAGGCTGTGCAGGACACCGCCGTAGGTGAGGATCTCGGCCCTGACGCCGGTGCCGGAGTCGAGGGTCCAGAGGTCGGTCTCGCTCTGCCCGTGGGCGCGGCCGAACGGTTTGCGGTGCACGGTGGGCATGAGGAGTTCCTTGGGAGGTGCGGAAGGGGGCCCCGAAACACGCCCTAGCGGGGCGGCCCGGGAGCCTCGCGGGGCGTGGTGGATTCGCGGACGACGAGCCGGTAGCCGGGGCGGGGCCGCCGGGGTTCGGCGACGGGGGTGCCCGCGAGGCGTTCGACGAGGCTGTCGACGGCGAGCCGGGCGATGGCCGCCTTGTCGGGCGCGATGGTGGTGAGGGTGGTGGCCCCGTACCGGCTCTCCTCGATGTCGTCGAAGCCGACGACGGCGATGTCGTCCGGGATGGCGAGGCCGCGTTCGGTGATGGTGCGCATGGCGCCGGTCGCGATCATGTCGTTGTACGCGAACACGGCGTCGGGCCGCCGGCCCCGGTCGAGGAGGGAGGCCATCGCCGCCGCGCCGTCCTCACGCCCGTAACCGTCGGTGACGACGACGAGGGACTCGTCGGGTTCGATGCCGGAGGCGGCCAGTTCCTCGCGCCAGCCGCGCAGCCGGAGGTGGGCGGGCTGGCGTTCCTGGCCGGTGCGGGAGCCGAGGAAGGCGATCCTGCGGTGGCCGAGGGCGACGAGGTGGGCGACGGCCTCGCGGGCGGCGGCCACGTTGTCGATGGCGATGTGGTCGTAGGGGGCCTCGTACTCGCGCTCGCCGAGCAGCACCAGCGGCGCCGTCTCGGTGCGGGCCATCAGGTCCTCGGTCTCCAGGTGGATGGGGCTGAGGATGAGGCCGTCGATGACGTGGGAGCGGAACCCCTGGCAGACCAGCAGCTCCTTCTCCCGCAGGCCCGCCGTGTGGTCGACCAGGACGGTGTAGTCGTGCCGGGCCGCCGCGTCGACGACCTCGCCGGCCAGCTCCGCGAAGTACGGGTTGCCGAATTCGGGGACGGCGAGGGCGATGATGCCGGTGCGGCCCTTGCGGAGGTGGCGGGCGGTGAGGTTCGGCCGGTAGCCGAGCTCGTCGATCGCCTGCTGGACCTTGGCCCGCATCTTCGGGGTGACGTGCTGATAGTTGTTGACCACGTTCGACACGGTCTTGATGGACACGCCCGCCCGTTGAGCTACGTCCTTGAGGCTGACGCCCACGGCACTCCTTGTTGCTTGGTTCGACGCGGCCCGATCCGTACGGTTCAGGTGGTCTCCGGATACGCACGGTTCAGACGGTTCTGCGGATACGTACGGTTCAGACGGTTCTGCGGATACGTACGGTTCAGACGGTTCTGCGGATACGTACGGTTCAGGTGGTTCTCCGGCTGCGCGCGAGGTAACGCTGCGCCACCACGACAACGATAAGGAACCCGCCGCTGACCACCGACTGGTACGAGGAGTTGAGCGAGCCGATCTGGTTGATGAGGTTCTGGATCACGGCGAGGAGCAGGACGCCCCAGAGGGTGCCGCTGATGGAACCGGCGCCGCCGATGAGGAGGGTGCCGCCGATGACGACGGCGGAGATCGCGTCGAGTTCCATGCCGACGCCGACGATGGTGACGCCGGAGGAGAGACGGGCGGCGTTGAGCGCTCCGGCGAGTCCGGCGAGCAGTCCGCTGAGGGTGTAGACGAGGATCTTCGTCCGGGCGACGGGCAGGCCCATGAGGGTGGCGGCGTCGCTGCTGCCGCCGACGGCGAACAGGGTCTGTCCGAACGAGGTCCGCTGGAGCAGGAGTCCGCCCGCCCCGAAGAGGGCCAGGGCGATGAGGATCGGGTAGCCGAAGCCCCAGACGCTGCCCTGTCCGAGCTGGGCGAAGGCGGAGTCCTTGGGCACCAGGTAGGTGGTGGCGCCCTCGTCGGTGAAGGCGAGCAGCATGCCCCGCGCCGCGAGAAGGGTGGCGAGCGTGACGATGAAGGGCGCCATGTTCCCGCGGGCGATGAGCAGGCCGTTGACCAGTCCCATCGTGCCGCAGACCACCAGGGGTACGAGCAGGGCGGCGAAGAAGCCCCACTGGGAGGCCCAGGCGGCTAGCACGCCACCGAGGGCGAAGACGGAGCCGACGGAGAGGTCGATGCCGCCGGTGATGATGACCAGGGTCATGCCGAGCGCGACGATCGCGAGGAACGAGGCCTGGACGGTGACGCCCCGGGCGTTGTCGAGGCTCGCGAACGTCGGATAGACGAACGAGGCGATGAGGATCACGGTCAGCAGGACGGCGAGGACGCCCTGGCGCTGGAGAAGTTCGCCGATCCGGGAGCCGGTGGAGCGTCCGGGGCGGGGTTCGGGGCGCGAGGGGGCGCTCCTGAGCGGCGCCGGAGCCTCGGCCGCGGGCACGGTGGCCGGTGGGGTGTTGTTCATCGGGACCTACGCTCCCGGGCGACGTAGACGGCGGCGATGATGATGGCCGCCTGGGCGATCTGTGCGGTGGAGTCGGGCAGGTCGTGCTTGACGAGGGTGGCGCGCAGCAGCTGCATGAGCAGGGCCCCCGCGACGGTGCCGAGCACCCGGATGGAGCCGCCGTTCAACGGGGTGCCGCCGACGACGACGGCCGTGATGGCGGACAGCTCCATGAGGGTGCCGAGCGAGGACGGGTCGCTGGCGGTGAGCCGGGCGGTGGCGAGGATGCCGGCGAGGGCGGCCATCACCCCGCACAGGATGTAGACGCCGATCAGGACGCGCTTGACGGGCAGCCCGGAGAGCGCGGAGGCCGAGCGGTTGCCGCCGATGGCGACGATCTGGCGGCCGAAGGTGGTGCGCTGCACCAGGAACGCGACGGCCAGCGCGAGGACGCCCGCGATGAGGACGACCGTCGGGATGCCGAGGAAGGAGCCGGTGCCGAGCGCGAGGATGTCGGGGTTGACGATCTGCTTGAGCTGACCGTCCGCCATGACGAGGGCGAGGCCCCGGCCGCCGACGAACAGGGCGAGCGTGGCGACGATGGGTTGCAGCCCCACGAGTGAGACGAGCGTCCCGTTGATCGCGCCGACCACCGCCCCCGCGAGCAGGGCGATCAACAGCGCGGGGACCAGCCCGTAGCCGAGGTAGAGCGGCAGCAGGGCGGCGGCGAGCGCCATGGTGGAGCCGACGGAGAGGTCGATGCCCTCGGTGCCGATGACCAGGGCCATGCCGAGGGCGACGATCACGATGGGCGCTACCTGGACGAGCTGGGTGCGCAGGTTGTCGGCCGTCATGAAGTGCTCGGTGAACAGCGCGTTGAACAGCAGCACGACGGCGACGGCCGCGTACACCCCGTACTCCTGGTACCAGGCGGGGTCGCGCAGCCGGGCCCGTGGCTTCGCGGCGGGGCGTGGCAGGGTGGCCTGGGTGGTCATCGGGGGTCCTCCTGAGCGGCCGGGGCCTTCCCACCGGAATCGGGCGTGTGGTCGGCGAGCACGGCGTCGGGCGTGTGGTCGGCGAGCACTTCGAGCAGGCGGCTCTCGTCCACCTCGTCGCCGGCGAGTTCACCGGCGACCGCGCCGCCGCGCAGGACGACGATGCGGTCGGCGCCCTCGATCAGCTCCTCGATGTCGGAGGAGATCAACAGCACGGCGAGCCCCTCGCGGGCGAGTTCGTCGATGAGGGACTGCACCTCGGCCTTGGCGCCGACGTCGATGCCCCGGGTGGGTTCGTCGAGCAGCAGCACCTTGGGCTCCAGGCAGAGCCAGCGGGCGAGCAGCACCTTCTGCTGGTTGCCGCCGGAGAGTTCGCCGACCTTCTGCTCGGGGCTGGAGGCCTTGATCCGCAGCCGCTTCATGAAGATCTCGACGACGCGGTCCTGTTTGGCGCGGGAGACGATGCCGGCCTTGGAGAGCCGGGGCATGGCGGCGAGCACGATGTTCTCGCGGACGGAGAGGCCGGGGACGATGCCCTCGGCCTTGCGGTCCTCGGGGAGCATGCTGATGCCCGCACGGATGGCGGCGGCCGGGGTGGGACGGCCGAGGCGCTTGCCGTCGACGGTGATCTCCCCGCCGTCCAGAGGCAGCGCGCCGGTGAGCGCCTTCGCGGTCTCGCTGCGCCCGGAGCCCAGAAGGCCGCCGAGTCCCAGCACCTCACCGGCGTACAACTCCACGGATATGTCGTGCAGTTGGTGGCGGCGGTCGAGGCCGGTCGCGGTGAGGACGGGGGTGCGGGCGGCGTCGTGGCCCTCGGCGGCGAAGCCGGTGAGGCCGTCGCGGCGGACCTCGGCCATGTCGCGGCCGAGCATCATCGACACCAGCTGCATGCGTTCCAGCGGGGCGAGTTCGCCGGTGTGGATGTGGCGGCCGTCGCGCAGGACCGTGACCCGGTCGCAGATGCGGTAGAGCTCGTCCATGCGGTGGCTGACGTAGAGGACGGCGATGCCCTGGCCGCGCAGGTTCTCGATGACCCGGAACAGGGTCTCGACCTCGCGGGGCTCCAGCGACGAGGTGGGCTCGTCCATGATGACGACCTGCGCCTGTACGGAGACGGCGCGGGCGAGGGCGACCATCTGCTGGGTGCCGATGCCGAGGGTGTGCAGGGGTCGTTTGGGGTCGACGCGGACGCCGAAGCCGTCCAGGAGTTCGGTGGTCTCGCGGTTCATGCGGGGGAAGTCGATGAGTCCGAAGCGGTTCTTCGGCTCCCGGCCCAGGAAGATGTTGCGCGCCACGCTCATCAGCGGGACGAGGTTCACCTCCTGGTAGATCGTGGAGATCCCGGCCTGCTGCGCCTCGAAGGGGCGGGCGAAGCGGACGGGTTCGCCGCTGACGCGCACCTCGCCCTCGTCGCTCTGGTAGACGCCGGTGAGCACCTTGATGAGGGTGGACTTGCCGGCCCCGTTCTCGCCGACGAGCGCGTGGACCTCGCCCGCGCGCAGCGCGAAGGAGACGTCGTCCAGGGCGACGACGCCCGGGAACCGCTTGCTCACCGAGCGGGCTTCGAGGACGGGGTCCGCCACGGCGGCGGCACCGGCCCCGGGGGGCTCCGGGTGCTGGGGGGTCGCTGGGGTTGGTGCCATGAATCCTGGCCTTCCGGTGTTACGGGGATGGGGCCGGGCCGCCGCTCGCCCCGGGGTGCCCGGGCGTCGCGGCGGCCGTCCGTCGAGGGGATCAGTACGCTCCGCCGAGCGATTCCTCGGCGTTGGCCTCGTCGTACTCGCGGTCGGTGATGATCACGTTCTCGGGGATCTCCTCACCGGCGTAGAACTTCTGCGCGGTGGCGAAGGCGAGCGGACCGAAGCGCGGGTTGGACTCGATGACGGCGTTGTACTCGCCGTTGACGAGGGCCTGGACGGCGTTGCGGGTGCCGTCGACGGAGACGATCTTGACGTCCTTGCCGGGCTTCTTGCCGGCGGCCTTCAGCGCGGTGACGGCTCCGAGGCCCATCTCGTCGTTCTCGGCGTAGACGGCGGTGATGTCGGGCTTGGACTGGATGAGCTGCTCCATGACCTGCTGGCCCTTGTCGCGGGCGAACTCGCCGGTCTGCTGGGCGACGATCTCCAGGCCGGGGGCCTTGGCCTTCACCTGGTCGACGAAGCCCTTGGTGCGGTCGGTGGTGACGTTGTTGCCGGACGCGCCGAGCAGGATGGCGACCTTGCCCTTGCCGCCGGTGACCTTGATCATCGCGTCGGCGGCGCGCTTGCCCTGCTCGACGAAGTCGGAGCCGAGAAAGGCCACGTAGTCCTTGCAGGCGGTGGAGTTGACCTTGCGGTCGATGGTGAGGACGGGGACCTTCTTGGCGGCCGCCGCCTTCAACGCGGGCTCCAGACCGTCGGAGTTGAGCGGGGCGACGATGAGGAACTGGGCGCCCTGGGACAGCATGTCCTGGATGTCGCTGATCTGCTTGGACAGCTGGGACTGGGCGTTGGTGGTGAGGAGCTTCTTGACGCCGACCTTCTTCGCCTCGTCCTTGATGGACTGGGTCTCGGCGATCCGGAACGGGTTGGCCTCCTTCTCCGACTGGGAGAAGCCGACCACGGCGTCCTTGAGGTCCAGTTTCGGCGCGCCGTAGGTGGTCAGCTTGCAGCCCGAACCGGAGGTGGAATCCGGGGTCTTGGCTTCCTGCGCTCCCTGACTGCTGTCGCCGCCCGCGTTGTTGGAGGTCTCCGACTTGGCGCAGCCGGCGGCGGCCAGCGTGGTGGCGGCGAGGACGCAGGCCACGGCGAGGGTACGGGATCGACGCTGGATCATCATGCGCGGAACGCTCCTTGGCGGGTTGACGGCACGCTGATCGGCGTGCGGTCGGGCATGCGGGACGAGGCATCGGCTGCTCTGCGGCCGCTGCCGCCGCATTCCTCACACCCCTGCTCCGTACTGCGGGAACAGTGGTCGTGAGAGTCTGCGCGGCCTGTCGGCGGCTCGGTTTACAACGTTATATATGCGGTGCGGCACGGGCGGCAAGGGTGATGTCGATGCGTTTCCAAAATGTGTCGGCGGACTGCCGGAGCGCATCCTCGGCCGACGCCTCACCCTTCGGCGAAGGCGCTGCGCGAAGCCTGGACACCCGCCCGACGCCGTGCTGTCATACCGCCGGACACCTGTTTTCCAACGTTGGAAGAACGAGCGGCGTCCGACCGCCCCGCTACGCGACGGCGGCCTGCGGCGTGCGCCGACCGCCGCTGCCCCGCGCCCCCGGTCCGTCCGGCCCCACCACACGCCCGGCAGCATCCCGCTCACCGCTCGGCCGCACGTCAGCCGCACCTCAGCCGCACAGCGCACTGCCCAGCAGCCCCGCCCGCACGGCCACGGCGCCGTGCGGTCACCCCCACCGAGCCCGCCGCGGCACAGGCGGCCGGGCCCGAGAACAGGAGCCGCACCGATGCCCCTGAACCGCAGGCAGCTCATCACCTCCGCGGTGGCCACCGCGGTCGCCACCGGCGCGACGAGCCGGTGGGCGGCCGCCGCGACCCCCGACCGCCACCGGGCCCGGGCCGCCCGGGGCGGCCACTACTCTCCCAACGCCGCCCCGCTGCACCCCACCGCGTTCCTGAAGCTGCCGCCCGGCAGGGTGACCGCGCGCGGCTGGCTGGCCGGGCAGCTCACGCTGCAACTGGAGGGCCTGTGCGGCCGGTACGAGGAGTTCTCGCACTTCCTCGACTTCACGGCCACCGGCTGGGTGCGCCCGGACCGGGGCGGCTGGGAGGAAGTCCCGTACTGGCTGCGCGGATACACCGATCTCGCGATCGTCACCGGGGACGCGACCGCGCTGACCGCCACCCGCCGCTGGACGGACGCGATCCTCGCCACCGGGCAGTCCGACGGCTTCTTCGGCCCGAAGGCCCTGCGCACCTCGCTGAACGGCGGGCCCGACTTCTGGCCGTTCCTCCCCCTGATCCAGGCCCTGCGCTCCTGGCAGGAGTACAGCGGCGACACCCGGATCATCCCGTTCCTCAGCCGCTTCTTCCGCTACATGAACGCCCAGGGCCCGGGGGCCTTCGACACCAGCTGGATCGCCCTGCGCTGGGGCGACGGCCTGGACAGCGCCATGTGGCTCTACAACCGCACCGGCGACGCGTTCCTCCTGGACCTCGTCGACAAGATCCACCGGCACGGGGCCGACTGGGGCGACAACCTGGTCAACCCGCACAACGTCAACATCGCACAGGGCTTCAGGGAACCCGCCCAGTTCGCGCTGCGCAGCGGCTCGGCCACCGACACGCGTAACACCTACGGCACCTACGCGAAGGCCATGGACGCCTACGGGCAGTTCCCCGGAGGCGGCTTCGCCGGTGACGAGAACGCCCGGCCGGGCCACGGCGACCCCCGCCAGGGCTTCGAGACCTGCGGGATCGTCGAGTTCATGGCCAGCCACCAGCTGCTCACCCGGACCACCGGGGACCCGCTGTGGGCGGACCGCTGCGAGGAGCTGGCGTTCAACTCGCTCCCGGCGTCGCTCGATCCGTCGGGCAGGGCGGTGCACTACATCACCTGCGCCAACAGCGTGGACCTGGACAACGCGCCCAAGCGGGACCGCCAGTTCCAGAACGGATTCGCGATGCTCGCGTATCTGCCGGGCGTCGACCAGTACCGCTGCTGCCCGCACAACTACGGCATGGGCTGGCCGTACTTCACCGAGGAGCTGTGGCTCGCCACCCCGGACGGCGGGCTCGCGGCGGCCATGTACGCGCCGAGCGAGGTGACGGCGAAGGTCGCGGACGGCACGGAGGTGACGTTCACCGAGGAGACCGGCTACCCCTTCACCGACACGGTCACGCTCTCCCTCACCTCACCGAAGCCGCTGCGCTTCCCGCTGGTCCTGCGCGTTCCGGCCTGGTGCGCGGCCCCGGACATCCGGGTCAACGGGCGGCGGGTCACCGCCCCCGCCGGGCCCGCCTTCACCCGGATCGAGCGGACCTGGTCGAGCGGTGACGAGGTCACCCTGCGGCTGCCGCAGCGGACCGCCGTACGCACCTGGGCGGACAACCACGGCTCGGTCAGCGTGGACCACGGGCCGCTCACGTACTCCCTGCGGATCGGGGAGCGGTACGAGCGGATCGGCGGCAGCGACACGTTCCCGGAGTACGCGGTCCACGCCACGAGCCCCTGGAACTACGGCCTCGTCCTGGACACCGACCGCCCCGCCGCGTCCCTGCGCCACCGCTCCACCGGCCGGGAACCCGGCGACAACCCGTTCACCCTGGAGGGCACCCCGCTCACCATGACCGCCCGCGCCCGCCGCGTCCCGGAGTGGACGGCGGACGACGAGCGGGTGGTCGCTCCGCTCCAGGCGAGTCCGGCGCGTTCGGCCGAGCCGGTCGAGGAGGTCACCCTGGTGCCGATGGGCGCGGCCCGGCTGCGGATCACATCGTTCCCGACGGCCGCCCCGGACGCGGAACCATGGCTGGCGGACCGCTGGTACCGGATCGCGAACCGGCACTCGGGCAAGGTGCTGGGTGTGGACGGCATGTCGACCGCGAACAGCGCCCACGTCGTGCAGTTCGGGGACACGGGGACGGCCGACCACCTCTGGCGGCTGGTGGCCAACGGGGACGGCTGGTACCGGATCCGCAACCAGCACTCCGGCAAGGTGCTGGGCGTCGACCTGATGTCCACCGCGAACAGCGCGCACGTCGTGCAGTTCGACGACAACGACACCGCCGACCACCTCTGGCAGCTCGTCCCGGACGGCGACGGCTGGTACCGCGTCCGCAACCGGCACTCCGCCAAGGTGCTGGGCGTGGACGGGATGTCCACGGCCGACAGCGCCCACGTCGTCCAGTACGACGACAACGGAACGGCCGATCACCTGTGGCGGCTCCTGTGAGGCCCTCCCTGACGTACCGCCCGCTCCTCCCCGTACAACCATGAAAGGGATGTTCAAAACCATGCGACCAGCACCCGTACCCCGCCATCGCACCTGGTGGCGGAGGTTATCGGCCACCACCGGCCTCCTCGCCCTGGTGGCCACCGCCCTCGTGGGGACCGGCACCTCCCCTGCCGCCGCAGCGCCCGTGGACTGGGAGCCGAAGCCGGCGCCCATGACGACGCCTTGGACGAACCAGGTCCCCGTCGACAAACCGCTACCGGAGTATCCGCGCCCGCAGCTGACCCGCCCCGACTGGACCAACCTGAACGGTATCTGGGACTTCGCCGTCACCGGCCGTGACGCCGGGCAGCCGGCCACGTTCCCGGAGCAGATCCGGGTCCCGTTCGTCGCCGAGTCCGCGCTCTCCGGCATCCAGCGGCGCATCACCGAGATGGACAAGCTCTGGTACAAGCGGACCTTCACCGTCCCCGCGAACTGGGACGGCCGCCGGGTCAAGCTGCACTTCGGGGCCTCCGACTGGCAGACCACGGTCCGGGTCAACGGCACCGAGGTCGGGGCGCACAAGGGCGGCTTCGACTCGTTCGCGTACGACATCACCCCGCAGCTCAACAGGGGTACGAACACCGTCGTGGTCTCCGTGTACGACCCGAGCCAGACCGGCGGCCAGGCGGTCGGCAAGCAGCGGATCAACGACGTGAAGCCGCACCCGGGCGGCGGGATCTTCTACACCGCGGCCTCCGGCATCTGGCAGACGGTCTGGCTGGAGCCGGTGGCCGCCGCCCACATCACCCGCCTCGACATGACGCCGAACCTGGGCAACAGCACCCTGCGGGTGAAGGTGCTGACGGCGGGAGCGACGGGCCGGAACGCCCGGATCACCGTCTCCACCGGCGGTACGGTGGTGGGCACGGCGACCGGCGCGGCGGGCGGGGAGATCTCCGTACCCGTACCGAACCCCCGGCTGTGGAGCCCCGAGGACCCGTTCCTGTACGACGTGCGGGCGGACCTCCTCGACGGTTCGGCCGTCACCGACACCGTGGGCAGCTACACCGGCATGCGGTCGGTGGGCCTGGCGAAGGTGGACAACATCCTGCGGCCGGTGCTCAACGGGAAGTTCGTCTTCCAGACCGGCACCCTGGACCAGGGGTACTGGCCGGACGGCATCTACACCGCGCCGAGCGACGAGGCGTTGAAGTACGACCTCCAGGCGCACAAGGACCTCGGGTTCAACATGGTCCGCAAGCACATCAAGGTGGAGCCGCAGCGGTGGTTCTACTGGGCGGACAAGCTGGGTCTGCTGGTGTGGCAGGACATGCCGTCGATGGACACGGGCAAGGTGCCGGACGGGCCCGCGCGCACCCAGTGGGAGGCTGAGTACCGCACCATCATCGACCAGCACCGCAGCTCACCGTCGGTGGTGATGTGGGTCAACCAGAACGAGGGCTGGGGGCAGTACGACCAGGCCCGGATCGCCGACGAGGTCAAGGCCCAGGACCCCTCGCGCCTGGTCAACAACATGAGCGGGGTCAACTGCTGCGGCTCGGTCGACGGCGGGAACGGCGACGTGGTCGACCACCACATCTACGTCGGCCCCGGCAACACCCCGCCGAGCGCCACCCGGGCCGCCGTCCTGGGCGAGTTCGGCGGGCTCGGCTACAAGGTGCCCGGTCACGAGTGGTACCCGGGCGGCGGCTTCAGCTACGAGGACCAGCCGAGCATCGCGGCTCTCAACAGCCGGTTCGTCGGACTCCTCGACAGCATCCGCATCGGCCAACTCCCCGCCGGGCTCTCCGCCTCGGTCTACACGGAGATCACCGACGTGGAGAACGAGGCGAACGGACTGCTGACGTACGACCGCCAGGTGGTCAAGGTCGACACCGCCCGGGTCAAGGCCGCCAACCAGGCCCTGATCCAGGCGTCCCGGAACCCCGCACCCCCGGTGAACCTCCCCACCGGGCAGAACAGGTCGCTGCGGGTCACCACCCCCGGGCACACGACGAAGCACCTGCGGCACACGGACGGGCTGGCCTTCACCGAGGTGGTGAACAGCGGGAGCCCGGCGGTGCTGAAGGCGGACGCCACCTGGAAGATCGCCCCCGGTCTCGCCAACGGCACCTGCTACTCCTTCGAGTCCCGGAACTATCCCGGCGAGTTCCTCCGCCACCGGGAGTTCCGGGTGCGGCGCGACGCCGACGACAACTCCGCACTGTTCAAGGCGGATGCCACCTGGTGCGCGGTCGCGGGGAACGGCGGGGTGCGGTTCACCAGCGCCAATCTGCCCGGCAGCTTTCTGCGCCACATCGACTCCGAGGTGTGGCTCGCCACCCCCGGCGGCGGGCGGGCCTTCGACAGTCCGGTCTCCTTCGCCGAGGACACCACCTGGGCGGTGGACGCGCCCTGGACCCCGTGATCCCCGGGGGCCGATGACGATGAGCGGGTGAACGACCCGCCGGTCCGGCCGCGACGGAGAGAGGCTTCCGTCCCGGCCGGACCGGCTGTGTTCGAGGGGGTGCGCCCGTCGTCAGAAGCGGTCAGGGGCGCGCTCAGGGGGCGGAGACCCCGGGACCACGTCCTCGTTCCGGTCCTGCCGTGCCTGCTCGTTCGACTCGGCGGTCGCCCGGCAGCACGTCCTCGGCCGGGAGCCTGCCGGTGAGCGGGTAACGGTCGACCGCACTGTCCAGCACGGCCGGTCCGCGCGTCGCGCGAAAAGAGTTGCAGGGGCCCGCCGCTCCCCGCGCCGGGAGGTCCGGCGCGAGGAAGGCGGGCCCGTGGTCCTTCCCGCGTTACGGCTGCTGACGCCCGTGGAGTGCGGACACCTCCTCGGCGGTCAGGGCCTTGTCGTACACCCCGACCTGATCGACGGAGCCGTTCCAGAAGTCGCCCCTGGCACCGTCGTACTGGGCCCGCCCGACGGAGAGCGGGCCGGTGCTCACATCGGCCGGCCCGGCCTCGGCGGTGGCGGCGGGCTTCCCGTCGACGTACAGCGTGATCGTGTCGCCCTCGCGGACCCCGACCAGGTGGTACCACTTACCGGTCTCCGGGGTGATCTCCAGGCGGGCGCGCTTGCCGCCCGGCGTGGAGAAGGCGAACGCGCCCTGTCCGTACTGGAGGTAGAAGGGGTTCTCGGTGCGCCGGCCGTCCTGGCTGACGACGGTGGCGTAATTGCCCGGTACCGCGTCCAGTGAGGCCCACGCGGAGACCGTGTAGTCCTTCGTGGTGTCCACGACCGGGCCGGCGCTCTGCGCGTACTGCCCCTCACCGTCGAAGTTCAGTGCCGAGCCCGTGACGCCCGGCGCCCAGGACGTGCCGCCCTCCAGGGCGAGGTGGGCCTCGTTGGGTCCGCTGTCGCGGGCGGTGGCGCCCTTGTTCTCGTCGAGCGACCAGGAGCCGCCGCCCTTCAGCTCGTCGCGCTCACCGGCGTTGGCCCCGGCGGCGATGACCTGGCGGTTGATCTCCCGGACCTTCTTCGGGTCGACCTTGATCTCCCGACGGTCGTACGTCCACAGACCGTTCAGCTCGTTCTCCAGGTCGCTGACCTGGGTGTAGACGGAACCGGACAGCTCGGCGCCGGCGGCGGCGAGGTAGTACGTACGGGTGTTGTCGACGTACTTCGCGGTGAGGGCGGCCTTGTCCGCGACCCCGCTGTAGATGTTGGCGGGCGCGCCGGGCCACATGTGCCCCGGCGTCCGGAGCGTGAAGCCGCCGTGCTCGCCGTCCATCGCGGCACGACGGTCGTCCGGGAAGGCCGGGTCGTTGTTCACGTAGTCGTGGTGGTCGATGATCTCGCCCTTGCCGGAATCGCCCTTGGAGGCGCAGCAGTTGACGCCGCTGTGCGCGTTGACGACGCGGGACGGGTCCAGTGCCTTGACGTCCTCGGCGATCTTGCCGGTCTCGGTGCGGTCCCACTCGCCCCAGCCCTCGTTGAAGACGATCCAGCCGCTGATCGAGGGGTAGTTGTGGAACTGCTTCATCATCTCCTTCCCCTGGGTGAGGAAGGCGTTCTTGCCGGTGTCGTTGTCGATGTCGGCGTTGACGAAGTCCTGCCACACGAGCAGTCCGAGCCGGTCGGCGTGGTAGTACCAGCGCGGCGACTCCACCTTGATGTGCTTGCGCACGGCGTTGAAGCCGAGGTCCTTCTGTGCCTTCAGGTCGAAGGTGAGGGCGGCGTCGCTGGGCTGCGTGTACAGCCCGTCGGGCCAGAAACCCTGGTCGAGCATGGCGAGGGAGAAGAAGGGCTTGCCGTTGAGGACGAGTTTCTGGTAGCCGCCCACCTTGTCGATCTTCAGCTGGCGCATCCCGAAGTAGCTCTCGACGCTGTCCTTGGAGCGGCCGTCGGCGAGGGAGACGTCGAGGTCGTACAGGTAGGGATCGTCCGGCGACCAGAGGTGCTGGTTCTTGACCGGCAGGCTCAGCTCGCGGTTGGCCGGTCCGGTGACCGTGCCGACCACCTTGCCCCTGCGGTCGCGGGCGACGGCGGTGATCCGGGCGTCGGCGGAGGCCTTCGCGGAGTTGACGGTGACCGCGAGGCGGCCGGTGTCGATGTCCGGTGTGGTGGTCAGGGAGTCGATGGCGGCGGGGGCGACCGGCTCCATCCACACGGTCTGCCAGATGCCGGAGGTCGGGGTGTAGACGATGCCGCCGGGGTTGGTGGACTGCTTGCCCTTGGGCTGGTTCGGGCCGGTCTCGTCGGTGACGGCGACGACGATCTCCTGGGGGCCGTTGCCCTTCAGCGCGTCGGTGATGTCGGCGGTGAACCCGGTGTAGCCGCCGGTGTGTTCGGCGACCTTGGTGCCGTTGACCCAGACGGTGGACTGATAGTCGACGGCGTCGAAGTTGAGCTTCAGCCGCTTGCCCTTGCCGTTCTTGTCCCTTCCGCTCTTGTCCCTTCCGCTCTTGTCCTTGCCGACCGCCCAGTTCTTCGGCACGGTGACGAGCTTGCGGTAGAACATGTGGTCCTCGTCGCGCTCCAGGCCGGAGAGCTGGGACTCGACCGGGAACGGCACGATGATCTTCTCGTCGAGCTTCTTGCCGAAGACCGGCTGCTCCCCCTCGGTGGCCCCGGCGAACTCCCAGGGGCCGTTGAGGTTCTTCCACTGGTCGCGGACCTGCTGCGGCCGGGGGTACTCCGGGAGCGGGCGGTTCTTGTCCAGCTTGTCGCCCCAGGTGGTGGTGAGGCGGTGCGTGGAGAGGTTCTTGCCCGTACGGCCGATCTCCGGGACGGTCTCGGCCCCCGACTTCAGACCGCCCTGGCCGTCGTAGACGACCTTGACGCGCTGGTCCTTCTGGACCGGCGCGGCGAGATCGACGATCAGCGCCCTCGGGTCGTCCGAGGCCCGGTTCACCGACTTCACCGGCATCGGGGAGGTGTCGACCTCGATCTTGAGGTGCTCCTTCACCTTCCGGTAGTCCGAGACGCGGTCGCGGAAGGTGGCCTGGAGGCGCTTGCCGTTCTTCGCGACGCTCAGGGCGACCGGGTAGACCTCGAAGTCGGCGGGCGGGGTGAACGCGGACTCGGGCACGATCTGCTTCTCGAGGGTGTCGCTCCCCCACCGCAGGAACATGCTGGCGCCGCCGATGTCCTGGAACATCTCCAGCTTGAAGTCGTGCTTCTCCCCGGCCTTGAGGGAGATCGGAGCGCTGTGCTGCTCCTTGTCCCAGTCCGGCTCCCAGTGATCGATGACAACGTTGCCGTCGAGGGAGAGGCGGAAGCCGTTGTCGCCGATGGCGGAGAAGGTGTACTCCCCGGTCTCGGGGGCTTCCAGCTGTCCCGTCCAACGGGCCGTCGTGTGCTCGGTCTTGCCGGTGGCAGACTCGAACGTCCCCGTGAGCCCCGGGAAGTTGATCTCGGGCTCCAGGGAGGTGGCGCCGAGTTCCGCGAAGTCCCGGGCGCCCGGGGCGGACATGCTGAAGTACTCGCCCTTCAGCCCGTGGACATCGGTGACCGGGTCGTCGGCCGTGAAGGCCTTCACGGTGGCTTCGGACGGTACGGCGGGTGCGGCGGGTGCGGCGGCCGCCGTCGGGACCAGGGTGGCACCGACCGGTATGAGCAGCGCCGCAGCGCAGGTCAGAGCCCTGAACAGGGCACGGGGGCGCGGGTGTTGTCGTCTCAAGGCGTCGTCCTCGTCGAAGAGCCGGGGGTGCCTCGAACCAGCGAGGCACTGCACATAGTCGAACATTGAGCCACAACACCAAACACTGCACAACGGTCGTGCACGCGAAATTTTCAACGATAGAAATCTGGCCTGTGCCCCTCGGTGGCCGACGGGCGGACAGCGGCCGAGCCCGGAAGCTCTCGCCGCGGAGAACGGCCCACCGACGCCACCAGGAGCCGGCCCGGCCTCATCGGCGGTGGAGACCTCGGGGTTTGACGGACGCGACCTCGGAAAACGCGCGGAGTGGAGGGGGCAACACCCATGTCGGAACTCAAGCGGGGGGCTGCCTGGGCGGGCGGGCTGATGTGCATCGGGCTCGGGGGCCTGCTGATGGTGATTGCCTCGATGATCGCGTTCGGCACCGGACTGGACGAATGGGCCGCGCCGGACCGCGAGGCCGATGCGGTGGTGACCGATTTCGTGCGGATCCGGTCCGGTGGAGGGCCGATCGGCAGCCAGTCCGCTCCCCGGGTGACCTATGAGGTCGAGGGTCTCCGCAACACTTCGCTGCGCGGCACACCGAAAGGGCGCACGCTGCGCGTGGGCGACACCCTCCGGGTCGCCCACCGGGCCGACGAGCCCGGCCGGCCCTTTCCCCGGCACTACGCCGAGGGGGATCAGGGGCGGCACATGAGCGGTGACGCTTGCCGGCAGCCGACTTCCATGAAAGGCCGATTCGGGGGTACCCGGAATCCACGAGAAAGCACACGCGACGGGGTGGAAACCATGAACGACCGCATTCTGATGACGTTTTCACCGGACGGCGCGACCCGCACCGACTTCGTCTGCCGGCCGGAGAAGGCCGCCGACGCTCGGGACGCGGTCAGCGCCTTCGTGGCACGGCTGCACCCGGCGCCGACCTCGCACACGGTCCAGAACCTTCTGATCCTCGTGTCGGAGCTGGTCACCAACGCCGTCCTGCATGCGGGGGCCGTCACCGCGCTGTGGCTGACCGCCGACGGCCGGGGCGTCCACGTCCGCGTCACCGACCCGAGCCCGGCGCACCCGCAGGACCGGACGCCCGATCTGACCGGCATGACCGGCGGATTCGGCTGGCCGATGGTCCAGCGGCTGGCTCAGGATGTACGGGTCCGCGATGCGGCGAACGGCGGCAAGGTCATCCTCGCCACCGTGCCGCGCTGAGCCTCTCGCCACCATCCCACGCTGAGCCCCTTGCCTCCGGTTGCCTCTGGTGACCCGGTGCCCGGCCCGGCACCGGGGACAGCCTCCCAGAGGGCTCCCGTGTTCAGCCGAGGAGGCCGGGGTCCGCGGGGCGCGGATCGGCTTCGCGGGCCCGGTCTCGGCCCACGACGTCGGGGCGGCTCTCCGCCGGAGTGCTCTTCCCCCGCGCACCCGCGCGCACTCCGGCGGCCGACGCCGCCGAGTGGAGGGAACGGAGGGCGACCAGCAGGAAGCCGATGTCGTCCAGATAGACGGGGTCGGGCAGGAGGTCGACCGGTGACACGGTGTAGATGACGGCCGCCCAGACCAGCGCCTTGCTGCGCAGCGGGATCCCGGCGTCGACCAGCAGCTTCCTGGCCTTGAGGACGCGCACCAGAAGCACGACGGCCGAGGCCAGCATGATCAGCACGGCCACGGCGCCGAGAACGAGCCAAACGGTGGTGGTGTCCATGGGGCATCGTGTACCCATTCCTCCCCGTACCACGAACCTGTGGCGGTGGTGTCACCGTTCGGGCCGGGGAGTACCGCGGTACGGGTCAGGCCGCGCCGTGCCCCCGGGCCTCCGCCCGCCTGCGGCTGCGGCGCTTCAGGGAGCGCCGCTCGTTCTCGGAGAGGCCGCCCCAGACGCCGGAGTCCTGCTTGTGCTCCAGGGCCCATTCCAGGCAGGCGGCCTGTACCGGACAGGTCCGGCAGACGGCCTTGGCCTCCTCGGTCTGGACGACGGCGGGGCCCGTGCTCCCGATGGGGAAGAAGAGGTCCGGGTCCTCCTCACGGCAGGCGGCGTGCAGGCGCCAGTTCTCGATGCTGTTCAACTCCGCTCACTCCCGATGTCGATACGTCGTACGTCGCTCGCCGTACGTGTCTTCCGTGCGGGTGACCGACGATCGGCGCCTCAAACATCACCGCCGTTCGGAAGGCCGGCGGTGGAAGCGGTAACGGGTCTGGCTGTACGCCTTGCCCTTCCCGAAGGCGAATCCGACCTCCGGGTCGAGGCGGTACAGCTGGACCGTGCCCGCGCGGATGGTGTCACCGAGGCCGTGCCAGGTGCCGTCCGGGCTGGTCAGCAGGGAGCCGTACTTGCCCTCGTAGGCGTCGGCGGTGGTGCCGCGTTCTGCCGGGTCGCGCACCAACTCGGCGCGGCCTTCCACGGTGATGTCGAGACCGTCCAGGACGTTCGTGCCGGTTGTCATGACGCAGTGCTGGTTGCCGTGGAGGTTACGCGCCTTGCGCTCCTGGTCGCCGGTGGCGAAGTACAGGGCTCCGCCGGTCCAGACGGCCAGCAACGGAGTCACGTGGGGCCGGCCGTCGGGGCGGACGGTGGACAGCCAGAACAGTCGCGCCCGCTGGAGCTCATGCAGTGCGGTCGGCCAAGGGGTCGCGTCGGCGCCGGAATCACCGAAGGGGCCGAGCTCGGTGATCGGGTCACGGTCGGACATGGAAGCTCCTCAACGGGTCGGGCGGGAATGCGGTCGGACACGCTCTCGTCGACGGGAGGCGCCGCGGGCTCACTCGTGCCCTCCCGCACCCAGCTCGACGCCCAACGCGTCGAGCCAGTCGCCGGTGCCGTGGCTCCGCCAGGAGGGCTCCTCCCGGCCGTCGAGGAAGGTGCCCTGCTCGGTGAGGACCAGCCGGGTGCCCCCATCGGCCGGGCCGAACGCCACGGTCGTCAGCGACGCCGCCGCGAGATCGTCTCCCACGTGCAGCACGGAGGTGTAGACAATGCGCTCGTTCGGGACGATGTCGCGGTACAAGGACTCGAACGTCAGCGATGGGCTGCTGCCCGGGCGGCTGCGGTTGGCCTCCCGGCCGCCGACCCGGAAGTCCAGTTCATGGTCGGCGTCGGGCGTGGAGAACCAGCGGGCCTTCGTCTTCGGGTCGGCCCATGCGGCGAACACCCGGGCCGCCGTGGCGGGGTAGAGGCGTTCGAGGGTGAAAGTGGCGTGCGTGACAGAACGGTCGATCATCACAGGTTTCCTCGCTCCGGTGTGCCGGGATCATCGGGCAGGTGGTCGCCGAGCCGGTCCAGGCGCCGTTCCCAGGGAGTGCGCTGCTCGGCAAGCCAGCCCTCGGCCGTCCGCAGCACGTCCGGCTCGATGCGGCAGGTGCGGACCCGGCCGATCTTCTCGGAGCTGACCAGCCCGCAGGCTTCCAGCACCTGAATGTGCTGCATGACCGCCGACAGCGACATCTCCAGCGGCCTGGCCAGTTCGCTCACCGATACCGGTCCGCGGACCAGGCGCTCCACCATCGCCCGGCGCGTTCCGTCCGCCAGCGCCTGGAACACCCGGTCGAGCGATCCTCCATAGTTAGGCATGTCCTTAACTATGGACCGGCATATCTTCTATGGTCAAGCACTTCCTTGACCAATGTCCTGATCGCGGCGTCCTCAGGTGCTCTCAGGCGCTCCCCTGCCAGGGAGATCCGCCCTTCTCGCGGCAGACGACGCGGGCTGTCGCACGGGGCGCGGCTACGCGGGGCGGCCGTTACGGGTAGGGGCGGGCCCGGGGCCGGTGCAGGGCGAGGAGCGCCTGATCGTCCTGGATCCGGCCGCCGGTGTGCCGCCCCACGTCCTCGATCAGCAGGTGGAGGATCTGCGCCGGGGTCGCCGGGTCGCCGGTCAGCGCGCGGTGGTGGACGAGGGAGGGCAGCCGGACGGACGCGTCGTAGAAGGCCCCGGACTCGTCGCGGGCCTCGGTGACACCGTCGGTGTAACAGACGAGGGTGGCGCCGGGCGGGAACGGGAAGGTGTCGACCGGGCAGGACCAGGGCCCCAGGGCGCTCATGCCGAGCGGGGGCGCCTCCTCGGAGGGCCCGAGAACGGTGGCCCTGCCCTCCGCGTCCAGCAACACCGGCGGGGGGTGCCCCCGGTTGACAACGCGTACGGCGTCGAGGTCATCGGCGAACTCGGCGATCAGGGCGGTGGTGAACCCCTCGTCCTGCTCCTGGCCGCCGCGTCGGCCCCCCTCACGCAGGAGGGCCCGCTCAAGCGCGGTCACGAGGCCGGGCAGGTCCTCCGCCTCGTCCGCCGCGTACCGGAAGGCCCCCAGGTCCGCGCAGACCGCGCTGACCGCGCCCAGACCCTTCCCGCGGACGTCCCCGACCATCACGCGCACCCCGTGCGGGGTGTCCTGGACGACGTAGAGGTCACCGCCGATCATGGCCTCGTCCTCGGCGGGCACGTACCGGGCGGCGATCCTGAGCTCGCCGAGGCGCGAGGGGGGCCTGGGCAGGACCGCGCTCTGGGCCACGGCGGCGATATGGCGCGCGCGGCGGGTCCGGGCGTCCCGGCCCTCCAGGGCGCGGTTGATGAAGACGGCCAGCATGGTTACCGCCAGAAGGGTGAGCTGGTTGGCGACGCCCCGCTGCCAGCCGAAGGTGCCGTCGTACCAGGCGAGGCCCGCGTGGACCGCCATCGAGAGGGCGCCGATCGCGATGATGCCGCGCAGGGTCAGCAGCGGTGCCGCGGCGACGGGGGCCGCCATCAGCAGGGGCGCGGAAGTGACGCCCGTCGGGGTCACCAGGTCCAGCACGACGGCCAGCACGACGACCCCCAACGGGATCCACTTGGCCCTGCGCGGCTGCACCACTCCCCCACGCTGTACGGCGCCGGAGCCCGCCGCATCCCGGGCGCGCCGGGCGTGCCGGGCGTGCCGGGCGTGCCGGGCGTGCCGGGCCCGCGGGTCACTCCGGCAGCGGGGTCCCGGGACCGGGTGCGGCGGCGCACGCCGCGTCCAGCCGGATGCGGTGGGCCATCACGGCTTCGGGATCGTCGATGACGTCGACCCGGACGCCCGGGGTCTCCAGCACCGCCTGGTCCCCGATCTCGGGAGCGGGCACCCGGAGGATGTGCAGGGGCGGTACGCCGGTCAGGGGGTGCGGCGGGTGGTCCATGGGCACGACCTGGACGGTGACGTGCTGTTCCTTCATCGCCTCGGCCAGCGCGGCCCGCTGCCCGTCCATGGTCTCCCGGTCGCCGACCCGCGTAAGGAGGGCCACTGCCGGGAACAGGGCCCACAGGGCGGCCCCGCGCTCGCGCATGCGGCGGCGGCGCTCCCGCAGCAGCTCGAGTCGGCGCTCCCGGCGCCCGGGGGTGTCCTCGGGGTACTGCGTACGGTAGAGCGCGGCGGCGTACGCGGGGGTGCGCAGCAGTTCGGGCACCAGTGCCGGGTGCCAGGTCCGGACGAGGCTCGCCGAGGACTCCACTCCGATGACGTCCTGCTGCCAGCCGTCCATCGCGTCCCGCCACCGGTGCCACCAGCCGGGCAGGTTCGCGGCTCCGAGCCCGGCCATGATGGGCTCGGCCACGGCGGGCGGAACGCCGTAACAGCGGAGCAGTTCGCCGACCTGCCGGGCGTCGAGTCCGGTCTCGGCGCGTTCGATGCGCCGGACGGTGGCGGGGTGGGCGTCCAGCGCGTCGGCCGCGGCCCGAAGGCTGATTCCCGCGCGTTCCCGCAGCATACGGAGGCGGACCGCGAGAACGCGGTGCTCCACGGTGGGACCTGAACGGGCTCGCATGCGCGGAACCTTCCTCGTCGAGCCCCGGGGCGGAGCACTACACACTCTGTCGCTTGCAAAGTATGCGTTTTGCGTCGAGAGTGCATACATGTCGGAAATAGTCAGTTGCGCGGAGCGTGCTCCCGATGACGGAGGTGTCCGAGGTGCCGGAGGTGACCGAGGTGCGCACAGCTGGTGGGTTCCCCGATTGCCCGGGGGTGTTCCGGAGGCCCGGCACCGGGTCCAGGAGGCCATGCGGGCCTGGGGCGAACCGGCCGAACGGACCGAGGCGGCGGCCCTGATAGTGACCGAGCTGGTCACCAACGCCGTGCGGCACACCAACACCCGGCGGATCCGCTGCCGGCTCCTGCGCTCCGCGGACGGCGTGCGCATCTGCGTGTGGAACCGCGGCCGGGCCCGGATCCCGGCACCGGCTTCCCCGGGCGACTCGGCGGGCCTTCCGGTCACCGGGTCCCGGGCGACGGGCGGCCCCGCGGACGACGACACGCTCGACCACCTGGCCGAGGACGGCAGGGGCCTCCTGCTCGTCGACGCGCTGGCGGCCCGCTGGGGCACCCGCGCCGCACTGGCGGGCCGCCTCGTCTGGGCCGACGTCTGAGGCTGCCCACCACGCGGCCGCGACATCTCCACAACGCTTGTACGACCGACCGGACCGCCTTCCGGGCCTCTCCTCCCGATGTCCTCGCGTGATCAGGCGGGAGCGGTGCGGCACTCCGGGTGGCCCCAGCCGTTCGGGTTCTTCGCGATCGGCTCCTTGGCCGCGTACGGCTTTCCGCAGTGGCACCGGCCCGCGAAGCGCGCCGCGATCGTGCCGGTGGACCGCCCGCCCCGGGACGCGCCCGCCGCACTCCGCCCCTTCGCGCCGCCCGACGCCCCGGACGCCTCCGATCGCCCCTTCGTGGACCGCGCGGGCGCGGGCACCGGCAGAGCCGTGGCACCGTGCGCCGTACCGGCCGGGCTCTGGGCCACGGCCGCCTCACTGGCGGCCTGGTCGGCGATCGCGTTGAGCGGGTCGCCGTTCACCTGGTGCGCGGGCACGTAGCGGAACGTCACCGAGCGGTCGGCGAGCAGGGCGTCGATGCGGGTGACCAGCTCACGGTTGGCGACGGGCTTGCCACCGGAGGTCTTCCAGCCGTTGCGCTTCCACCCCGGAAGCCACTTCGTCACGGCGTTCATGGCGTACTGCGAGTCCATCCGCACCTCGACGCGCGCCGCCGGGCCGGTGGACTCCAGCAGCTCCGCCAGCGCCGTGAGCTCGGCGACGTTGTTCGTGGCGGTGCCGAGCGGACCGGCCTCCCAGCGCACGGGGTTCCCCTGCGCGTCGGCGACGACCCACGCCCAGGCGGCCGGACCCGGATTTCCCTTCGACGCCCCGTCACACGCGGCGATCACGCAATCGTTCATCCCCTGATCATGCCAGCCCCGCATGACCGTTCCGACCGTCCGCGCGACCGCCGCGGACAGGGCGCCCTCCGGCGCCTCCACTCCGCCACCCTTGACCTCAATCAAACTTGAGGTCCTAACGTTCCGAGTGAACCCGGGCCGCACGGCCCACGGGATCCGCAGGCCGTCGGGGGAAGCCGGGGGCCGTCAGACTTCGGAGCGCCCCATGGACATGGAAGTCACCGCGTGGCATTCGCTGCACAGTGCGATGAACGCCCAGCAGGACCGCCGGCCCTTCTCCCGGACGGCGTTGCGCCGCATCATGGTCTTCGCCCGCCCCCATCGGCGGCGGATCTACCGCTTCCTGGTTCTGAGCGTCCTGACGGCGCTGCTCGCGGTGGCCACTCCGCTGCTGGCCGGGAAAGTCGTCGACGCGATCGTGAACGGTGCGGAGACCGGGACCGTCACCCGGTTCGCCCTGCTCATCGCGCTCATCGCCGTCGCCGAGGCCGGTCTCGGCCTGCTCACCCGCTGGCTGTCGTCGACCCTGGGCGAGAGCCTGATCCTGGACCTGCGCACCGCCGTCTTCGACCATGTGCAGAAGATGCCGGTCGCCTTCTTCACCCGGACCCGGACCGGCGCCCTGGTCAGCCGGCTCAACAACGATGTGATCGGCGCGCAGCGGGCGTTCAGCAACACGCTCTCCGGCGTCGTCTCCAACGTCGTCACCCTGATGCTGACGCTCGCCGTGATGCTCACGATCTCCTGGCAGATCACGCTGCTATCGCTGGTGCTGCTCCCGGTGTTCGTGGTGCCGGCCCGCCGGATGGGGGCCCGGATGGCGGGACTCCAGCGGGAGGCCGCCGACCACAACGCCGCGATGGGCACCCAGATGACCGAGCGGTTCTCCGCCCCCGGCGCGACGCTGGTCAAGCTCTTCGGGCGCCCTTCCGACGAGTCGGCCGAGTTCGCCGCCCGCGCCGACCGGGTGCGTGACATCGGCATCCGTACGGCGATGGCCCAGTCGGCGTTCATCACCGCCCTCACCCTGGTCTCCGCCCTGGCCCTGGCCCTGGTCTACGGGCTCGGCGGCTACTACGCCCTGCGCGGCAGCCTGGAGCCGGGTGCCGTCGTGGCGCTGGCGCTGCTGCTGACCCGGCTGTACGCGCCGCTCACCGCGCTGGCCGGGGCCCGGGTCGAGGTGATGAGCGCGCTCGTCAGCTTCGAGCGGGTCTTCGAGATCCTGGACCTGAAGCCGCTGATCGAACAGAAGCCGGACGCCCGCCGGGTGCCGGAGGGCCCGGTCTCCGTGGAGTTCGACAAGGTGTCCTTCGGCTACCCCTCCGCCGACAAGGTCTCCCTCGCCTCGCTGGAGGAGGTCGCCACGCTCGACGACCGGGGCGGCACAACGGTCCTGCACGACGTCTCCTTCCGCGCCGAACCCGGCCAGATGATCGCGCTGGTGGGCTCGTCCGGAGCCGGCAAGTCGACGATCGCGCAGCTGCTGCCCCGGCTGTACGACACGGACACCGGTGCCGTGCGGCTGAACGGGGTCGACGTACGCGATCTGAGCGCGGACTCGATCCGGGACACGCTCGGCATGGTCACCCAGGACGGGCACCTCTTCCACGAGTCGGTGCGGGCCAACCTGCTGATCGCCCGGCCCGACGCCTCCGAGGACGATGTCTGGGACGCCCTGCGCCGCTCCCGGCTCGACGGCCTGATCGCCTCGCTGCCGGACGGGCTCGACACGGTGGTGGGCGAGCGCGGATACCGGCTCTCCGGCGGGGAGCGCCAGCGCCTGACCATCGCCCGGCTGCTGCTGGCCCGTCAGCGGGTCGTGATCCTCGACGAGGCGACCGCGCACCTCGACTCCACGTCGGAGGCCGCCGTCCAGGAGGCGCTGGCCGAAGCGCTGGCCGGCCGGACCGCCCTGGTGATCGCCCACCGGCTCTCGACCGTACGGGCCGCCGACCGGATCCTGGTGGTGGAGGCGGGCCGGGTCGTCGAGAACGGCACGCACACCGAGCTGCTCGCGGCCGGCGGCAGGTACGCGGAGCTGTACCGCACCCAGTTCGAGCGGCCGTCGTCGGAGGGGAGGAAGCGGGTCCAGCCGGTCCGCTGACCCGGCGCCCGTCCCCACGCCGTCCGGCCGGACCTCACCGGCCGGACGGCGTCAGCGCGTGCCGCCGCGGGAGGGACGCCCGGTCGGCGGTCCGCAGCCGCCGCAGCGCGTGGCCGCCGCACCGGCGCCACTCCTTGGGCGACACCCGCGGACGGTGACCGCCACTGGTGACGAGCGCGTTCACCGACGTCATCGGGTCCGCCGCCATGGTCTTGGCCAGCAGGGCGCCGACCACGAGCGGGAGCAGCGTGACGGCCAGGGCGGAGCCGGCGGTGGTGACGTGCTGGATACGGGGGCGGCGCGGCGCTTCGGAGGTCATGCGCCCATCGAACAGTGACCCGGGAACCGGAACATCGGAGAACGTACTCAGGGGTGCGGGACCGGCATACTCAGGCGCTCCCGGGGGGACGCTCACAGCGGCCGGGCGCGCGGATCCCCGCCGGCCGCCGACCACGGAAGGATCGCCTCGATGGGTGAGCGCCAGGGACTCGGTGGCAGCGGAGAACCCCGTGGCGGCCAGGGGCTTCCGGACGCGGGCGCCGGACCCGGACATCCGGCCGCGGCGGTGTTCGACGCGCTGGGCGCGGAGTACGAACGGGCCTTCGCCGCTTCGGCCGCCCACCGCGAGTCGCTGGAGCGGCTGCTGGCCGGCCTGGCCCCGGGGAGCCGGGTGCTGGACGTGGGCAGCGGGACGGGCCGGCCCACGGCACGGGCCCTGGCGGACGCGGGGCACCGGGTGCTGGGCGTCGATGTGTCGCCCGTGATGACCGCGCTCGCGGCCCGGCAGGTACCGGAGGCGGAGTTCCGGTGTGCGGACGTCCGCGATCTTCCCCTCTCCGAGGGCGAGTTCGACGCGGTCTGCGTGTACTTCTCGCTGCTGCAGCTGGCGCGGGGTGACCAGCGCGAGCTGCTGGAGCGGCTCGCGGGGTCGCTGCGGCCCGGCGGACTGCTGGTCGTCGCGACGGTGCCGGTGGACGCCGCGGGCGTCGACGCGGTCTTCATGGGGCAGCCGGTCCGGGTCTCCAGCTTCGGCGCCGAGGAGTTCACGGCCCTGGTCACGCAGGCGGGCATCGCCGTGGAGTGGGAACACAGCACGCTCTTCACCCCGGACCATCCGGCCGGCGCACCCGAGCCGCACCTCTTCCTGCACGGCCGCCGCACCTGACGGCGCCACCTTCCCTCGCAGCACCCCCCACCCATTGGCTATCACAAAGAACAAGCCGAATGAATGACATGGGTGGCGCATTTGTGTTCCTTCACGAGAAGGTAATGCGATAGCAAAGTTCTGGTCGTTATGCTCTGGTGCAGTCGTATCCGCAAGGAGCGATCGGAGTGGGCTTCACCGTGGCCGCCATCCGGCAAACCACAAGGTGAGGCACCCTCACCATTCCGAACATTCATCCGGTTACAAACAGAGCATTCGTCAATATGACCCGACCACACCGCTCCCCGGCACCGCCGGATGCAGGAGGCAGGCCACCATGCAGTCCCTCGTAGAACACGCCCGGACATTCACCGAGCACGTCGCCGCGAACGCAAAGCACTTCGAACATCTCGCGGACGGCCAGACCCCCGAAGCACTCTTCGTCACGTGTTCCGACTCGCGTGTCGTCCCCTCGCTGATCACCGGAGCCCGCCCGGGTCAGCTCTTCGAACTCCGCACCGCGGGCAACATCGTTCCCTCCTATCCGGCGCAGGACCGGCCCGCGGGCGAGGCCGCGACCATCGAGTACGCCCTGCGCGCCCTCCAGGTGCGCGACATCATCGTGTGCGGGCACTCCCACTGCGGCGCCGTGGGCGCCGTGTTCCGCGGCGACGACCTCTCCGCCATGCCCGCCGTCCGCCACTGGCTGGAGCACTCCACGGACGGCCGGGACCCGGCCGCCGCCCCCGACGACCTCCCCCTCGCGATCCAGGCCCACGCCCTCGCCCAGCTCAACACCCTGCGGGGCTACCCCGCGGTGCGCGAGCGGCTCGCCGA
Source organism: Streptomyces sp. NPDC026589 (assembly GCF_040638385.1). Taxonomy (NCBI): domain Bacteria; kingdom Bacillati; phylum Actinomycetota; class Actinomycetes; order Kitasatosporales; family Streptomycetaceae; genus Streptomyces; species Streptomyces sp. NPDC026589. Next base: position 77,764 of record NZ_JBEZYG010000019.1, read on the forward strand.
GGGCACCCTCGGCCTGCACGCCTGGTACTACGAAGTGCACACCGGCTCCGTCAGCGTTCACCGGCCGGAGCGCGGGACCGAGTTCGCCCGCCTTTGACGGTTTTCCCTCCCCCCACGCTCGCGCGCTCGGCCCCCGGCCGGGCGCGACCGTACCCACAAGGGAAAACCCATCGTGATTTCCGCGAAGGAACTCAAGAACCCCCACGTCGTACGACGTGACCTGCTGGCGTCACTCGTCGTCTTCCTGGTCGCGCTGCCGCTGTGCGTCGGTGTCGCCGTCGCCTCCGGAGTGCCGGCCGAACTGGGCCTGGTCACCGGCATCGTCGGCGGGCTCGTCGTCGGCTTCCTGCCGGGCAGCAAGCTCCAGGTCAGCGGACCGGCCGCGGGACTCACCGTGCTTGTCTACGAGGCGGTCAAGGAATTCGGCCTCGGCACGCTCGGCCCGATCGTGCTGGCCGCCGGACTGCTCCAGGTGGTGCTGGGCCTGGCGCGCTTCGGCCGCTGGTTCCGCGCCATCTCCGTCTCCGTGGTGCAGGGCATGCTCGGCGGCATCGGCCTGATCATCGTGCTGGGCCAGGTGTACGCCATGGCCGACACCGAACAGCCGGGCAGCGGTCTCGCCAAGCTGGTCGGACTCCCCGGTCTCGCCGTCGAGATCATCACGAACCAGGAGGCCCTCACCGCCTTCGGCCTCGGCGCCGGAACCGTCGCCGTGCTGCTGCTGTGGCCGAAGCTCCCGGCGACCGTGCGCCTCGTCCCGGCGCCCCTCGCCGCGGTCGCCCTGGCCACCGCCATCGCCCACCTGGCCGGTCTGCGGCCGGCCGTGGCCGATGTGAACGGGCTGCTACAGGCCATCGATCTCCCCGGCGGGGCGGATTTCGCCCGGCTCGCCGACGTGGCGGTCATCGGCACCGTCCTGGCCTTCGCCCTCATCGCCTCGGCCGAGAGTCTGTTCAGCGCGGCGGCCGTCGACCGGATGCACGACGGGCCCCGCACCGACTACGACAAGGAGCTGGTGGCCCAGGGCGTCGGCAACACCATCTGCGGGGCGCTCGGCGCGCTGCCCATGACCGCGGTCATCGTCCGCAGCGCCACCAACGTCCAGGCCGGGGCGACCACCGCGCTCTCCCGGATCGCCCACGGACTGTGGCTGCTGCTCTTCGCCGCGCTGCTGCCCGCCGCCGTCGGAATCATCCCGCTGGCCGCGCTGGCCGGGATCCTCGTCCACGCCGGATGCAAGCTCGTGCCCGCCAAGGAGTTCGGCCCGTTGTGGCGCGAACACCGCGGGGAGGCCGTGCTGCTGGCGATCACCGCGATCGCGATCGTCGTGACCAACCTGTTCGAGGGGGTCGTGCTCGGCCTGCTGCTGGCGGTGGTCAAGTCGGCCTGGGAGACCTCGCACGTCCAGCTCACCACCCGTCGGCTCACCGGCGGCCGGGTCGTGGTGACCCTCACCGGGAACGCCACCTTCCTGCGACTGCCCCGCATCCTGGAGCAGCTGGAGAAGCTCCCGCAGGATCAGCCCATAGAGCTGGACCTGACAGGCCTGCGCCACCTCGACCACGCCTGCCGGGTGGCCCTGGAGAACTGGGCGCGCCGGCACAACAACGCGGAGATCGAGCCGGTGACGATCCGCCGGTAGCCGGGACCCGGGGCAGCGGCCCCGGACAGCGGCACGGGACGCCGGGCGCTTCACACGAGCGCCCGGCGTCCCTCCGGGTCATTACGGCTTGCGGGCGACGAGCCCCCACTGGTCGACCGGCACCGCGTCGTCCTCCTCGGGCCGCCAGCGGTCGATCGAGACGAACCCCGGCTCGACCAGCTCCAGGCCCTTGGCGCAGTCGGTGATCTCCTCAGGCTTCCGGACGAGGTAGGGCGGGTTGTCGCCCGACGCGTACGCCTCCTGGGCGGCCAGCGTCTGAGGCGTCGTCACCGTGTCGCAGAGCACCAGGTAGCTTCCCGCCGGCATCCGGGCCAGATACCGCTGGACGACCTCGATGCCCTCGGCCGGAACGAGGTGCCCCAGGGTCGAGAGCAGGAGAACCGCGACGGGCTCGGACAGGTCGAGCGTCTTGGCCGCCTCGTCCACTACCGCGTCCGCATCGGACAGATCGGCGTCCACGTAGGCCGTGCGGCCCTGCGGGGCGCTGGTCAAAAGCGCCTCCGCGTGGGCCAGGACGATCGGGTCGTTGTCCACGTAGACGATCCGCGACTCGGGTGCGATGCTCTGCGCCACCTCGTGCGTGCTGTTCGCCACCGGAAGCCCGGTGCCGACGTCCAGGAACTGGCGCACCCCCGCCGAGGCGAGGTAGTGGATCGCCCTGATCTGGAAAGCGCGTGACGCACGGGCGATGTCGACCATCTGCGGGTAGGCCGCGCTCACCACGTCGGCCAGCTCCCGGTCCACCGGATAGTGGTCCTTGCCGCCCAGCCACGCGTTCCAGACGCGCGCGGAGTGGGGAATGTCGGACCGGATCCGGCGGCGGAAATCGTCGTTGTCGACGCTCATATCTCTCCTCTACTCACTGTCCGTACAAGGCCGTTGACCGAATTCCCGCTGGCCGGGGCCCTGGGGGTGACCGTACCCCGCCGTCCGGCGGCACGCAGCGGGGGCGGGCCACCTTGCTCGCGAGCCCGGCGCACCGGCCGCGGCGCGGCGCAACCCGGCGGCACCAACCACCCACCGTCAGTCACTCTGCGTATCATGAAGGTGACCATGTCTGGTCCGAGGCTCCGTGGAACTGTTCCACGCTGCCTCCGGACGGCGGCGCGCAGGCTACGACGCGTGGAGCCAGGAGGTCACGCTCGGCCGCTGAGCCCCGCCGTGGGCCCCACCGACTCGTTGACGTCACCCTGTTCCCGCACGGCCTGAGGGGTCAGCTCAGCAGCAGGGCGCTGTCCCAGGACGTGGTCGGCTCGTTCCCGGTGGCGTACGTGTGCAGGGCGAGGGCGATGCCCGCGGCTCCCTCCAGGAAGCCGGGGCGGTCGAGTTCGCGCGCCGCCAGCGTATGGGAGTAGCGGTAGCCGAACGGGGCCTCGGGATCGAACCCGTCCAGCACCCGCGCCGCCAGCTCTTCGGCGGTGGCGTGGAGGTCCGGGTCGGCGGTGTCGTGGGCGGTGCGCAGCACGATCTGGAGGTGGCCGGCCCAGCCGTGGCAGAGCGCGGAGTCGCGGATCAGACCGTCGTCGGCCGCCGTCAGGGCGCCGAGCAGTGCGGCGCGCGCGTCGGCGTGCCAGTCCGGCCGGTCCAGCGCGGTGCCGGCGAGATGGACGGCGCGGGCCGCGCCGAGAGCGCCGTAGCACCAGGAGTCCCGTCCGCGTCCCGGCGCCGCTCGGTTCTCGATGCGCTCGCGGGTCATCAGGTGCGGCCAGCGCGGGCCCGCCTCGTCGGTGGTGCGCAGGCGGGTCAGCAGCGCCATGATCCGCTCGATGGCCTCGTCCTGACGGTCCACCCGGAACCCTGCCCGCCAGGCGACGGAAAGGAGCGCGAGCGGCCCGGGGACACCGTGGGCGAGGCCGAGGTTGACGTGTTCGGCGAGCCCGTGGTCGAGGCCCTCGGTGATCCACCAGGAGGGCAGCCGGGAGCCGTGCCTCATGAGGTCCTCGGCGGTGGCGAGGGCCACGAGGGAGGTGAGCACCTCGGTCAGCGCGACGCCCGCCGCCACGCGCTCCTCCCCTCCGTCCGCCGCCCGGTGACGGGCCAGCAGATAACGGCCGATCCCGGCGGTGCCGCCGAGGACGTCGTAGCGGCTCCACGCTCCGGCCGGCTCCCCGGCGTCGGCCCGCTCCAGGTCGGCCCGTGCACGGGTGCGGGCCTGGTCGACGATGTGCCGGTCCAGCCCGGTGAGCATCGTGGTGTAGCCGCCGGAGCCGACGGCCGCCGTGTGCCCGGCGTACGCGAGGGCCACCATGCCGCCGAACAGCGACTGGGGGCGCAGCCGTATCCCGGCGGCGAGCGCGGCGGAGAGGTGCGCGTGGGCCCGCTCGCGCGCCTCGGCGTCATCGGCCGCCAACTCGGCGTGGAGCAGCGCGACTCCGGGGTGCCCGTCGGAGAGCGACAGGGGGTCCCACACCGGTTGGGGGTCGCCCGGGTAGTGCATCAGGTTGCCCGGCACGCCCGCGATCCGGGCCACGCGCTCCGGGTCGGCCAGCCGGTCCGCGATCTCCGTGACGACCCGGGCGGCGGCCTGCCGGTGGGCGGGCCCGCGGACGGCGGGCCCGGGCGTCCCACCGGTGGGTACCCGGTCGGTGGGTGTTCGGTCAGTTGGAGTTCGGTCAGTTGGGGTTCGGTCGGCGGATGCTCGGTCAGTGGGTGTCGACGCGGGTGACGGCACGGAAGCTCTCCAGTTCCTGCAACAGTCGGCGGACGTCCGCGCGCCGGGCCTCGGGCAGTTCCCCGACCCGCACCGTCGCACCGGCGTCCAGCCGGCGCAGCACCGCGAGTGCTTCGGCGCCGGTCGCGCCGGAGGTGACATGGCCGTTGGCGGCCCAGCGATGCGGGCCGTCGCCGGGAGCGGGCAGCAGCGGGGCGCAGCCGCGTACGGGGGTGTCGTCGTCCAGGAGGCGCGGCGCGGCGGGCGGCTCGGTGGGCCAGAAGCCGCCCGCCGTCCTGACGCGCAACGCGAGCGCGGTGGCCCGGTCGGCGAACCGCTCCTCGTCCAGGTGTTCCGCGAAGGCGTCCACGGCGTCGGCCAGGGCCCTGGGCAGTTCCCCGGCCAGCCGGCCGTCCGGACCGGCGTCCGGGGTGAACAGCGGGGCGGAGCTCTTCGGCCGGGTGCCCCGGAACAGGTCCTTGATCTCGTAGTACGGCCGGTGCTCGCGGCGCGGAATGCCCACGTTGACGCTGGTCGCCGGGGCGTCCGAGGCGCTCTCCCCCACGTGGTAGTAGCGCGCGGGCCAGTACAGCAGGTCTCCCGGTTCGACCTCGGCGACGAACGAGGACGCCAGGTACGGCTGGTAGTCCAGCACCGTGTGCACCGGGTCCGACCACGGCCGCTCGGCCCAGAACCGCATCCGCTTGGTGCCGCGTACGCAGAACATGAAGGTGGCGAAGCGGTCCTGGTGCACGCCGACCGGGCTGTGCTCGTAGGAGCCGTGGAACATCGTGGAACCGGCGGTGTGCGTGGGCTGGCCGACCCGCTCCCACAGCCCGGCGTAGAACCGCTGCGCGCGGTCCCACAGCGGGTGGGAGAAGGAGTGGAAGCGGTGGACGACGAGGGCGTAGCGCTGCCCGTCCAGCCGGTCGGCCATGCGCCGCTCGTAGCCGTCGAGCGAGCCGTCGCGCGACTGGGGAAGATAGTCGAGGGGCCGGGTCTGCTGCCGCCGCCGCACGAGGAACTGGAGGTTGCCCGGCACGGCGAGCGGGTGGGGCGGGCGGCTGCCGAGCACGGCGGCCCGGAACACCTCGCGCTCGTCGAACGGCGCCGTGTCGAGGCCCTTGTAGAGGACGGGCGCCCGGTCCCAGAAGCGGCTCGCGAAGGTGTCCCAGCCGAAGGACCTCTCGACGGTCAGCGTCATCGCGCCCTCTCCTCGGCCAGGTCGATGCCGCGCAGCCGGTACAGCCTGTCGAGCAGCGCGAGCACCGTCGGGTCGTTCCTGTCGTCGCCGCCCGCGGCGAGGGCGCGGCAGACGTCGTCGGCGCCGGTCTCCTCGCCGTCGCCGAGGGCGGCGTACACACGGTCGCTCGCGGCCCTCGGCAGGGTGAAGACGTTCCCGTCGACCGCCCAGACCTCGTGCGCGGGCCCGTCGGCCATCCGGACGATCTCGCCGGTACGGCGGAAGCGGGTGTCCCGGGTGATGGTGACGCCGTCGCGTGGCACCGGAATCGGTTCGAGCCCGGCGGCCGAGCGCAGCGCGGCCCAGCGGATCCGCAGCGTCCTGCGCAGCCGTTCGCCGTCCACGGCTCCGCGCAGTTCGTCGCCGAGCGCGGTCAGGCGGGGCAGCACACCGTCCCGGTCGTCGATGCGGGTTCCGGGGCCGAACGGAAAGTACGGCACGGTCTCGTCGTTGTCCCGGCCCGCGTGCACCAGGTCGGCGAGCAGGTCGCGCAGCGCGGTGAACGGCAGCCCCCGGTCGACCGGGACGCGCAGGCGCAGGGCGACGCACCGTTCGCGGTAGGTGTCCACGTGGCGCTGGTCGCCGGGCCAGTACAGCAGCTCCCCGGCCCCGGCGCCGAGGGTGCGGGCACCGGGCACGTCCCGGTCCGGGTCGGCGATGTCCGCCGGTGGGGGCCCGCCGCGCTCGTCCCACAGCGTCACGTCCATGCGCCCGCGCAGCACCCAGGTCAGCGCCGCGTGCGTCGGGGCCTCGGCCGCGCCGGCGTGCTGGGTGAACCGGTCGCCGGTGAGCACCTCGGCGGTGAGGGGGAGGTTGGGCCAGCCGACGTGTCGCCAGAGCCCGCTGACCGTGTCCCGTACGGCGGACCACAGGGCGTGGTCCAGGAGGAGCGGCTGGCGCACGGTCAGCAGGTAGCCCTGTCCGGGGACCTCGGTGTCGAGCCGGTCGAGGTAGTCGTCGAGGGTCAAGTCCGTGGTGTCCGGCAGCAGGGTTCCGGGGGCGCGCAGCCAGCCGTCGCCGAGGAGGAACCGGACGTCGGGCATCACCCAGAAGCGGGTGCCCGCGCGGAACGGTGCGCAGGAGGCGACGTTCAGGGGGTGGATCGCGTCGAGGCCGAACGGCGGCCGGGCGCTCAGCCGGACGGGCCGCCGGTCCCAGCAGCGCTGCCCGAACAGCTCCCAGTCGACGCCGTCCGGCGTCCGCCGCGCCTCGGGGGCCAGCGTGCTCATGATGCTTCCCTTCCGGTCAGGGGGAACCGCCGCCGGATCCGGTCCGTGTGGTCGGCGAGCGGTTCCATGCCGAGGGCAGCCCGGCGGTGGTCCACGTCTTCCGGGTCCTCCACCGGCCAGGGGACCAGCACTCCGCCGACGGGCTCGAACTTCGTTCCGTACACCTGCGGAAGCCCCTCGGTCACCCGCAGCTCATCGGTCAGATAGGCGATTTCCCGCCACGGCAGATCGCGGCGTTCCGCGGCGTCCCGCATCAGCTCCAGGCAGTGCCGGCGGAAGTCCAGGTGCTCCCGGGCGTGCTGGACGAGGCGGCTCGCGGCGGCGGCCGCCTCCGCGCCGACCAGGGCGTGTCCGGGCCAGCCGTGGTCGGCCACGACCGTGGTGAGCCAGGTGATGCCGGCGTCGGTCAGGTCCCGCAGGCGGCGCTCGGCCGTCCCGTCGCTCATACCGCCGTCGGCCCATGGCGTCCGGACGGCGCCGTCGAGCCGGTCGAGCCGCAGCAGCCTGCGCCGGATCTCTCCGGCGGGCCGGGGCTCGACCGGGGCTTCGGGCGCGTCGATCGGGTCGATGCGCAGCCGTACCTTCTGCCGGTCCCAGAGGTAGGTGATCCGTCGGCCGGCCTCCGGCCAGTCGAAGGCGACCTGGCCCTCGGCGGGGCTCTGGAGGTGGAGCCGGACGCCCAGCGGGGCATCCGCGACGACGTGGTCCGTCACATCGTCGAACACGTGCTCGGTGGCGTCCCGGAGGGCCACTCCGAGACCGGCGAGGGTGAGGTTCTCGCCCTCCAGCAGCTCCCGCAGTGGGGGCCAGCCGCCCTCGGGTTCGGGCCGGGCGGCGACCCGGACCGTCCCGAACGGCACGGGCGGCGGTGCGACGCTCAGCACCGGCCCGCCCGCCAGGGAGCGGACGAAGTAGGGCACGTCCAGGCGTCGCAGTTGGCCGCGTTCGGCCCGGTCGAAGCGGACGTCGGGTCCGGTGGGGCGGGGGGCCGCGCCGCCGCCGGACAGCCAGCGGGGCATGAGCGCGTCGAAGTACCGGAACGTGGGCTGTCGCAGGACGCGTACGTGGTGACCGGCGGTGGCGGTCGCCAGGAACTCACCGATGGCGGGCCGTTGTCGGCACATCAGGGTCCAGGCGTCGAACATGCCGCGCAGCATGGCCGGGAGGTAGGGCCCGTAACCGGTCCGCCCGTCGGTGTCGGCGACCACGTTCCTGGTCTCTTCCCGGGCAAGGGGCATGCGGCGGCGGTCCAGTCGCAGGCCTCCCGTCGGCCGCTCGGTCCAGCACACCGGCGGGCCCTCGGCGTCGCACCAGCGGGCGGAGCGTTCCAGACCGACGTGGTGCTGGTCGATCTCGGCGGTCGCGTCGTGCAGGAGGCCGGTGTCGTAGAGGCGCGGGACCCGGCAGAAGTAGATCTCCAGGTCGATCGGGTAGAGCAGGGGCTCGGGGTCGCCGGGCCTGCTCCCGGTGACCACGTTGCCGCCGATCATGTCGGTGATCCCGAAAGCGAACATCGCGGCGGTCAGCGAGCCGGTGCGATGCCAGAACCGCCCCGACTCCTCCGGGGTGAGCCGGGTTCCGGTCAGCTCCCACGGTCCGGAGGCCCGGATCGGTCCCCATTGTGCGGGCGGCTCGATCCACTCCTGCCACAGGTAGCCGGGCTCGGCTCCGGGCCAGCAGGACAGCACGGGCAGCCGGACCTCGCCGGACGCCGTGGGCGCGTGGTTGAGCAGATCGAACAGCGAGGCGGGCGAGGCGGATCGGGAGGATGCGGCGGATCCAGTGGACGCGGTAGACGCGGTAGACGCGGTGAACAGCAGCTCGCCGGAGGCCGGTCGCGGTTTGTAGGCGACCCGGCCGCCGCCGGCGCAGTCGAGGCGCAGGACGCGCTGGCGTCCGTTGTGGGTCTCCTCGCCGTGGGCCCACAGTCCGACGACCGGCCCCCGGAACGCGGGTTCACCGGGCCAGCAGGCGTTCATGTCCCGGAGGAATCGGTCGAGGAACAGCGTGAGGAATTCCTCGCAGCGCACCGCCCACTCGGCCACCCGGTCACGGGCGTAGTGCGGCCTTCCGGCAGCGCAGGCCACGAATGCCTCGGATACCACGGGGCCGAAGATAGCGGCGTTGGTGATATCCAGTATTCCGGCGGAAACCACGGACGAATAGCGCGGTCCGGAGAATAGGCACCAGGCGTCCAGCCGGTCCCACAGGTCCAGCAGCGGAGCGAACCGCCGGTCGCGGAGCGCGTGTTCGATCATCCGTGCGTCCGCCTCGCCGCCGAGCAGCCGGCCGATCGCGACCGTCCCGTCGGGGCCTGCCGTGACGACGGGCGGGAACAGTCCGCCGGCCTCGCCCTTCCGGACGGCGTCGATCACCCGTCGCGCGACTGGGGGGAGTTGGGGTGATCCGTCCCGCTCGGCACCCTGGCCGGATCTCGGGGCGGACCCTCGCCCGGTGTCGCCGCCGAAGTCTCGGCCGGGGTCTCCACCGAAGTCTCGACCGGGGTCGCTCATCTCCCAGAGGGGCTCGACGTCCATGGGTGAATCCGGCACAGCAGCCCTTCGGCTCATCACGGGGAGGGAGGTGCGGCGCACCCGGGTGGCGCCGACGTGGCGACACCACCCGGCGCGCGTCAACAGCAGTAGATGCTCGCGCACGAACCACAGGAGGTGCCGCTGCCCGAGTTCGTCGGTGAAGCGAGCGGCGGAATTTCCTGTTCCAGATCGCCGATCACCAGATCGAATACATCATCGGCGTTCCGGTCCGTTCCGCCCTGGACCTTTTCTTCAACTGCCTGCATGAATACCCTCCTCCCGTACTGGCCAATTGATCCGCCACTCAGTAGAACAATGCGGCATGCCCATGTCAACGAACGGAGCGGGGGCACATCGCTTTACTGGCCGGTAGGCATCTATGCGACGCAGGTCACACTCCTCTACGGTCGGGACACTGCCCGGCTCCTCCCGTCAGCGAGCCGCCGACCGGGTCCGGGCATTCCCGTCTCCCGCCCCAGGAGGTTCCATGCCGCCCCCCACCGCCCGCTGCTCCCGGCGCAGGCTCCCCGTCGCGGTGCTTGCCGCCACCCTCGGCGCGGTCACCCTCGGCGCCCCCTCCCCCGCGTCGGCGTCGAGCACCGGCGACGGAGGGAACTACCTCGTCGGGCGAGGCATCTCCGATGTCACGGGCGAGGCCGCCGAAACCGGGATGATGGGCTACTCCAGCTTCGACCAGAAGACGTCGGGCATCCATCAGCGACAGCGGTCACGGGCCTTCGTCGTCGTCGACCGGTCGAGCGGCAAGCGCGTGGTGTACGTCAACGCCGACCTCGCGATGATCTTCCAGTCCGTCCAGCAGGGGGTCATCGCCCGTCTGAAGGAGCGTTACGGGGACCTGTACGGCGAGGAGAACGTCCTGCTGTCGGCCACCCACACCCACTCGGGGCCCGGCGGCTACTCCCACCACGTCGCCTACAACCTCTCCGTCCTCGGCTTCCAGAAGGAGACCTACCGGGCGATCGTCGACGGCGTGACGGACTCCGTCGCCAAGGCCCACGAGGATCTGAAGCCCGGCACGATGAGCCTGGGCACGGGCACCCTCGCCAACGCCAGCGTCAACCGCTCCCGCGAGGCCTTCGACCGCAACCCGGCGGCCGACCGGGCGGCCTTCCCCGACGCGATCGACCCGGCGATGACCGTCCTGCGCTTCAAGCAGGGCGACAGGGACGCGGGCGCGATCAGCTGGTTCGCCACCCACAACACCTCGATCACCAACAAGAACACGCTCATCAGCCCCGACAACAAGGGCTATGCCGCCTACGCCTGGGAGCACAACCACGAGGGCGTGCGCTACCTCGACGACACCCCCGGCTTCGTCGCGGCCTTCCCCAACACCAACGCAGGCGACATGTCGCCGAATCTCGACCTGAGGCCGGGGTCGGGGCCCACCGAGGACGAGTTCGAGAACACGCGGATCATCGGCGAGCGTCAGCTCGACAAGGCCCGCGAGATCTACGACGACACACGGCCCGTCTCCGGAGGCGTCGACTCCCGGCTCGCCTACGTCGACATGGAGAGCGTGACCGTACGCCCGGAGTACACCCCGGACGGCAAGGAGCACCGCACCTGCCCCGCCGTCGTGGGCGCGTCCACGCTCGCGGGCAGCGTCGAGGACGGTCCCGCGATCCCCGGCTTCGAGGAGGGCACCCGCACCCCGGTCGCGGGCATCATCGACGCGTTGCGCATCGACACCCCGTCCTGGCTCGCGACCTGCCAGTACCCCAAGGCGAGCCTGATCCCCACCGGGCTGCTGAGCAACGTCCACCCGGTCACCCCGAAGCGCCTCCCGCTCCAGATCATGAAGATCGGCGAGCTGCACCTGGTGGCCGCCCCGGGCGAGTTCACGATCACCTCCGGCCTCCGCGTACGCCGCACGGTGGCCGAGCGGCTGGGCGTCCCGCTGGACCGCGTCCTGCTCCAGGGGTACGCCAACGCCTACAGCCAGTACGTGACGACGCCGGAGGAGTACGACACCCAGAACTACGAGGGCGGCTCCACGCTGTACGGCCGCTACACCCTGCCCGCCTACCAGCAGGAGTACGCCCGGATCGCGGACTCCCTGCGCGAGGGCACCACCCTGGAGCGGGGCGCGACGCCTCCTGACGAGTCGGGCCGGCAGTTCACCTTCCAGACGGGGGTCGTGTACGACAACCCGCCCGCCGGCAAGGCGTTCGGCGGCGTCCTGAAGGCCCCGGAGAACTCCTACACGCGCGGCTCCACCGCGACCGTCGAGTTCGCCACCGGGCACCCGAAGAACAACGTCCGCCGGGGCTCCACCTTCCTTGAGGTGCAGCGGCTGGAGAACGGCACCTGGCAGCGGGTGCTGGACGACGGCGACTGGGAGACCGCCTACCGCTGGACACGGCTCAACGGTCTGACCGGCACCTCGAAGGCCACGATCACCTGGGACATCGCGGCGGACACGGCACCCGGCACGTACCGGATCGTGCACCACGGGGACGCCAGGAGCCTGCTCGGGAAGATCACGCCGTTCACCGGGACGACGGCGTCCTTCACGGTGAACTAGAGAGTTACGGAGTCCGCGGGGTGGGCTGGAACCAGGCGGGGCCCTCGGTGAGGGCCTGCTTGATCCGGAACAGAGCGAACTCGCCGAGGGGCGGGAGCCCGTCCAGCGGGAACCAGCCCACCTCCAGCGACTCGTCGTCGTTGACCCGCGCCTCACCGCCGGTCGCCCGGCAGCGGAAGGTGACGTCGAGGTACTGGCAGATGTCGCCGTTCGCGTACTGCACGGGATCCAGCGCCTGCGTGAGCACCACCCGCTCGGCCACACAGTGCACACCGGTCTCCTCCAGCACCTCGCGCTCCGCCGTCGCCGCAGGCTCCTCCCCCGGCTCGGAGATCCCGCCGATGACCGACCACTTCCCGGTGTCCGCGCGCCGCCCGAGCAGCACGCGGCCCTCGTCGTCGAGGACGATGGCCGTCACCCCGGGCAGCAGGAGGAGCTGGTGCCCGGCGGTGGCGCGGATGTCACGGATGAAGTCGGGAGTAGCCATGGATCCGAGCCTACGTGGCCGGGTCAGGCGCTACTGGCCGGTCCCCCGCTCCGGCGGGCCCGGAACGCCGAGACGCTCACCCAGCCCAGGCCCGCCAGGGCCAGCAGCGCGATGACGCCCTCGGGCAGGGGGCCCATCCGGGTGGCGGGGGTGAGCGAGGAGCGCAGCGGGACCTCGTCGACGAGGGCGGCGGGGGTGAACATGCCGCTCTTCTCGACGATCGTGCCGTCCGGGCGGATCACCGCGCTGACCCCGCTGGTGACGGGGACGACGACGGCCCGACCGTGCTCGACGGCCCGCACCTGGGACATGGCCAGCTGCTGGTAGGTCATCTCGCTGCGGCCGAACGTCGCGTTGTTGCTCGGCACGGCGATCATCTGGCCGCCGTGGGTGACGGTGTCGCGTACCGCGTCGTCGAAGGCGGCCTCGTAACAGGTCACGAGCCCCACCTTCGTCCCCGCGAGGTCGAAGACGCCAACCTCGGTGCCGGCGACGAACTCGCGCTGCACCCGGTCGACGTCCTCGCTGAAGAAGCGGGCGACGGTGCGCATCGGCATGTACTCGCCGAACGGCTGGATGTGCCGCTTGTCGTACGTGTCGACGGGGCCCTGTTCCGGGTCCCACTCGATCAGGGTGTTGCGAAGGCTGTCGGAGCCCTTCTCGACCACCGAGCCGACGACCGTGGGGGCGCCGATCGCCTTGACGGCGTCGTCGATGACCTGGCGGGCGTCCGCGTTGAGGTAGGGATCGAGGTCGGAGGAGTTCTCCGGCCACAGCACGAAGTCGGGCTGCTTCTCCTTGCCCGCCTTCACGTCCTCGGCCAGCTGCGCGGTGCGCCGCGCGTGGTTGTCGAGGACGGCGCGGCGTTGGGCGTTGAAGTCGAGTCCCAGGCGCGGCACGTTGCCCTGGATCGCGGCCACGGTGGCCGTGCCGTTCTCCGCCGAGTCGTCGACCAGGGGCAGCGCGGCGAGGGCCCCGGCGACCGGCACGAGGACGCTCACGGCGGCGCCGACGACGGCCGCGCGCGGGACCTTTCCGGTCCTGCGGTACGCGACGAGCTGCCGCACGGCCTCGTAGAGCCCGAAGCCGCACAGGACGACGGCGCAGGAGAGCAGCGGGGTGCCGCCGAGCGCGGCCAGCGGCAGGAAGGCGCTCTCGGACTGGCCGAAGGCGATCTTGCCCCAGGGAAAGCCGCCGAACGGGATCCGGGCACGGACCGCCTCGTCCAGCGTCCAGACAGCGGCCGCCCACACGGGCCAGTACGCGAGCCGGGTCACCGCGGCGATGCCGACGCACCCCACCGCGATGATCAGCGCCTCTACGACGGCCAGGGCCAGCCACGGCACCGGGCCGACGTCCGTGCCGGTCCAGTGCAGCAGCGGAAGCATGAAACCGAGGCCCGAGAGGAGGCCGAGGCCGAAGGCTGACCGGAGCCGGCGCCCGTGCAGCACCCATCCCAGCAGGGCGAATCCGGGCAGCACGAGCCACCACAGGGGCCGGGGCGGGAAGCTCGCGTAGAGCAGCAGTCCGGAGAGCACGGCGGCGGCCGGGCGGAGGAGCCGCGGCAGCAGTCCGGCGGCCGGGGAGGCTGTGGCGGGCGGCGGGGCATCGACGGGAGTCATGGTGGCGCTCACCCGGCGGAGTCTACGGTGGGCGGCCTGGGGCGGCGGCGTTGACCCGCATGGGGCCGGGACGCCGGCGGCCCGGGGTGCCTCTCGGCAGGCGGTGGGCGGCCCGGTCGGTCGCCGGGACGGTGGCCGGGACGGTGGTCCGCTCGGTCGCCGGGACGGTGGTCCGCTCGGTCGCCGGGACGGTGGCCGGTGCGGCCCAGGTCAGTCGCCCGGTCGTTTCCCGGAGGCCGGCAGGTGCAGGCGTTGCCGGATGAACCGTACGGCCGTCTCCGCGTCGTCGACCGTGACGGTGAAGGTGCGGCCGTCGCCGAGGTGCAGGGCCACGCCCTCGCCCTTGCGGACCACGACGGCCGTGCCCTGCTCGGGACGCCAGCGGTAGCCCCAGCCGCCCCACTGGCGCGGGTTGATCCGGGGGACGAATTCCGCGCCCGTCACATGGCTGAGCAGGATCCGGCGGCGTGGCAGGCCGGCGTGGCCGCAGCGCACCTCCAGGCTGTCCCCATCGACCTTGACGGCCACATGGACGAAGGCGAGCGTTCCGAAGAGGATCAGCAGCCCGGCGGCGAGGCAGCCGATCACCGACATGAGCAGCGGGGCGATGCCCGAGGTCCAGGCGCCGTCGACGGCCAGCTCGATGCCGAGGGCCACACAGCCCGCGCCCGCGAGGGCCAGCAGCCACTGGATGCGGTTGGTGGCTCGGCCGTTCCACTCCGTGGGTGGCGCCTGGCTCGACCCGTGCGTCGCACTCTCGGGGAGGTCCGTCATATGCAGCAGCGTAGCCGCGTTCCGGGTTCCCGGCCGGGGCCGCGGGGGCCGATCGGGCTACCCGGCCCTGCTCCGCCGGAGGCTCGGTCAGCGGGCGGGCACCGCGGCGGCCAGCATCCGGCCCTCGGCATAGGTCAGAGCTGCCTGCGGGAGGGCGGCGGGGCGACCGGCCTGGAGCACGGTGAGCTTGGCGGAGGGCTCGGCCGTCGGGGCGGGGTCCGCTCCGATCCGGCGCAGCGCCTGGGCGGCGACCGCTCCGGCGGACCCGTGCAGGGCGAGCGGCGGGCGGCCGGGCCGCTGCACGGCGTCGCGGATCCGGGCCGCGACCAGCTCGTAGTGGGTGCAGCCGAGGACGACGGCCCGGACGTCGGGCGGGGTGAGGGCGGCGGCGGCCGCTACGGCCCGGTCGATCGCGGCCTCGTCGCCGTGCTCCAACGCGTCGGCGAGCCCCGGGCACGGGACCTCCGTGACGTCCGCGGTCCCGCCGAAGTCACCGATCAGCCCGCGCTGATAGGGGCTGCCGGTGGTGGCCGGGGTGGCCCAGATGGCGACGGAGCCGCCGCCCGCCGCGGCCGGCTTGATCGCGGGGACCGTGCCGATGACCGGCAGCGCGGGCTCCAGTTCGGCGCGGAGCGCCGGCAGGGCGTGGACGGAGGCGGTGTTGCAGGCGACGATCAGCGCGTCCGGCCGGTGGGCCGCGGCGGCGCGGGCGACGGCCAGGGCGAGCGCGGTGATGTCCTCGGGGGTGCGGGGACCCCAGGGCATGGAGCCGGGGTCCGAGGAGAGGACGAGTTCGGCGTCGGGCCGCAGGCGGCGCACTGCGGCCGCTGCCGCCAGCAGGCCGATTCCGGAGTCCATGAGCGCGATCTTCACCCGGTCACCCTAGCCGACGGCCCTTGCGGACCGGGCTCAGTGGGGCAGACTTCGGCGGATGAGCGCCGTTGCCTGGATCGCCGTGGGTTCGCTGATCGCGTGGGTGTGGCTGCTGCTGGGGCAGGGCTTCTACTGGCGGACGGACCAGCGGCTCCCCCGGCGCACCGACCCGGCGCGCTGGCCGTCGGTGGCGGTGGTGGTGCCGGCCCGCGACGAGGCGGAGATGCTGCCGGTGAGCCTGCCGTCGCTGCTGGTCCAGGACTATCCCGGGGACGTCCGGGTCATCCTCGTCGACGACTGCAGCAGCGACGGTACCGGGCAGCTGGCCCGGGAGCTGGCCGCCCGGTGCGGTGGGTTCCCGCTGACCGTGGTGGAGCCCGGGGAGCCGGAGCGGGGCTGGACGGGCAAGCTCTGGGCCCTGCGGCACGGGATCGCGGTGGCCCGGCGGGACAAGCCGGACTTCCTGCTGCTGACCGACGCGGACATCGCGCACGAGCCGGACAGTCTGCGCGATCTGGTGGCCGCGGCCGGCTCCGGGGGCGAGGGCGGCTTCGACCTGGTGTCGCAGATGGCGCGGCTGCGGGTGGAGAGCGTCTGGGAACGTCTGGTGGTGCCGGCGTTCGTCTACTTCTTCGGGCAACTCTACCCGTTCCGCCGGGTGAACAGGGCCCGGTCACGGACGGCGGCGGCCGCGGGGGGCTGCGTCCTGCTGCGCACCGAGGCGGCCGAGCGGGCGCGGATCCCGGACTCGATCCGGCAGGCGGTGATCGACGACGTGTCGCTGGCGCGGGAGGTGCGGCGCAGCGGCGGCCGGATCTGGCTGGGGCTCGCGGACCGGGTGGACAGCGTGCGGCCGTATCCGCGGCTGGCGGATCTGTGGCGGATGGTCTCGCGCAGCGCGTACGCGCAGCTGCGGCACAGTCCGCTGCTGCTGGCGGGGACGGTCCCGGGGCTGCTGCTCGTCTATGTGGCGCCGCCCGCGACGCTGGCGGCGGGGCTGCTGGCGGGTGACGGGGCGGCGGCGTGGGCGGGCGGCGCGGCGTGGGCGGTGATGACGGCGACGTATCTGCCGATGCTGGCCTACTACCGTCAGTCGCTGTGGCTGGGGCCGCTGCTGCCGCTGACGGCGGTGCTGTATCTGCTGATGACGGTGGACTCGGCGGTGCAGCACTACCGGGGGCGGGGCGCGGCCTGGAAGGGCCGCACCTACGCGCGCCCGGAGGCCGCGCCCGACCGGTGACGTCGCGGGGAGGTATGCGGCCGGTCCGGGCGGGCGCGCGGATCACTTGCGGCCGGGCGTCCAGTTCATGCCCCAGCCGTAGGCGGCGTCGATGGTGCGCTGCGGGCTCACGCCCCGGTCCGGGACCAGGTAGCGGGCCTCGCGCCGCACGGTGAGGTCGCCGCCGTTGCTGGTGATCAGTGCCAGGGCGCAGACGGTGGAGGGCACGGTGCACTCGTCGAGGGAGAAGTCGATGGCCGCGCCGTTCTGCGGCTGGAGGGTGACCGTGGCGTGGAGATCGGCGAAGCTCCGGGCGCCTTCGTAGATGGTGACGAAGATCAGTACGCGCCGCAGCAGGTCCTTGTGGTCGAGGTTGATGGTCATGTTCTCGCCGCTGGAGAGGGCGCCGGTGCGGTCGTCGCCGTCGAGATGGATGAAGGGCGGCCTGTTCAGTGAGCCGAACGCGTTCCCGAGCGACTGCACGACCCCCTTCCGGCCGTCGGCGAGTTCGTACAGTGCGCAGAGGTCGAGATCGAGATCGGCGTGCATGGCGACGGCCCGGCCGAGCTTCGCTCCCCAGCTCTTGAACTGTTTGCGCACTTCCCAGTTGAGGTTGACGCGCAGCGCGCCGGAGGTGCCGCCCTGTTTGGCGAGCGAGACGGACGGCGCGCTCTTCGTCAGCGTGACCTTGGTCAGCCGTACGGGCGTCGCGGCGGGCGGGGCCACGGAGGCGGCGGGCGCGGGGGCGGCGGGCGCGGGGGCGGCGGGCGCGGGGGCGGCGGGCGCGGGAGGTGCCGGCGGGACGGGGGCCGCGGGCGGGGCGACCGGGGCCGGGGTCGGTGCCGGAGCCGGAGCCGGAGCCGGGGTCGGGGCGGCGGGGCGGGGTTGCGACGGGGTGACAGGGGCCGCCGGGGCCTGTGGGACGGGCGGGGCCTGTTGCGGTTCGTCCACGGAGATGCCGAAGTCCGTCGCCAGGCCTTCGAGGCCGGTGCTGTAGCCCTGTCCGACCGCGCGGAACTTCCAGGCGCCCTGCCGCAGGTACAGCTCGCCGAGGATGAAGGCGGTCTCGACCGTGGCGTCCGTACTGTCGAAGCGGGCCAGCTCCGCGCCGCTCGCCGCGTCGGTGACCCGCACATACAGCCCGCTCACCCGGCCGAAGGTCCCGCCGTCCGCCGAGGCGGCGACGACGATGCGGTCGATCCCGGGCTCGACCCTGCCGAAATCGACGACGAGGGTGTCGGTGACGTGGTCGGGGGCGGTCCGCTTGCCCTCGTGCCGGACCGCGCCGGACGCGTGGGCCGGCTGGTTGTAGAAGACGAAGTCCGCGTCGCTGCGGACCTTGCCCGCCACCAGCAGGAGAGCGGAGGCGTCGACGTCCGGGGTGCCCGCTGCGGCGTGCCGGCCCAGTTCGACGCGCACCGTGCCGGCCGGCACCGCGACGTTGCTTCCTTTTTGCATGGTCATGCTCGCCCCCATCACGAATCCGGCTGCCCGCAGGCTTTCCCCCCACAACCTAACGGCCTGTGGCGGGAAAGCCTCCGGGCACCTGGACCGTGGCGGAGGAGAGCGTGTCCGGCGGACCCGGTCAGGATCCGCCGGACACGCTCTTGGGTCCCGGCGTACGGAGCTAGGGCCTCTCGTTGCGCGGAGGGCCTTCACCGTCCGGAGCGGCGCCCGCGAGGGCGGCCTCGCGCGGTGTGTCGTCCGTCGTCGCTTCGGCGCCCTGGACGGCGCCGCTGTGCGCGGTCCACGCCTCCAGGGCGGTGCGGCAGGCGTGGTCCAGGTGGCGGAGCCGCGAGAGGTCGAGCTCCACCGGCCGGTCCTTCGGCAGGGCCTCCAGGGTGTCGAGGATCAGCGGCAGGCGCAGGAAAGTGGCGCTGCCGCTGAGGGAGACCCTGGTCCGGTCGTCCTGCTCGTCGATGTCGAGGCGGACCGCGGAGGTCTCCCAGGCCGTCTTGATCACGGCCAGCCCGATGCCGAGCAGCACGCCCATGAACATGTCCGTGAGGACGATCGCCAGCGCGGTCACCACCAGGACCACGGCCTCGCCCCGGTGTTCACGCCAGAGCGGTCGGAAGGTCGCGACGGGGATGAGCTTCGCGCCGGCGTGGACCAGGATCCCGGCGAGGGCGGCCACGGGGATCAGACCGAGTACGGCGGGGAACAGGGCCGCGAACAGCAGCAGCCACGCCCCGTGCATGATCCGGGAGACCTTGGTACGCGCACCTGCCTGCACGTTGGCTGCACTGCGCACGATGACGGCGGTCATGGGCAGCGCGCCGACGAGGCCGCAGATGGTGTTGCCGGTCCCCTGGGCGATGAGTTCCTTGTTGTACTGCGTGCGCGGGCCGTCGTGCATCCGGTCCACGGCGGCGGCGCTGAAGAGGGATTCGGCCGAGGCGATGAGCGTGAAGGCGAGGATGACTCCCAGGAGACTGACGTCGGCCAGGAGGCCGAAGTCGTCCAGGCTCGTCAGCCGCAGTGAGTCGATCAGCCCCTGCACCTTGATGGGAGCGACGGGCAGGTTGAACACCGCCACCGCGGCGGTGGCCAGCCCCACGGCCACCAGCGGCCCGGGGAGCACCTGGGGCAGGCGGCCGGGAAGCCGCTTCCAGAGGATCAGTACGGCGATGGTGCCGACGCCGATCGCGGTGGAGGATATCGCCTCGGCTCCCGTGATCTGTGTGAACAGTTCCGGCAGCCCGGCCAGGTTGTCGAGACCGTTCCCCGGGGCGCTGGCCCCGGCCATGGCGTAGAGCTGGCTGCCGATCAGGACGAGGCCGATGCCCGCGAGCATGCCGTGCACGACGGCGGTCGATATGGCGCGGAACCACCGGCCGAAGCCGACGAGGCCGAGCCCGACCTGGATGAGCCCCGTGGACAGGACGAGGACGCCGAGCGCCGCGACGCCGTGGGTGGTGACCGCCTCGTACACCAGGACGGTGAGCCCGGCGGCCGGGCCGCTGACCTGGAGCGAGCTGCCCGGCATCGCGCCGGCGATCAGCCCGCCGACGATGCCGGTGACCAGGCCCAGTTCGGCGGGGACACCGGAGGCGACCGCGATGCCGACACACAGGGGCACGGCGACGAGGAACACCACGATCGAGGCGAGGATGTCGCGGGACAGGGCGTCCGGGCGTAACCGGAGTTGTGGAGACGACATGAGAGCTTCAGCTCCTAGAGGAGTGGGGGGAGACAGCAGGTGGCGGCGGGAGCGGCCCGCGTGTTCACCGGTGGGTCGCTGTCACAGGGAGGAGAAGGTTCCGGTGGAGGGGCGGTGGGCCTGCACAGCGCCGGTGTGGACCTCGTAGTACCAGGCGTGCAGCCCGAGACGGCCTTCGCGCACGGCGCGGCTCACGCACGGGTAGTCGCGCAACGCGTCCAGTTGCGCCACCGCGTGGCGCTGTACCGGCTGTTCGCAGTCGGGGCCGAACTCGTCGGGGTGCTGAGGACCGGCCGTCCGGGCGCATCTGCCGAGCCAGCCGCGTACCGCCGGCAGGGTCCGCAGATCGTCGCCCCTGGCCAGGGCTCCGACGGCGCCGCAGTGGGAGTGCCCGCAGAGGATGATGTCGGACACCTCCAGCACGCAGACGGCGTACTCGATCGTCGCCATCTCGCTGGTGGGCGCGTCCGGATCGTAGGGCGGGACGATGTTTCCGGCCGTGCGCATCTCGAAGAGCTCGCCGGGGCCGGAGTCGGTCAGCAGGGTGGGGACCACCCGGGAGTCGGAGCAGGTGATGAACATCGTGGAGGGCCGCTGGCCGGCCTCGAACTCCTTGAGCTCACGGCCTGCTCCGCCACAGCGGGCAGAGAAGGTGCGGGCGTGTTCGATGAGTTGTCGCACAGGAGTGTCCTCCATACGGAAGTGGCGTGTGGCTCTTCACGCGGGGCGGGATCTCACCCCGCCCACAACCGGGCCTTCGTGGCACACGGGTGGCCCGGGTACCACGGGGGATCAGGTGCGGGTGCTCGCGTCGCAGGGCAGGCGGGGGGTTCGCCTCCGTGTCTGCTGGTCCGGTGTGGCGGCGGCGCCCTGTTTCCGGGCGGGACCGCGGCGACCGTCTGCGCCGCTCACGGGCCTCGCGTCACCGATGACCCGTAACGAGGAGTCTCGGGGCGGGCGATGAGGTGGCGGTGAGACAGCGGTGAGACTGTTCTCATGGGGTCCGGCGGGGTGCGTCCGCCGCCGGACGAAGGCCGCCCGCCCCGGTGGTCAGGCGCGGAGCCGGTAGCCGACGCCCCGCACGGTCTGGACCCGGTCGGCGCCGATCTTGCGCCGGAGATAGCGGATGTAGACGTCGACGATGTTCGAACCGGGGTCGTAGTCGAACCCCCACACCTGGCTGAGCAGTTGCTCGCGGGAAAGCACCCGGTCGGGGTTGCGCATGAGGATCTCTGCGAGGGCGAACTCCCGCGCGGACAGGTCGGAGACGCGCTCGCCCACCTGGGCCCGGCGGGTGCGGAGGTCGAGGATCAGATCGCCCACCCGCAGCAGAAAGTTCTCCGCCGGCTCCTCGCGGCGCAGGCGCAGTCGTACGCGGGCCAGTAACTCGTCGAAGGCGAAGGGTTTGACCATGTAGTCGTCGGCGCCGCTCTCCAGTCCGGCCACGATGTCGCTCACGCTGTCGCGGGCGGTGAGGATGACGACGGGCAGGGAGATGCGCGCCTTCCGCAGCTTGCGCAGCACCGTCAGCCCGTCGTCGCCGGGCAGTCCGAGGTCGAGGATCAGGAGGTCGAAGTCCCGGCCGCGGGCGTGCTCGTAGGCGGAGACTCCGTCGGTGACGACCCGGGTGACATACCCGCTACGGCGCAGGCCTTTTTCGACGAAGGCGGCGATTCTTTCCTCGTCCTCGGCTATCAAGATCCTGCTCACCATGGGTTCCTTCCGTCGTGGGCTGCAGTGCGGGAAGGTCGATGACGAATCTCGCGCCGCCCCCGGACGCCTCCTCGACGTGGGCGACGCCGTCGTGTGCCTGGGCGATCTCGCGGACCAGCGCGAGGCCCAGTCCGATGCCGGGAGCGGCCCGGCCGGGAACCGCGTTGCCCCCCTGATAGAAGCACTGGAAGATCCGTTCGCGGTCCTCCGGGGCCACACCGGGCCCGGTGTCCGCGATCCACAGCATTACCCTGCCGCGCCACAGGCGTGACCCGATCTCGATGGCATCCCCTTCCCCGGTGTGACTGACCGCGTTGGCCGCGAGCTGCATCAGGGCCTGGGTGACCCGCTGCTCGTCCAGGTGCACGCTGACGTCGGCGACCTCGGCCACCGTCCAGTGCCTGCGCCCCAGCGCCTGGGCCTTGGCGGCCGTGTCGACCACCAGGTCGGTCAGACTGGTCTGGCCGAGGCTGAGGAAGTCGGGGCGCTCGGCCCGGGCCAGGAGCAGCAGGTCCTCCACGATCCGCCGCATCCGGTCCAGTTCGTCGAAGAGCAGGGCACGGGTCTGGCCGCGCTGGCTGTCGGGGTCCTCGTCCATCAGCTCCAGATGTCCGCGCAGGACCGTGATCGGGGTCCGCAGTTCGTGCGCCACCTCGTCCAGGAACTGGCGTTGCGTGGTGAAGGCGCCCGACAGGCGGTCGAGCATGTGGTTGAACGTCTCGGCCAGTTCCGCCACGTCGTCGTTGCCCCGCACCGGCAGCCGCTGGGTCAGGTCCGTCTCGCTGATCCGCTCGGCAGTCTGCCTGACCAGCCGGATCGGAGCCAGCACCCGGCCCGCGACCAGCCAGCTGGCCAGTCCCGCGACCACCAGGGCGAAGCTTCCCGATGCCAGCAGCAGCCGTGCCATGTGGCGTTCCTGCCGCAGTTCCCGGTCCCGGAAGGTGACCAGGACGAGGCGGGTGTCGGTGTGGTCGCCCGCCATCTGTACCGGGACGACACCGTAACGGACCGTGCCGGCCGAGGTGTCGAGCGACCGGATACGAGTGTCGGCCGTCCGCGCCATCAGGGCCACGACCTCCGGGTCCCGGTCCAGGCGGGCCGGGGGCATGCCGGGGCTGCGGTAGTCCGCCCGTCCGTCCACGACGCTGAAGAAGGCGCCGTTGTGCTCGGGCCGGTGGACCGCCATGAACGCCGTCAGCAGCGAGGCGGCCGTGGTGAAGCGCTCACCGGGGTACGCGTCGCGTGAACGGCGGGCGAACGCGCGTAGCTTGTCGGCCTCGGACAGGAGTTGCGCGTCGACCTGCCGGTCCAGCTCCGCCTGCCAGACGATCGTGATCCCGAAGGTGGGCACGGCCAGGGCAGCGCTGAGAAGCAGGAGCATCCAGCCGACGATCCGGGACCGGGCGCTGGTCGGGCGCCTGAGCATCAGTCGTCCCACTCGTCGTCCGCATCCCCCCGATTGCCGTGTGACGCTTCGTCGTTCTCGTCGTCGGGCTCGCCCTCTGCGTCCTCCTCGTCTCCCACAGCGTCTGTGTCGCCCACGTCGCCCCGGGGAACACGCGAGGCCTTCTCGTCGTCACCGGTGGTCCGTGACGCTCCCTGGGCCCCGCCGCCTCCGGGGAGCCGAGGGGATTCGGTGCTCCTGTCGTCGGACTGGGGCGGCGGCGGGGGCGACACGGCCCGGCCGCCCGGGCAGGAGCCGGACGGGGCGGGGGACGGTGTCGGTGACACGGCGGGGCGGCCGGGGACGGTCGGCGCGGTGGCCGGAGGCGTGGGGACGTGCAGGAAGGGCACGACGACCACGGGCCCCATGGAGGGCGGCACCTTCTGCCCGGGCCATATCCATACAACCAGTAACACCAGTGTTCCTGCTCCACATCCCGCCAATACCGACCCCACCCCACGCCACAGCATCGGACCAGTCTGCCTTCGCGGGGTCCCGGGGGCGGACATGAGGAAAACATTCTCATCTTCGGTGGCCGTCGACACGTCCGTCACCGCGTCGGCGCCCCCGGGCAAGCCGGGCAACCCGCTCCCATCAGGGGCTCTGCGGATGATGCGGCCGGGTGCGCGAGCCGCGACCCGAGTCGGCGTCGACGCGACACCCGCAGAGCAGAATCACGCCAAACCAGTCCTGAATGGGGCTGCTTCCATGGTTCGACATTGCCATTCATTGACAGTTGCGCAACCACGCTTTTACATTCAGCGGGCAGGCCGAGGAGAAAGCCATTCACCGTCGGCCCGTCTCAGGGAGTACCTTCCGCACTATCACCGGAGGACCTCATGGAACACCTGATCAAGAAGATGGCCCAGGACAACGTCTGGCAGAATTGGCTCGCCGTCAACTCGGCCCAGCAGGCCGCGAAGAACGGCTGCATCAGCGCGGCGCCCAAGAACGGGTGTATCAGCGCGGCACCGAAGGCCGGCTGTATCTCCTGATCGGCCGGGGGCGCCCGGGATCAGCTCTGTGAGAGATTCCTCCCCCACCACAGCATGCTCCCGGGCGCCTCGACTCCGTCTCCCTCATAGCCTGCATTTCTTCAGCTATGCGAAACATGAGAAGGAATTAATGAAGGGCCAGCCGACCAGCGATGTCATCGAGCAGATTCGCGACATACCGATCTATCAGGAGTCCCTGGCGAAGGGCCACTTCCCCCTGCTCGACAAACCGGAGATCGCCCGCGGGTTCCCCGACAACTGGATGACGCCGCGGCTGGCGGCGGCGCTGGAGAACGGCGAGGCGGAGTTCGTCCTGTCCACGGGCACCAACCACGCCCGGATGCAGATCATCCGGCCTCCGTACTTCCTGCTCCGTTCCTACTACGAGTTGTGGCGGAACCACCCCGACATCGGCGAGACGTGGGAGTCGGGCTGCCGCCGGGTCTCCCTCACCACGGTGCTCGCGACGGAACACGTGGCGCGGGTCAACGCCGCCCGCCGCGGCGTGGAGCACAAGGGAATACCCATCCTGGCCGACCGCTGGCTCGACGAGCGCACCTGCTACCTCAACCTGCGGCTGGATCCTGCGCAGTGGGTCCGCAAGGACGTACTGCGGATGCTCCGCGAGATCGACCTGGCACGGAGCACACACCCACAGGGCCAGTACCACCTCGACTGCTCCGGCTACCACTTGGCGCACCTGGTGCGCAAGGCGGAGGCCTGGGGCCTGCTGGACGCCTTCCCCGCGCCGGCCAGCGTCATCACCGCCTACGAGTACACCCCGGTGAACGTACGGCGGTTCCTGCACCGGCGCTTCGCCTGCCCGGTCATCGACCTGTTCGGCAGTACGGAGTTGGGCTACCTCTACTACAGCGACCGGGAGGGCCGGTACTGGCCCCACCTGGCCGGGATGAGCGTCGAGCTCCTGCCGGTGGCCCCCGGAAGCACGATCCACCAGCTCGTCGTCACCAGTGTGCGCAATCCCTACATGCCGCTCGTCCGCTACCGGTCGGGCGATTGTGTGCGCACCCTGGACGGCTCGCCGGACCCCGCGGCGATCACCCAGTTCTGTGGCCGTCAGAAGGAATTGCTGAGCACACCGAACGGCCCGGTCGCCCAGGGCGACCTCGACCGGCATATCGCAGACGCTTCCCCCCGGATCTTCCTGCACCAACTGCACCTCCACGGCGACGCCGACGCCACCCTGTCGTACACGACGTTCACCGACGAACCCCTCGGAGCCACCGAGGCCGCCGCGTTGCGGCAGGCCGTCGCCGAACTGACCGGACGGAACTGCCGGATCGAACACCGCACCCATATCCCCATCGGGCGCTCCGGCAAGTACGCCTGGCTCGTCAGCGCCGGCGCCTGACGCGCCGCCGCCTCTCCCCCCTCAGAAACGGAGTGCCATGACCAGCGGACAGACACTCTCCGCCGACGACCTGAAGCGTCTTCTCGGGGACGCGCTGCACACCGAGGTGGTACGGCATTTCCGCGACAAGGCGCCGGACATACCCCAGGACTTCGTGGAACGTCAGGTCACCGAATGCCTGCGGTACCTCTACCTCGTCTCCCGGTACCGGGACCGGCTCGCCGGGCTTTTCCTGCCCGTCGAACAGGACATCGACGAGATCTGGCACTACCTCATCCTGCAGACCCGAGAATATCGCGCGCTGTGCGAAGAGCGACTTCCCGGGCGGTTCTTCATCAACCACCGCAGCATCGCCTACGAGGACTACCAGGAAGAGCCGGGACGCGAACAGGCATTGGAAGAGGCATTGCGCTGGATCCCCCTCTACTGCCAGGAATTCGGGCCGTTCGACGAAGGCGCGCTGCCGCACTGGACCATGGTCCGGTTCCTCCATGAACAGCTGGACGTTTCCCTCACGGACATCGCGGAGCTGAAACCCATGGCCGTTGCCTGAGTGAAAGTGTCCTCGCCCGCATGACGATCGGAAGCTCTCCCTTGTCGACTCGCAGCGGACATCCGGTCGCCACGGGTGAGATTCCGGAACAGCGGCGCATTCTGGCCGTGCTGGTGCTGGCCCAGATCATGAGCGGCGCGGGTCTCACCGCGGGGATAACCGTCGGAGCCCTGCTCGCCGAGGAGATGCTCGGCTCCACCGGCCTCGCGGGAGTACCGAGCGCGCTCTTCACCGCGGGGGCCGCACTCGGCGCGCTCGGCATCGGCCGGCTCTGCGCCCGCTGGGGCCGCCGCCCCGGACTGGCGCTGGGCTACGCGACCGGGGCGCTCGGCAGCGTCGGTGTCGTGGTGGCCGCCGCCACCGACAGCGTGGCGCTGCTCTTCCCGGCCCTCGTGGTGTACGGGATGGGTACGGCGACCGGCCTCATGGCGCGCTACGCCGGCGCGGACCTGGCCTCCCCGGCCCGGCGTGGACGGGCCGTGAGCGCGGTGCTCTTCGCCACCACCCTGGGCGCGGTGACCGGGCCCATGCTGGTGACGCCGGCCGGCGAGGTCGCGCACGCCTGGGGCGTGCCGCGTCTCGCCGGGCCCTTCCTGCTGGCGGCCGCGGCGTTCGCCGCCACCGCGGTCGTCCTCGCCTGCCTGCTGCGGCCCGATCCGCTCCGGCTCGCCCAGGAGCTGGCCGTCCGGGCGGCGGGCGCCCCGGAGGAGGGCGCGGACACCGGCGAGGAGGGTGACGCGCGTACGGGCGGGATCCGCGCCGGGACCGCGGCGCCCGCCGGGCGTCACGACGTCGCCGTCGGCGCCACCGTGATGATCCTGGCCCAGGTCGTGATGATCGGGATCATGACGATGACGCCGGTACACATGCTGGCGCACGGTCATACCGCCCAGGCGGCTGGGCTCGTGATCTCCCTGCACGTCGGAGCGATGTTCCTGCCCTCCCCGCTCACCGGGCTGCTCGTCGACCGGATCGGCGGACGACGGGTCGCCCGCGCGTCCGGACCGCTGCTGCTGGCGGCCGGGGCACTGGCCGCCCTGTCGCCCGCGGGCTCGACGCCCGCGCTCGGCGCCGCTCTCGTACTCCTCGGCCTGGGCTGGAACTTCGGGCTGATCAGCGGCACCGCGATCGTCACCGACGCCCTGCCCCCGGACCGGCGCGCCTCGACCCAGGGGCTGGTGGACGTGGGGCTCGCGGCCGCCGGAGCGGCCGGAAGCCTGGCGTCCGGCCTGGTCGTGGCGTGGGAGGGCTACCCTGCGCTGGCCCTGATGGGCGGGCTGGCCGCCCTGTTGGTGCTGCCGGTGGCCGGCCGGTCCCCGCGTCGCGCACCGCGCACCGCCGGTACCAGCGGGCCGGGCGGGTGAGGGCGGTGCCAAAAGCCTTACGAGGGCTGGCGGAAGGCAGGGCCTTTCGGGTCGGCGGACGATCTCCGAGACGTCGAACCGTACGCATCGCGCTTTGGCCAAACGCTATTCGCCTGCCTCCCGGATGCTTCGACACCGTCCCCCTTCACGGTCGGGAGCGCGGGGCCGAAGCCCTCGCCCACCAGCGGAAAGGTCCCTCCCGTTAACGAAATCTTTAACGATGCTTTGGCGGGCCGGCCGCTCAGAACCAGCGTAAAACGGATAGCCCAAAGATTGGGGCTCCCCATACAGCACATTGTGGGCTTAACTTAGGTGGCATGACGTCCCCCCGCTCCACCTTCGGCGGCGGCTACCACGCCGCGTCGTTCCCCGACACTCCGATCTACGACTCCTTGGTCGCGGAGCGGGGAACCCCTCAGATCGCCCCCATCCGGGTTCCGGCCGCCTATGACACCGGCAACAGCTACCTGCCGGCCCTGCCGTCGGCGCTGCCCGCCCTGCCCGCGGCCCCGTCGCAGCAGACCGGTTACGGCTACCCGCAGCAGCAGCCGATGCCGCAGTACCAGCAGGCTCCGGCGCAGCACGCGCCGATGCAGCCCGCCCAGCTGCAGCACGCGCCCGCGCCGTACATCCCGCAGCAGCCCTCGGCGGTCCGCGGCTACCCGCAACAGCCGCAGCAGCCGCGGCCCGCGCCCGGCACCGGGTACGAGTCGATGCGCCCGGCCTCGCCGCGGCCCGCGCCGGCACAGTCGCCGTACGAGGACCCGTACAACCGCCCGTACCAGAGCCGGGGGTACTGAACCCGCGACTCCGTGCGACGAGGTGCGCCGGGGGACGCACCGGGCACCAGCCCCATCCCGGACATAGGGGTGTCAGTCGGTGCCCGGGAATCCACGCGTACGGGGTCAGAGGTTGCTGGCAGGATGGGTGCATGAGCTTTCCCGTGCTCCGTTCAGCCCACGTCTATCCGGTCAAGTCGCTTGCCGCCCGCGCCCGCGACCTGGTCGCCGTCGAGCCATGGGGACTCGACGGCGACCGCCGCTGGATGCTGGTCGACAAGGCGGCCAGGGCCGTCACACAGCGTCAGCAGCCGTCCATGGCGCGGATCTCGGCCGAGCCGCTGCCGGGCGGCGGCGTGCTCCTGTCCGCGCCGGGCTTTCCACTCCAGCGCGTCGAGGGGCCGGACCCCGGACGCGTGATCACCGTGGAGCTGCACCGGGACACCGTGGTGGTGGAGGAGGCGCCGGGCGACGCCCATGACTGGCTGAGCGCGGTCCTCGGCGCGGAGGTCCGGCTCGTGCATCTCGACGATCCGTCGCACCGCAGGCCCGTCGACCCGCTCTTCGCCCGGCCCGGGGACATGGTCTCCCTCGCCGACGGCTACCCGCTGCTGGCGACCACCACCGCGTCGCTCGACGCGCTCAACACCCTGATCGCCGCGGGCGACCGGCCCGGGGAGGGTCCGCTGCCGATGGACCGTTTCCGGCCCAACGTGGTGATCGGGGAGACCGAGGCGTGGGCGGAGGACCACTGGCGGCGGATCGCCATCGGCGAGGTCGCCTTCACGGTGGCCAAGCCCTGCGGCCGTTGTGTGATCACGACGACCGACCAGCGCACCGCCGAGCGGGGCAGGGAACCGCTGCTCACGCTGGCCCGCCACCGGCGGTTCGGCAAGCAGTTGGTCTTCGGCCAGAATCTGATTCCCGAGGGGGCGGGCGTGATCAGGGTCGGGGACCCCGTCCGGATCCTCGACGTCCTCGACGGATAGATCGACCGGATCGACAGAAGGGGCAGGGGGACGGGCGTGTGGGTGCTGTGGGCACTGCTGCGCGGGCGGGGCAGTCCGCTGCGCCGTGCCACCGACCGCCGCGAGGCCTGGGTGGCCCTCGGAGCGCTGCTGCTCCTCGTGGTCGGCGCCCCGGCCGCGGGCTGGGCGGGCGGGGCGGTGGCCGACGCCGCCCTCCAGCGGTCGGTGCGGGCCCAGCACGAGGAGCGTCACCCCGTCGACGCGGTGGTGGTGGGCCCGGCGGGGAGGGGGCGGTTCGCCGGTGATCCCGAGGGCGGCGCCGAACGGGCCGCGCGCACCTGGGTGGTGGCGTCCTGGGAGGCCCCGGACGGCAGTCCGCGCACCGGAAAGGTGGCCACCACGTCGCGGCCGGGCGGCCCGGGGTCCCCGGTGCGGATCTGGACGGACGCGGCGGGCCACCCGGTGCCGCCGCCGATGGACGGGCGCACCGCCCGGACCCACGCCGTGCTGGGCGGCATCGGCACGTTCCTGCTCACCGGCGCGTGCGTCGAGGCAGGCCGCCGACTGACCGTGCGACGCATGGTGCGGCGGCGGTACGCACGGCTGGACCGGGAGTGGGCAGCGGCCGGTCCGGACTGGGGCAGGGCCGGAAAGGGCGGCTGACCACGGCCTCCCCCGGCCGGGAGCGGGCAGGGGGAGACATCGCCCCGCGGGGCGGACTCGTCAACTCCCGCCCCTCACGCGCGCTACGGTGGTCCGACCCCGTCCGCCTCCCCGGCGACGGACGGACCCGAGGCATCGCACAGCACGAGGTGGGGGCAGAGCAACGCCATGGCACAGGGCACGGTCCAGGTGACGCACACCGGCACATCGCGATGGCGCCGCCGCACGGGCGAGTACGCCTCCCTCTCCGCGGCCCTGGAGGCGGCAGCCGACGGCGACGTCCTCACCGTCGCGCCCGGGACCTACCGGGAGAACCTCGTCGTCCACCGCGCGGTGACGCTGCGCGGGCCGGAGGGCTCGGTCGGTTCCGTGCGGATCGCGCCGATCGACGGCGTACCGCTGACCGTGCGCGCCTCCGCGGTCATCCAGGACCTCCATGTCGAGGGCCAGGACTCGGCGGCCCCGGCGCTGCTGGTCGAGGACGGCACGGCGGAGCTGACGGACCTGCGGATCGTGACGCGGTCCGCCGCGGGCATCGAGGTGCGCGGCGCGGCGCGGCCCACCGTGCGACGGTGCACGGTCGACAATCCGGCCGGGGTCGGCATCGCCGTGCTGGACGGTGCGGGCGGGGTGTTCGAGGAGTGCGAGATCGTCTCCGCGGGCCAGTCCGGGGTCTCGGTCCGCGACGGAGGGCATCCGCGCCTGGACCGCTGCCGGATCCACCACGCGTCCGGGGCGGGGATCGGCGTCACGGGCGAGGGCAGCGGCCTGGAGGCGTTCGGCTGCGAGGTGTACGAGATCAAGGGCAGCGGCATCCAGGTCACCGCCCGTGCCTCGGCCCACCTGACCGACTGCACCGTGCACCGCACCTCCGCGGACGGCGTCACTCTGGACACCGACGCGGTGCTCACCCTCGCCGACTGCGACATCCACGACATCCCGGAGAACGCGATCGACCTGCGGTCGCGTTCGGTGCTCACGCTGACCCGCTCCACCGTCCGCCGCTTCGGCCGCAACGGGCTCTCGGTCTGGGATCCGGGGACCCGGGTCGACGCCAACCAGTGCGAGATCCACGACAGTACCGGGGACTACCCGGCGGTCTGGGTCAGCGACGGCGCGACGGTGATACTGGACGCCTGCCGGGTGCACGACGTTCCCGACGCCCTCTTCGTCCTGGACCGGGGGTCGCGCGCCGACGTCGTGGACAGCGACCTCTCCCAGATCCGCAACACCGCCGTCTCCGTGAGCGACGGGGCCACCGCCCAGCTGGACGACTGCCGGATCCGGGAGGCGTCCACGGGCGCCTGGTTCCGCGACCACGGCAGCGGCGGCACGCTGAACAACTGCACCATCGACGCGGCGCAGACCGGGGTCATCGTCACCAAGGGCGCGGACCCCACCATCGAGCGCTGCACGGTCACCTCGCCGGCCGAGGCGGGGTTCTACGTCTCGGCCGAGGGCCGGGGCACCTTCGACAGCTGCCGGGTGACGGGCAGCGAGGGCTACGGCTTCCACATCATGGACGGCTGCCGCACCACGCTCACCCGCTGCCGCACCGAGCGGTGCGCGCGGGGCGGTTACGAGTTCCCCGAGGGCGACGCCGGCGCGGCCGGCCCGGTGGCCGAGGACTGCACGAGCGACGAGAGCGGTCTGCGTACGGCTTCGGCCCCGCCACCGCCCGCTGTGCTGACGGAGACCCGGTCGACGCCCGGTCTGCTGGGCGCGCTCCCCGGGCAGCGCGCGGTCGAGCCCGCTCCGGAGCCGGTCGTCCCGGTGGAGCCGGCCCGGGACTCCTCGGCGGTCCTCGGCGAGCTGGACGCGCTGGTGGGCCTGGACAGCGTCAAGCGCGAGGTGCGGGCGCTGACCGACATGATCGAGGTGGGCCGCCGCCGTCAGGAGGCCGGGCTCAAGGCCGCGTCCGTCCGCCGGCACCTCGTCTTCACCGGCTCCCCCGGTACCGGCAAGACCACGGTCGCCCGGCTGTACGGGGAGATTCTGGCCTCGCTCGGAGTGCTGGAGCGCGGTCATCTGGTCGAGGTGTCCCGGGTGGACCTGGTGGGTGAGCACATCGGCTCGACGGCGATCCGGACCCAGGAGGCGTTCGACCGGGCGCGTGGCGGGGTGCTGTTCGTCGACGAGGCGTACGCCCTCTCGCCCGAGGACTCCGGCCGGGACTTCGGGCGGGAGGCCATCGACACCCTGGTGAAGCTGATGGAGGACCACCGGGACGCGGTGGTGGTGATCGTCGCGGGTTACACCCACGAGATGGAGCGGTTCCTCACCGTCAACCCCGGGGTGGCCTCGCGGTTCTCGAGGACCATCACCTTCGATGACTACCTGCCCGAGGAGCTGCTGCGGATCGTCGAGCAGCAGGCAGAGGAGCATGAGTACAGCCTGGCGGAGGGCACCGGGGAGGCGCTCCTGAAGTACTTCACGGAGCTGCCCAAGGGCCCCGCCTTCGGCAACGGCCGCACCGCCCGCCAGACCTTCGAGTCGATGGTGGAGCGGCACGCGGGCCGGGTCGCCCAGCTCGCCGAGACGAGCACGGACGACCTGACCCTGCTCTACCCGGAGGATCTCCCCGAGCTGCCCTTCTGAAGGCCCGCCTCCGCCTGCCGGGGGACGAGCGGGCCCAACTCCGCGAGGAGATCGGCCCGCTCCTCGGCGAAGACCGGGTCGGCCTGGTAGTCGGAGTGCCCGAGGATCGGTTCGGGCAGCGGGAGCTTCGTGGTCCGCCCGTAGGCCAGTGGGTCCTTCAAGGGGCCCCGGTCGACGCCCGGGTCGGGGTCGGCGCAGATGCGGACGGGCCCGCCGATCGGGTCGGTGTGCCGCCACAGATTGCGCCAGCAGTGCACCGAGCGGTGCAGCCCGAGCAGCGGTCCGGGGCCGAAGTAGGCCGGGAACCACCGTCCGTACAGCCGCTCCAGGGGCGAGCCGTAGGTGAGCAGCGCGACCCGGCGGCGGGTCGCGTCGGGCAGTTGCCAGACGGCGGACGCGGCGAGCACGCTGCCCTGTGAGTGGCCCGAGATGACGAGCCGGCCCCGGGGCGTGGTCGTCGTCCAGGCGGACATCCGGGAGGCGAGGTCGGGAACCGCGCGCTCGGCGTAGCACGGGGGTGCGAAGGGGTGGGCGGCGCGAGGCCAGAAGGTGCCCACGTCCCAGAGGATGCCGATGGTGCGGCGGGCCGAGGCGTCCTTGTAGGCGCGGCGGCCACCGGCGACGAACAGGACGAAGCCGAAGCCGATCAGCCAGGAGCCGGTCGACTGCGCGGCCTCGGCGAACGATTCGACGAGCGGCCAGCTCCCGTCGGCGGCCCGGCCCGGCACCTCGTCACTGCGCCAGGAGCCGACGATCGCGCCCGCCCCCAGCAGCAGGGTGGCCCCGGAGACCACGCCGACGATCCAGGGCGCCGAGTCGGTGAGGGCGGCGGTCGCGCGGATCCGGGCGATGCGGCGGGTACGGCCCTCGTCGGGCGGTTCGGCGGCGTACTCCGCCTCGATGATCGGACCCAGCCGGCGGGCGGTGCGCGTGGTGCGGACGATCAGCACCAGGACCGGGACGAGCAGGAGCAGCAGGAGCACCGGGATGACGGAGGCCTGCCAGCTCAGCAGGACAGGCGGTCCGGCGATGTCGGTGCCGTGGCCCATGCCCGGGCTCCCCGGACCGTCGAGCCAGTCGGCGACCCGCTGGGCCACTCCCCCGGTCATCACTCCGCCGAGGGCGCAGGCGAGCATCGCGACCGCGGGGCCGCCGAGTCCGTGCAGGACGGTGCGCGGTTCGGGGTTACGCCGGAAGATGCCCTGGGCGACCAGGGCGAGGCCGACGACGAGGACGCCCTGGCCGAGGGCGAGGAGCCGGAAAGCGGTTTCGCCGGGCAGGCTGCCCGAGGACTCCCAGTCCGGGCGCGACCAGGAGGCGTACACGACGGCGAGGGCGAGCAGGGCGAGCGCGGAGCCGGGCAGATAGGTGATCAGGGCGGCGTCCAGCTTGGTGTCGCGGGTCCGTTCGCTGCGGCCCCGGCTGCACACGACCCGGACGACGACGAGCGCGCACAGGACGATCCCGCCCTCGACGGCCGCGCCGAGGAGCGGGGGCACCGGGCCTTCGGCGCTCCGGTCGTGTCGGGCGGCGGCGCCGGCGACGGCCGCGGCGACGGTCAGGAACCCGGCCGCCGTGTGGGCGGCGCGGAGCCGGGCGACGATGCGGCGGCCGTACCAGAAGCCGGGCCTGCCGAGCGCGGGGCGGATCGGGGCGGGCGGGCGCGGGGCCTCGTCGGTGTCCGGGTCGGGGGTGTCGGGGCCGTGGGCGTCGTGCCCCCCTTCGGGGCCCTGGGCGTCGATGTCCCCTTCGTCCAGCGGTGCTTGGGATTCGTACGCGCTCCAGGTCCGGTTGGACAGATACCACAGGAGCCCCACCAGGGCCGCGGGCACGACGGCGGCCAGGGCGAGACGGCGGCCGGGCTGCGACCACCAGCCGCCCTGCCGGGCCGACAGGAAACCGAGCCAGGAACGGCGTTCGGCGCAGGCCTCGGCGCCCGCGCACTGCCAGGCCAGCAGGTCCAGGGCGACCTCGCAGGCGGCCGCCGTGAGCAGCACGGTGAGGCTGAGCGCGACGAGCCGCACCAGTA
This sequence comes from Streptomyces sp. NPDC026589, assembly GCF_040638385.1. Taxonomy (NCBI): domain Bacteria; kingdom Bacillati; phylum Actinomycetota; class Actinomycetes; order Kitasatosporales; family Streptomycetaceae; genus Streptomyces; species Streptomyces sp. NPDC026589. The sequence goes on from NZ_JBEZYG010000019.1 coordinate 112,247, forward strand.
CGCCGTACAGCCGGACCGCGCGGGTGCGGCCGGTGGCGGTGGGGCGCATCCAGTGGGCGAGGTTGACCACCATGAACGGCAGGAGCAGCAGCCACAGGGCGCGGGAGCCGTTGCCGGAGGTGAGGCCGGACCAGCAGTACGCCTCCGCGACGGGCTCGTCCCGGTAGCGCTCGGGGTGCTTCTCGCCGTGGGCGTCCTCGGTGCGCCGGTACACGGCCGCGGTCTCGTCCCCGGTGACGCGGACGGTACGGGGATCGCCCAGCACCTCCTGCGGGGTGGCGCCGCCGACGCCGTGGACGAGCAGTTCCAGTGCGGTCCCGGTGTGGTGCGCGGACGGGGAGTCGGGCGGGGACGGGGGCAGGGCGGCAGGGGCCAAGGGGGGACTCTCTCTCGGGCGCGTCGGCCTCGCGGCCGACGGGGACGTGCGCAGGAGCGGATGGTGCGGGGCCGGGAGGTCGTGGGGGCCAGCGTGGTGACCCGCCGGACGCGAAGTCCCGAGGATTCCGGGCGCGGGGCGGGCGTGTGAAGCGGTCTCACGGAATCTCCCCAGGTGATACGCCGGACATGCCTGCGTGGCAGGATGAGCGTGTCGCGCAGACCGCTGCGGACCGTACGGCAGAGGGAAGGACCGGGCCCGGCGTTGAGCGAGAATCAGAACCTGCTCGCGGAGCAGCGACGTGCGCTGATCCTCGACGAGGTGCGCAGGCGTGGTGGGGTCCGGGTCAACGAGCTGACCCGCAAGCTGAACGTCTCCGACATGACGATCCGCCGGGATCTGGACGCGCTGGACCGCCAGGGCGTGATCGAGAAGGTCCACGGCGGCGCGGTACCGGTCGTCGAGGCGAGTACGCACGAGCCCGGGTTCGAGGCGAAGTCGGCGCTGGAGCTGAGCGCCAAGGAGGACATCGCGCGGGCGGCGGCGGCGCTGGCGGTGCCCGGCAGCGCGATCGCGCTCTCGGGCGGGACGACGACCTTCGCGCTGGCCCGGCATCTGCTGGACGTGCCGGATCTGACGGTGGTGACCAACTCGGTGCGGGTGGCCGACGTGTTCCATGACGCGCAGCGTCCGGCCGGGGGGCGCGGTGCGCGGCCCGGGGCGGCGACGGTGGTGCTGACGGGCGGGGTGCGCACTCCATCGGACTCGTTGGTCGGGCCGGTCGCGGACCGGGCCATCGGCTTCCTCCACTTCGATGTGTTGTTCCTCGGTGTGCACGGGATCTCGGCCGAGGCGGGGCTCTCGACGCCCAACCTCGCGGAGGCGGAGACCAACCGCCGTTTCGTCCGGGCGGCGCGCCGGATCGTGGTCGTGGCCGACCACACCAAGTGGGGCACGGTGGGGCTGAGTTCCTTCGCGACGCTGGAGGAGGTCGACACGTTCGTCACGGACGCCGGTCTGGCTCCACGGACGCGCGCGGAGATCGAGGAACATCTGCCGGGGCTGCTGGTGGCGGGCGACTCTCCCGCCGGGGCCGCCGACGCTTCGCCCGCCACCGAGGGCTGAGGCGGGGCGCTCCGGATTCCGTTCGGATCGGCGGGTCCACCGGACACCCCATAGGATCGTGGTGTGGCCGTCTTCCGGATCGAGCGCTTCTCCCCTCTCCCCGCAGCCGAGGCCTGGCGCCGGGTGACCGACTGGGAACGGCACGGCGCGCAGGTGCCGTTGACCGCGGTCTCGGTCCCGACGGGACTGCCCTCGCAGCTCGGGACGGTCTTCGTGGCGCGTACGGGGCTGGGCCCGCTGGCGTTCGACGATCCGATGGAAGTGGTGCGGTGGACGCCTCCCACCGGGGGCCGGGCCGGGGTCTGCCGACTGGAGAAGCGGGGTTCGGTGGTGCTGGGCCGGGCCTCGATCGACGTGCTTCCCACGGATTCCGGTTCCCATGTGGTCTGGGTCGAGGAACTGCGGGTGCGGCTGGTGCCCCGGTGGGGTGATCCGCTGCTCGCCTCCACCGGACGGCGGATGTTCGGCAAGGTCCTGGACGCCCTGCTCGCCTCCCCCGGCGACCGGTAGGACCGCCGGCCGGAGCAGGCGTACCTCAGCTTCTCCGTGAAGGTCACCGGCGACCGGGTGGCCGATGCGGTACGGGTGAAGCGACCGTCACACGATTGCGCCGTTTCCATGGCATCGATGCCGCCGTACGGAGCCCCCGACCGGTCGTACCGCCCGTTCGGTGCCAGACTCGGCCAGATGACGGATCTGGACGATACCTCTGCCGACCTGAGTCTCCCCGATGGCCCGGACGGCCCCGACAGCTCGCGTCCGCGCGCTCTGGTGACCGGGGCGACCGGCTACATCGGCGGCCGGCTGGTGCCCGCTCTGCTCGATGCGGGGCACCGGGTGCGCGCCCTCGCCAGAACGCCGCAGAAGCTGCGTGACTATCCCTGGGCGGACCGGGTCGAGGTGGTGCGCGGCGATGTCACCGACGGCGCGTCCCTGGCTGAGGCGATGCAAGACGTCGATGTGGCGTACTACCTGGTACACGCGCTCGGTTCCGGTTCGGACTTCGAGGAGACCGACCGCAGGGCGGCCCGGACCTTCGGCGAACAGGCGCGGGCGGCCGGGGTGCGCCGGATCGTGTACCTGGGCGGGCTGACCCCGGCCGGGGTGCCGGAGCGAGACCTGTCGCCGCATCTGCGCTCGCGGGCCGAGGTGGGGCGCATCCTGCTGGACTCCGGGGTGCCGACGGCGGTACTGCGCGCGGCGATCGTGATCGGCTCGGGGTCCGCCTCGTTCGAGATGCTGCGGTATCTCACCGAGCGGCTGCCACTGATGATCACCCCGAGCTGGGTGCGGACCCGGATCCAGCCGGTGGCCGTACGGGACGTCGTCCGGTATCTGGTGGGGAGCGCGAAGCTGCCCGAGGAGGTGAACCGGGCCTTCGACATCGGGGGCCCGGACGTCATGACGTACCGGGACATGATGCAGCGCTACGCCCGGGTGGCGGGGCTGCGGCGACGGCTGATCCTGCCGGTGCCGGTACTCACCCCGACGCTCTCCAGCCGCTGGGTCGGTCTGGTCACCCCGGTGCCCAGCTCCATCGCCCGGCCGCTCACGGAATCGCTGCGTCACGAGGTGGTGTGCCGGGAGCACGACATCAAGGAGTACGTCCCCGATCCGCCGGACGGGCCCATCGGCTTCGACCGGGCGTTGCGTCTGGCCCTGAAGCGGATCCAGGAGGCACGGGTCGACACCCGCTGGTCCAACGCCTCGGTGCCCGGCGCGCCGAGCGACCCGCTGCCCACCGACCCGGACTGGGCGGGCGGCAGCCTCTACCGCGACGAGCGGGAGCTGACCGTGCCGGTCGGGCCGGACGCGCTGTGGCGGGTGATCGAGGGCATCGGCGGGGAGAACGGCTGGTATTCCTTCCCCCTGGCCTGGGCGGTACGCGGCTGGCTCGACCGGCTCGTCGGCGGGGTGGGGCTGCGGCGCGGCCGCCGGGACGCCCAGCGGCTGCGGGTGGGCGACTCGCTGGACTTCTGGCGGGTGGAGGAGATCCTCCCGGGCGAACTGCTGCGGCTGCGGGCCGAGATGCGGGTGCCGGGCCTGGCCTGGCTGGAGCTGTCGGTGCGCCGCGACGACCGGGGCCGGACGGTGTACGGGCAGCGCGCCCTGTTCCATCCGCGCGGGCTGTTCGGCCACGCGTACTGGTGGAGCGTGTGGCCCTTCCACTCGGTGGTGTTCGGCGGGATGGCTCGCAACATCGCCGAGGCTGCCGCGGCCGAGGAGAGACGGCGCGCGTCGATGGCCGACAGTGGTACAGACAACTGACGGCCCTGCCGCTAGGGTGTGCCCGGCCCAACACGCCGCAGCCCGCCGGGAGGTGCACGCGATGGCACGCCTACTCCGTACCGTGGGACTGGAGTTCGTCGATTCCGCGCCGATGCGTCTGGTGTTCGCCGCCGAGGTGTCCGCGCCCGTGGGCGTGGTGTACCGCGCGCTCGCCGAGGATGTCGCGTCCTGGCCGTCCTGGTTCACCGCCGTCACCCTGGCCACGCCCACCCATGAGGGGGCGGGCCGCGAGGTGCGGCTGCGGGGCGGGGTCCGGTTCCGCGAGACGATCGTGGCCGCCGAGCCGGACACGTGCTACGCCTACCGGGCCGACGAGTCCAACGTGCCGGGTCTCCGTGCCCTGTTGGAGGAGTGGCGGCTCACTCCGGAGGAGTCCGGTACCCGGGTGCAGTGGACCTTCGCCGCCGACGGAACGGGACTGTTCCGCCTGGTGCTGAGCCTCGCGCGGGCGGGGGTGGGCCGGTCCTTCCGGGACGCCGTGCGCCGCCTGGACGCGCGGCTGGCGACGACGACGCCCTGAGCTGTGCGGCCGGCGCGGCCCTCAGCAGGGCCAGGTGCCGGTGGTGAGGAAGTCGTCGATGGCGGTGGTGTACGGGGCGATGTCCAGGCCCTGTTCCTCCAGCCACGAGTCGGAGTAGTACTTGTCCAGGTAGCGGTCGCCCGGGTCGCACAGCAGCGTGACGACGCTCCCGCGCTCGCCCCGCTCCACCATCTCGGCGATGAGCTTGAACGCGCTCCACAGTCCGGTGCCCGTCGACCCGCCCGCCTTGCGGCCGATGGCGCGCTCCAGGGCGCGGACGGCGGCGACGCTGGCGGCGTCGGGCACCTTCATCATGCGGTCGATGGCGCCGGGCACGAAGCTGGGCTCCATGCGCGGCCGGCCGATACCCTCGATGCGCGAGCCGCGGTCGCTCGTGGCGAGCGGGTCGTGGTTGGTCCAGCCGTCGAAGAAACAGGAGTTCTCCGGGTCCGGCACACAGATACGGGTGTCGTGCTGGAGGTAGTGGACGTAGCGGGCGATGGTCGCCGAGGTGCCGCCGGTCCCGGCGGTGGCGACGATCCACGCGGGCTGCGGGTAGCGCTCCAGGCGCAGCTGCTGGTAGATCGACTCCGCGATGTTGTTGTTGCCGCGCCAGTCGGTGGCGCGCTCCGCGTAGGTGAACTGGTCCATGTAGTGCCCGCCGGTCTCGGCGGCGAGAGCCGCGGACTGTTCGTACATGGTGCGCGAGTCGTCCACGAAGTGGCACCGCCCACCGTGGAATTCGATGAGCCGGGTCTTCTCCGGGCTGGTGGTGCGCGGCATCACGGCGATGAACGGGACGCCGATCAGTTTGGCGAAGTACGCCTCCGACACGGCCGTCGAACCGCTGGACGCCTCGATGACCGGCCTGTCGGGCCGGATCCAGCCGTTGCAGAGCCCGTACAGGAAGAGCGAGCGGGCGAGGCGGTGCTTGAGGCTGCCGGTGGGGTGCGTCGACTCGTCCTTGAGGTAGAGGTCGATGCCCCACGCCTCGGGCAGCGGGAAGCGCAGCAGGTGGGTGTCGGCGGAACGGTTCGCGTCGGCCTGGACCTTGCGTACGGCCTCCTTCAGCCAGGCCCGGTACTCCGGGTCACTGCGGTCGACGTCCACGGTGGCCCTGGCCCCGTGCCCGGCTGCGTGCTCACTGGTGTCCATGGGCCTGCTCCTGTTGGTCGTCGATCCGGTGCTCGCGGCTCCACGATATGCACTCCACCTGCGCAAACGGTCACTTTGATGGTCCATAGCGCTGCCTTTGACCACCGCCCGCGGGGGCAGCGGCGACGGGCGGTGCGGGCGAGGGCCCGTCGTCCATCCGGGCCCTCTGGCGATCCGGCCCGCGCCGGGGCACACTGCACAGCAGGGAGTGGTGTCGAAGGGGGGCGAATCCGCCATGACGGACGTCGAGTTCAGTGCTTCGGGGGTCAGGATCGAGCGGTTCACCAGGTCGCTGACCAGGGCTGGTCAGGTGGTGGTGAAGGACGGGCGGCTGTCGCTGCTCACGAGCAACGGGCGGGAGATCGACAGCGCCCCGGTGGGCTCGGTCAGCGCCCGCACGTGGTGGTTCATCGCGGCGGATTCCGTCATCGCCCGGGTGAACGGGGTGCGCTACCGGTTGACGATGGGGCAGCGCAGCCGCAGGCGCGACGGGGCGGCTCCACTGCGGCGCTTCCTGGAGGCTCTGCGCCACGCGCGCGGCCGCCGGGACTGACCGGCACGGGTCCGGCGGACCGGTTCGCGGGCCGCCGGGCTCCGCCGCGAGTTGCGGAGCCGTATCCCCTGGGCCACGCTGGTCCCATGTCACTGAAGGTGCACCCTCGGTGACAGAGCGATCCGCTCCACGGACTGGATCGCGCGACACGAGCAGACACGACAAGAGCAGAGCGGATTCGGCAGTCAGTCGTCCGCCGGCTCCGTTCGTTTCTCTTCTCTTCTTCCGGACCTATTTCGGGGAGTCGCAGCCGTGATCAGCGAGCCAAGCAGGCACTGCACGGTGGAGCTCCAGGCCCTGCCGTCGCGGATCGGTCAGGTCCGCAGAATCATTTCGGCGCAACTGCGCTACTGGCATCTCGATCCTCTGATCGACCAGGCGGCCCTGGGCGTCACCGAGCTTCTCACCAATGTTCACCGGCACGCACAGCCGGACAAGTCATGCACCGTCGACATCGAGCTGCTGCTCGACCGTCTGACGGTCTCCGTCCACGACCACGACCCGCGCCTGCCCACGGTGAACGAGGCGGACTCGTTCGCCACGTCGGGCCGGGGTCTGGCTCTGATCGCCGCCGTCAGCGAGAGCTGGGGCGTCCGGCCGATCGGCTCGGCCGGGAAGGCCGTCTGGTTCACCCTGCCCGCGGCCACGGGCGCCTCGACCCTGCCACCGCTCCCGGTCTACGGGTCGATGACCGACGGGCCGTTCGGGGCCGTGACCATCACCCCCGACGACATCGTGGCCGTGCCCGCCCGGTCGGCCGTGGTCGGCTGAAACGGAGCGGGCGGGGCTGGCCGGGCCGATGGTGTGCGCCGGACCGGCTTCGGGCCGCACCACCGCACACCGTTCCGGCCCGGTGGTCACGCCCTGCCGCCGCCCGCGGCCGGCCGGGATGGCGGCGGCAGCGGTGAACGGTGCGCTGACGGCGGGGGTCCGCGGGCGTCAGGCCAACGCCGTGAGCGGGTCGTCGAGGACCGGCTGCCAGGCCAGTTCGGCGGCGCCCACCAGGCTGTTGTGGGCCAGGGTGCACGGCAGGATCGGCACGCTGCCGCTGCGCCCCCACAGGCTCCGGTCGGCGACGACGGCGCGCAGCCGCTCCGGGTCCGCCTCCAGCAGGTCGCGGTGGAGCCCGCCGAGGATGATCCGGTCCGGGTTGAGGATGTTGACCAGTCCGGCCAGCCCCAGCCCCAGGCGGTCGATCAGCGCTTCGGCGGCGTGCCGCACGGCGGGGTCGTCGTACTCCGTACGGAGCAGGTATCCGGCCTGCTTGAGGAGGGACTCCTCGGGACCCGGTGCGCGGCGGGCGGTGGTGAGGAAGGCCAGCGGGTCGGTCTCCACGTCGAGGCAGCCACGCCCGCCGCAGTGGCAGGGCCGCCCCTCGGGGTTCACCGTGAGATGTCCCACCTCCAGCGCGAGACCCGAACTCCCGCTGTGCAGGCGGCCGTCGAGGACGAGGGCCCCGCCGACGCCCCGGTGGCCGGTGGCCACGCACAGGAGGTGCTGGGCACCGCGGCCCGCGCCGTGCCGGTGCTCGGCCAGCGCGGTGAGGTTGACGTCATTGCCGGTGAACGCGGGCCCGGTGATGCCCGCTTCGCGTACGCAGGCGGCGAAGATGTCGCGGACCGGGGAGCCGGCGGGCCAGGCGATGTGCAGCGGGTTGAGGGCGGTGCCCTCCGGCTCGGCGACCGCGGAGGGCACCGCGAGCCCGGCCCCGACGCAGCGCAGCCCGCTCTCGCGCAGCAGCCCCGCCCCCGCTTCCACTACCTCGCCGAGCACCTGTGCCGGGTCGGCCATCACCGCGACGCAGCCCGGCGAGGTGGCGACGATCCGGCCGCCGAGCCCGACGAGCGCCGCCCGGAAACCGTCGGCGTGCACCTGGGCGGCGAGGACGACGGGGCCGGTCTCCAGGACGGACAGCCGATGCGAGGGGCGGCCCTGGGATCCGGCCGCCGACCCGGGGCTGGAGTCGACCCGGATCAGCCCGAGTGCCTCCAGTTCCGCGGCGACCGCCCCGGCGGTGGCGCGGGTGACGCCGAGTTCGGAGGTGAGCACGGCCCGGGTGGGGGCGCGTCCGGTGTGGACCAGTTCCAGTGCGGGCCCGAGCGCACTGCGGCCCCTCTCCAGCTTCGTCCGGGTGGTGGTCGCCTTGCCGTTCATGGGGGCGAGTCTCCCATGATCCGAAGGCTCCCCGGACGCCCAGGGCCTGCCCGGGGATCCCGTTCCGGCCACGGCCGGGACCCCGCGACGTACGGCGTGCAGCGGTGTTGCGCCCGTCGCCCGAGCGCCCCTATGCTGAGTTTGTGCCGCAACTAAACAAACTGCGGACGGCCCTACCCGGGGGACCTGGCGGAGACACCGCCCCACCCTCGTCGGCCCGCCTCCGTACCGCGCTGACCGTGTTCTTCGCCCTCGACGGGTTCCTCTTCGCCGGCTGGGTGGTCCGTATCCCGGCCATCAAGCAGCAGACCGGAGCCTCCGCCTCCACCCTCGGCCTCGCCCTGCTCGGCGTCTCCGCCGGGGCGGTCATCACCATGATGCTCACCGGCCGGCTGTGCCGCCGTTACGGCAGCCATGCCGTCACCGTGGTCTGCGGCGTCCTGCTTCCCCTGAGCATCGCCCTGCCCGCCCAGACCCACTCGGCGCTCTCCCTCGGCCTCGTGCTGCTGGTGTTCGGAGCGGCGTACGGCGGGATGAACGTGGCGATGAACAGCGCCGCCGTCGACCTGGTCGCCGAACTGCGCCGGCCCGTGATGCCGAGCTTCCACGCGGCGTTCAGCCTGGGCGGCATGGTCGGCGCCGGGCTCGGCGGGCTGGTCGCGGGGGGCCTGACCGCGTCCACGCACCTCTTCCTGCTGGCCGGGACAGGCCTGCTCGTCACCGCGTTCACCGGGCCCGCCCTGCTGCGCCACCGCCCGGTCCCCGCCGCTCCTCAGCCCGTCGGCCGGGAAGCGCCGAAGCAGCGGCTGTCGCCCCGGGCCCGCCGCGTCGTCGCGCTCTTCGGCGTGATCGCCCTGTGCACGGCGTACGGGGAAGGGGCGCTGGCCGACTGGGGCGCGCTGCACCTGGAACAGGACCTGGGCGCGCACCCCGGGCTCGCCGCCGCCGGCTACGCGCTGTTCGCCCTGACGATGACGGCGGGCCGGCTGACCGGGACCCTGCTCCTGGAACGGCTCGGGCAGACCCGCACCCTCGTCCTCGGCGGCGTGACGGCCTCGGCCGGAATGCTGCTGGGCTCGCTGGCGCCGACCACCTGGCTGGCGCTGGCCGGGTTCGCGGTCACCGGCCTCGGGCTCGCCAACATCTTCCCCGTCGCGGTGGGGCGTGCGGGCGAACTCGCGGGACCGGGCGGAGTCGCCGCGGCGTCGACGCTCGGCTACGGCGGGATGCTGCTCGGCCCGCCCGCGATCGGCTTCCTCGCCGACTGGTTCTCGCTGCCGCTGGCCCTGACGACGGTCGCCCTGCTGGCCGCGGCGGCGGCCGCCCTGGGCTACGGAGCGCGCAACGCGACGACGGACGCGCACACCTGATCACCCGCACACATGGTCGATTGAGTAGCCGTACTCAGGCAGGACCCGCTCCGCCGGCCCACGATGGAAGCCTCGACCGAGCAAGAGGCAGAGCGAGCAGCAGGGGAGCACACCATGAAGCGCCTGACCGACCACCCGCACCTGAACACCCTGGTCCGGCTGACCTTCCGCAACCCCGCTTCCCTGATCTACCTCGGGCTGGTGCTCGCGGCGACGCTGTTCGTCGCCGCGGACACCCTGTTCGTCGCCCACGAGGACGCCTCTCTCTCCGGCGTCTGGCTGTTCCTCCTCGCGGCCCCGACCGTCTTCCTGTTCTTCCTCGGCGGCTCCCTGGCGGGCGCCGAGGCCGGCGGGCCCGCGTGGTTCCTGGTGCTCGGCCTGGTGGTCTCGGTCCTCGTCCAGTCGCTGGCCCTGGGCTGGTTCGTCCGCCTGGTGCGCCGGGCCGGGTCGGCCGGTTCCGCGCACCCGCAGGGCGTCTGAGGGCCGAACAGGAGGCCTGGCACAATCGCCGCCATGCAGATCGCCGAGCACATCGCGTCGTTGTCCGAGGAAGGGCGGCTGCTCGCGGACGCCGCCGAGCGGGCCGGATCGGGAGCATCGGTCCCGACCTGTCCCGGCTGGCAGATACGTCATCTCCTGCGGCACACCGGCATGGTGCACCGTTGGGCGGCGGCGTTCATCACCGAGGCCCACACCACCTACCGGCCGGACGGCGGCGAACCCGCCCTCGACGGCGCCGAACTCCTGGACTGGTTCCGCGAGGGGCACCGCCATCTGGTCAGCTCCCTGGAGGAAGCCCCCGCCGACCTGGACTGCTGGACCTTCATGCCGGCCCCCTCGCCCCTGGCGTTCTGGTCCCGCCGCCAGCTCAACGAGACGACCGTGCACCGCGTGGACGCCGAGTCGGCGCTCGGCGGTCCGCTGACCCCGGTGTCCGCGGACCGGGCGGTCGACGGCATCGACGAGCTCCTCACCGGCTTCCACGCCGGGCCCAAGAGCAAGGTGCGTTCCAAGAAGCCCCGGACGCTGCGGGTGCGGGCCGTGGACACGGAGGCGGCCTGGACGGTACGGATCTCCCAGGATCCGCCCCGGGCCGTGCGGTCGGAGGCCGGGGCGGATCCGGGCGACGGCTTCGACTGCGAGCTGAGCGGTACGGCGGAGGGGCTCTACCTCACCCTCTGGAACCGGCTGCCGCTCACCGCCGTCACGCTGCGCGGCGACCGCTCGGTGGCCCGGATCTGGACGGACAATTCCGCGGTCACCTGATGAGTGCCGCCGGAACACCGCCGGGCCGAGAGACCGGGTGCGCCTCGGGTCAGCCGAGCCAGGCGAGGCGCACCAGACCGGATTCGTAGGCGAGGACGACGAGTTGGGCCCGGTCGCGGGCTCCGAGCTTGACCACGGTGCGGCTGACGTGGGTCTTCGCGGTGAGCGGGCTGACGACCAGTCTGCGGGCGATCTCCTCGTTCGACGGGCCGATGCCGACCAGCGCCATCACCTCCCGCTCCCGCTCGATGAGCCGGGCGAGCGAGGCGGCGGCCGTCGGCACCTTGGAGCAGGCCGCGAACTCCGCGATCAGCCGGCGCGTCACACCCGGCGAGAGCAGCGCGTCCCCGCCGACCACCGCCCGCACCGCGCGCAGCAGTTCCTCCGGTTCGGTGTCCTTGACCAGGAAGCCCGAGGCTCCGTTGCAGTTCCGCGACGACCCGGAAGCCGCCGTCCGGGCGAGGTCCCGCCTCGATCGTGCCACCGAGGGCGGCGGCACGCTCCCGCATCCCGACGAGTCCGTTGCCGCCGCCGCCCGCGTCGTTCCCGGTGAGAGGTCCCTCGTCGTCGACGCGGAGCCGGACGCGCCCGGAGCCGTAGCCGATGTGCACCAGGGCGGTACAGGAGCCGGAGTGACGGACGACGTTGGTCAGGGCCTCCTGGACGATGCGGAAGGCGGCGAGACCGGCGCCGGGCGGGACATCGGCCGGACCGCCCTGGCTCTCCACCGTGACGGTGAGCCCGGCGGACGCCGCCTGTTCGACGAGCTCGGGAAGCCGGTCGAGGCCGGGGGCCGGGGAGGTCGGGGCGTCACCGGGCGCCCGGAGGTTGGCGAGCACCCGGCGTACCTCGTCGAGCGCCTCCTTGCTGGCCCCCTTGATCGTGGTGAGCGCGGTCCGGGCCTGTTCCGGGTCGGAGTCGAGCAGCGCGAGCCCGACCCCGGCCTGCACGTTGATGACGGAGATGGAGTGGGCCAGCACGTCGTGGAGTTCGCGGGCCATACGCAGTCGTTCCTCGTCGGCCCGCCGCCGCTCCGCCGCCTCGCGCTCCGCACGGGCGGCGGCCCACTGCTCGCGGCGCACCCGCAGCAGTTCGGCGGCGGCCACGACGGCCAGGACCCACGCGGTGATGAAGCCCTGCTGCGTCCAGGGCGCGACTCCGTCGCCGCCGGGCGGCAGCCACCGGTACAGCCAGTGGGAGACCAGGACGTGCCCGGCCCACAGCCCGCCCAGCGACCACCAGGCCGCCTTCCGGTGCCCGGCGACGATCGCGCTGAAGCAGCCGACGGCGACGGCGACGAACACCGGCCCGCACGGATAGCCCGCCGCGAGATAGACCAGGGTCGCCGCGCAGGTGGTGGCCACGGCGGCCACGGGGCGGCGATGGCGGAAGAGCAGCACGACGACCGCGACGAACAGCAGCAGCCGGGCGGCCGGGTCCAGAGGCCGGCGGTCCTGTCCGTGCTCGGCGAAGCCCGTGCCGACCAGGACGAACAACAGCAGCGCGGCCGTCGACGCCCAGGACAGCCCGGCGGCCGTCTGAGAGCGCGCGCCGGACAGCCACGCCGGCGGGCCACCTCGCCCGCGTGGCTGTCCGGGAGGCCGGGGGCCCGGGAAGCCGCAGGGATGACCGCCGTGCCGGAGCCGCGGTTGCTGTTCGTCCACGGCGGCCACGCTAGACGGCGGACGGGTGCGGAGGCGTCCGCCGTGCGTGGTGATCACGCGTACTCCGTGGGGAGTACGCCACCAGGAAAGCGGTGCTCCGCCGTCAGGTCGTACGGACGCCGGACAGGCCGACCGAGCGGGCCAGGTCGCCCGCGGCCTGCCGGAACAGCGGCTCGCGCGCCTCGACGACCCGGTTGAACTGGCCGAACAGCTCGAAGGAGATCAGGCCGAACAGCTGGGCCCAGGCGGCGACCAGGGCCGCCACGGCGGCCGGTGGAACGTCCGGGGCGAACTCGGCGGCCATCCGCTCCGCGTCGGAACGCAAGCCCGGGGCGAGGGCGGGCACGGCGAGGTCCTCGGCCCGGAACGCGGCACGGACGATGTCGATGAAGACCAGGCCCACGCGGGACGCGGGCCCCACCGTGTCCATCGGTGCGATGTAGCCGGGTACGGGCGAACCGTAGATCAGGGCGTACTCATGCGGGTGGGCGAGCCCCCACGCCCGTACGGCACAGGCCACCGCGATCCAGCGTTCGGCGGGCGGGAGCGCCCCCGCCCGCTCCCCCGCCGCCCGTTCCGCCACCGCGCCGATGGCGTCGAACGCGTCGACGATCAGCGCGGTGAGCAGGTCGTCACGGCTGGGGAAGTAGCGGTAGAGCGCGGAGGAGACCATGCCCAGCTCGCGGGCCACGGCCCGCAGCGAGAGCTTCGCCGCGCCCTCCTCCGCGAGCTGCTTCCTGGCCTCGTCCTTGATGGCCGCGGTCACTTCGATGCGGGCGCGTTCCCTGGCCCCTCGGATGGTGCTCATGCGATCAGTCTGCCACGCGCAGGGAGCACCGACCAATAACGAGAGCGGTGCTCTTGCTTTGGAGTCTCGCCCCGTGCACACTGATCTCAAGCGAGAGCACCGCTCTCCCACACGTCGCGGGAGTCACCCATGTCGCAGCAGCCCTACTACCTCCGGGCGAGCGCCTCCGCCGCCCGCCTCAACAAGATCGTCGGATGGCTGGCCCGGCACGGCATCAGCCTGATGGGCTCCGCCGAGCTGTCGGTGCGCGGGCGAAAGAGCGGGCAGCTTCAGCGCATCCCGGTCAATGCCCACGCCTTCGAGGGCGAGCGGTACGTCGTCTCGGCCCGGGGCCACTCGCAGTGGGTGCGCAACATGCGCGTCGCGGGCGGCGGAGAGCTGCGGCTGGGACGCAAGGTGAGCAGCTTCACCGCCGTGGAGATCGCCGACGACGCGCAGAAGGCCCGGATCATCCGGGCCTATCTGGAGCGGTGGGGGTGGGAGGTCAACCAGTACTTCCAGGGGATCACGGCGAAGTCCACCGACGCCGAGCTACTGGCGGCCTGTCCGGACCACCCGGTCTTCCGCATCACTGTCGAGAGCTGACCCGCCCCGTACGACGTCGGGGCGCCGCCGCCCCGGCCGGGCGGAGCGGCACCCCGAGAAGCGCGGTGGGACCTCAGCGGTCCATCGCGGACAGTGCCCGCTGCGCCAGCGGGTGCGTACGGACCAGCTCGGCCAGCGACGTCGTCCCCCGGGTGATCCCGGCGAACGCCTTCCACGCCGGGCGGAAGCCGGTCAGCACCGCGTGCAGCATCCCCGGGCGGCGCTCGAACAGCTTGAGCATGCGACGGCCGACGCCCATCTCGACGCCGAGACCGGCCTTGATGGCGAAGGCGTAGTTGAGAGCCTGACGGCGGGCGTCCACCGCGTCGTGCGACTCGGCGATCCTGACCGCCCACTCCCCCGCGAGCCGGCCCGAGCGCAGCGCGAAGGAGATGCCCTCGCGGGTCCACGGCTCCAGCAGTCCGGCCGCGTCCCCGCAGACCACGACCCGGCCACGGGAGAGCGGCGAGTCGTCGCTGCGGCAGCGGGTGAGATGGCCCGAGGAGACGGCCGGCTCGAACCCGGCGAGGCCGAGGCGGGCGATGAAGTCCTCCAGATACCGCTTGGTGCCCGCGCCGTCGCCGCGCGCCGAGATGACGCCCACGGTGAGCGTGTCCCCCTTGGGGAACACCCAGCCGTAACTGCCGGGCATCGGGCCCCAGTCGATGAGCACCCGGCCCGCCCAGTCCTCCGCGACGGTTGCCGGGACCGGGATCTCCGCCTCCAGGCCGAGGTCGACCTGGTCGAGCTTCACCCCGACATGGGCTCCTATCCGGCCCGCGCTGCCGTCGGCGCCGACGACCGCCCGCGCGAGCACCGTCTCGCCACCGGCCAGCACCACGGCGACCGTCCGCCGGTCGGGCACGGCCGGACCATGCTGCTCGACCCGCACCACCGATGCCCCGGTGCGCAGTTCGGCCCCGGCCTTCTGCGCCTCCTCGACCAGACCGGCGTCGAACTCCGAGCGGTTGATGAGCCCGAAGAGCATGCGCCGGGAGCGGCGGGTGCGCGTCAGTTTGCCGTTGAGCGAGAAGGTGACCGCGTGGATGCGGTCCTTCAGGGGCAGTTCGAACCCCGGCGGCAGGGAGTCCCGCGAGAACCCGATGATTCCCCCGCCGCAGGTCTTGTAGCGCGGCAGTTCCGCCTTCTCCAGCAGCAGGACTCTCCGGCCCGCCACGGCTGCCGCGTACGCCGCCGATGCGCCGGCCGGTCCGGCGCCGACCACGACGACATCCCACACGGACGACTCTTCCGGCTCACGTCCGGCGTCTGCGTTCTCGCTGCTCACGATGTGCTTCTGCTCCTGATCCGACCAGTGGCCCCAAGCTGCTCACGGCATCCTACGGCGCGTTCCGGCCCAGCCCTCCTGTGGGAGGATCGGCCATGATTTCGTCGTACATGCGTCGCCTCACCGACGGCGTCGCACACGGTCGCGTACACACCGCGCCCTACCCATAACGTCGCACCCACGAGGAGCGTGCCCATGACCGCCCGTCCGATTCCCGAGACCGTCGCCTCGCTGATGCCCCGCGCCCGGGAGGAGCTGGCCGAGCTGGTGGCGTTCCAGTCGGTGGCGGACCCGGCGGTGTTCCCGAGGAGCGAGTGCGAGGGCGCGGCGAACTGGGTCGCCGACGCGCTGCGCGCCGAGGAGTTCACGGACGTCGCCCTGTTGGACACCCCCGACGGGACGCAGTCCGTCTACGGGTTCCTGCCCGGTCCGGCCGGCGCGCCGACCGTGCTGCTCTACGCGCACTACGACGTGCAGCCGCCGCTGGACGAGTCGGCGTGGGTCTCCCCGCCGTTCGAACTGACCGAGCGCGACGGCCGCTGGTTCGGCCGGGGCGCGGCCGACTGCAAGGGCGGGTTCATCATGCACCTGCTCGCGTTGCGCGCTCTCAAGGCGGACGGCGGCGTCCCGGTCTCGGTGAAGGTGATCGCCGAGGGATCCGAGGAGCAGGGCACCGGCGGTCTGGAGCGGTACGCGGAAGCGCACCCGGAGCTGCTGGCGGCCGACACGATCGTCATCGGCGACACCGGAAACTTCCGGGTCGGGCTGCCGACGGTCACCGCGACGCTGCGCGGGATGACGATGCTGCGGGTGCGGTTGGACACCCTTGAGGGGAACCTGCACTCGGGGCAGTTCGGCGGCGCGGCCCCGGACGCGCTGGCCGCGATGATCCAACTGCTGGCCTCGCTGCGCGCCGAGGACGGGACGACCACGGTCGACGGCCTGACCGGCGACGCCGACTGGGACGGGCTCCAGTACCCGGAGGCGGAGTTCCGGCAGGACGCCAAGGTGCTGGACGGGGTGGAGCTGATCGGCACGGGCACGGTCGCGGACCGGATCTGGGCCCGCCCCGCCGTCACCGTCATCGGCATGGACTGCCCGCCGGTCGTCGGCGCGACGCCGTCCGTGCAGGCGAGCGCGCGGGCGCAGATCAGTCTGCGGGTGCCGCCGGGCCAGGACGCCGCCGAGGCGACGAAGCTGCTCACCGCCCACCTGGAGTCCCGCGCCCCCTGGGGCGCGCGGGTGCGGGTGGAACAGGTGGGTCAGGGCCAGCCGTTCCGCGCGGACCTGACCAGCCCGGCGTACACGGCGATGGCGGACGCGATGCGGGACGCGTACCCGGGCCAGGAGATGCAGTCCTCCGGGATGGGCGGCTCCATCCCGCTGTGCAACACTCTGGCGGGCCTCTACCCGGAGGCGGAGATCCTGCTGATCGGGCTGAGCGAGCCCGAGGCGCAGATCCACGCGGTGAACGAGAGCGTGTCGCCCGAGGAGCTGGAGCGGATGTCGGTCGCCGAGGCGCTGTTCCTGCGGAACTACGCGGCGTCGAAGAAAGTCTGACCTCCTGAGGCCGCCCCCCGGGGCGGCCCGGGGCCCCGCTACGCCCTCGGCGAAGTCGCCCGAAGCGTAGATCCGTGCGGCGGACATCCGTCGCCGCTTACGTTCGCCGCATGGATCTCGTCGAGGTACTCCCCCAGTTGCACATGTTCCGCTTCCGGATCGGTCAGGCCTATCTCTGGCACGACGGGACGGAGCTGACCCTGATCGACGCGGGTGACGTCGAGTCGGCCGCCGCGATCGAGGACGCGACCTGCACGCTCGGCCTCGACCCGGCCGGGATCCGGCGCATCGTCATCACCCATGGCCACCGCGACCACTACGGGGCCGCGCGGGAGCTGGCGGACCGGCACGGCGCCGAGATCATCGCCCACGCAATGGACGCCCCGGTGGTACGGGGCGAACGCCCCGTACCGGAGCCGGACCTGCTGGACTGGGAACTGCCGCTGTGGGCGCACGGGCTGACGGTCCCCGAGGCCCCGCCCACCCGGGTCGACCGCGAGGTGGCCGGCGGCGAGGTGTTGCCGTTCGGGGACGGGGCACGGGTGGTGCACGCCCCCGGTCACACGGCGGGCTCCATCGCACTCCATCTGCCGCGCCACGGTGTGCTGTTCACCGGGGACACCGTCGCCTCCGTGGAGCGGCGGGTGATGCTCGGCGTGTTCAACGTGGACCGGGCCGGGGCGGCCGCCACGTTCCGGCGACTGGCCGCGCTCGCGCCCCGTACCGTCTGCTTCGGCCACGGCGACCCGCTCACCGAGAACGCGGCCGCGGCGATGGACGCGGCGGCGAACGGCGCGTGAGCGGCCAACGGGCACCGCTCAGCCCACCGGCACCCCCGCCTCCAGGTTCAGCACGGTCGACCGCTCGCGCGCCCGCAGGGCCCAGCGCAGCCGCTCGTACCGGGTGGGCGGCAGCATCCCCGCGGCCTCCTCCTCGGTGACGAAGCGCCAGCCGCGCAGCTCGGAGCCGGGCAGCAGCAGCCGGCCGGCGTCCTCGGAGCGCAACAGGCCGCCGTCGAAGAGGAAGCGCAGCCCGCCGTAGCCGGGCGGGCGGGGCGACTCCCAGTCGACGAGCAGCAGGGTGGGAACCCGGTCGAGGCGGAGGCCTATCTCCTCGGCGACCTCACGTATCCCGGCCTGCGCGGGAGCCTCGCCCGCCTCCACCACCCCGCCGGGGAACTCCCACCCCGGTTTGTACGTCGGGTCGACGAGCAGCACCCGGTCCTGCTCGTCGAAGAGCAGCACCCCGGCGGCCACCGTCTCGGCGGTCGGCTCCGGGCTCTGGACGATCGGGCACGGCGCGGCGTTCCCCGTGCGCACGGCGTCCGCGATCCGCTCGGCGGTCTCACGGGGCGTGAGGGCGCTGTTGTCGACCACATGCGCGTCCTCGGTGATCCAGTCGAGGGCGTCGCGGTACGGGCCGATGTGCTCGTACGACCACCGGCGCACGCGCTCGCTCTGCTCCTCGTCGCCGGGAAACTCCTCGCGGCCCGCGATCCGGCTACGCAGGATCGTTTCCTCAGGTGAGAGCGCCACATGCCGCACGGGAATGCGCCGGGAGGCGAGCCCTCCGAAGATCTCATCGCGGTACTCCTGCCGCAGCAGGGTCATCGGCACCACCAGCACCCCGGGCACCTCGGCGAGCAGCGCCGCCGCCGTGTCCACCACGAGCCGCCGCCAGATCGGCAGGTCCTGGAAGTCGTCGACCTCGGCGAGCCTCTTCTGCGGCAGCAGGCCGCGCAGCCCCGCGCCGGTGACCTCCGGGTCGTACAGCGTGCTGTTCGGGATCAGATCGATCAGTTCGCCCGCGGCACTGGTCTTGCCCGCACTGAACGCACCGTTGATCCAGACGATCACGGTTCCCCCTCTTCCGTAGCCCCCTGTGGCTTGCCCGCAACACCCTGCCGCGGAAACCCCGCGGCGGCGACGGCGTTGACCGGATGCGGTCGTCCGGAGCGATCGGGGGCCGGGCAGGGCGCCCGGAATGTGACCCAGGGGGCGCCCGGCCTGACGAACCGGGCGCCCCCTGGAAGCTGTTGCCGGTGCCCGCTAGGCCCGCCCTCCGGGCGACAGCGGCAGTTCGACGACAGGACCTAGCGAAGCGCGATGGCCGCCGCCGCGGCCCCGACCAGACCCGCGTCGGTGCCCATCACGGCGGGCGCCACGGTCAACCGCCGGAGGTAGGAGAGCGTGGCGTAGTCGCGCAGGCTGCGGCGCAGCGGCACGAAGAGCACGTCGCCGGCCCCGGCCACTCCCCCGCCGACCACCGCGATGTCGAGGTCCGCCAGGGTGGCGGTGGCGGCGATGCCGGCCGCCAGCGCCTGGGCGGCACGCTCGTAGGAGGCGATGGCGACCGGGTCTCCGGCGCGGGCGGAGACGGCCACCGCGGCGGCTGTCGCGTCGCCGTCGAGGCCGGGCCGCCAGCCGTTCTCCAGCGCGCGGCGGGCGATGTTGGGGCCGCTGGCGATGCCCTCGACGCAGCCGCGCGCACCGCAGGGGCACGGGTCTCCGTCCAGGTCGACGCTGATGTGCCCGATGTGCCCGGCGTTGCCCGAGGGGCCGGGCCGCGGGGTGCCGCCGAGGACGAGGCCGCCGCCGACGCCCGTCGACACGACGAGGCACAGCGCGTTGTCGTAGCCCCGGGCCGCGCCGAGCCAGTGTTCGGCGGCCGTCATCGCGACCCCGTCGCCGACCAGGGCGACCGACAGTCCGCCCGCCGTCTTGTGCACGCGCTCCACCAGCGGGAAGTCCCGCCAGCCGGGGACGTTGACCGGGCTGACCGTGCCGGCGGCGGCATCCACAGGACCGGCGCTGCCGATGCCGACGGAGCCGGCGCGACCCCACAGCGGCGAGGCCATCAGCTCGCCCAGCACCTGGTCCACGGCGCCCATGACCACCTCGGCGCCCTCCCGGGCGGGCGTCGGCCGCTGCGCCCGTACGAGGAGGGATCCGTCACCGTCCACCAGCGCGCCGGCGATCTTGGTGCCGCCGATGTCGAGCGCGGCGACGAGGTCGGTATGCATCGATGTGGGCTCTCCGGATCGGTGAAGGGGCGGGACCTGCGGGTTCCGTCCACAGTCTGCACAGTCTCCATTCTGTTGACAACGTTGTCCAGGGCCTATGCTCGACGCCACAGCCTCCGATCACCCCCCGCGGCGCCGCAACCGGCCCCGCTCGGCGCCGGCCGGAGCACCGCAGCCCCGCCCGTAATCCGACGACAGGACAGCGCAAGTGGACCGGACCGCCCGTCATTCCGAGACCCGCTACGGCAACCGGCCGACCATGAAGGACGTGGCGGCCCGCGCCGGAGTCGGCCTGAAGACGGTCTCCCGGGTGGTGAACAGCGAGCCCGGCGTCACACCGGACACCGAGCGCCGCGTGCAGGAGGCGATCGACGCGCTCGGCTTCCGCCGCAACGACAGCGCCCGTGTGCTGCGCAAGGGCCGTACGGCATCCATCGGACTGGTCCTGGAGGATCTGGCGGACCCGTTCTACGGTCCGCTGAGCCGCGCGGTGGAGGAGGTCGCCCGCGCACACGGCGCGCTGCTGATCAACGGTTCCAGCGCCGAGGACCCGGAGCGGGAGCAGGAGTTGGTGCTGGCGCTGTGCGCCCGCCGCGTGGACGGTCTGATCGTGATCCCGGCAGGCGACGACCACCGTTATCTGGAGCCGGAGATCAAGGCGGGCATCGCCACGGTCTTCGTGGACCGCCCGGCGGGCCACGTGGACGTCGACATGGTGCTCTCCGACAGCTTCGGCGGGGCCAGGGAGGGCGTGGCCCACCTCATCGCGCACGGCCACCGCAGGATCGGGTTCATCGGCGACCAGCCGCGGATCCACACGGCCACCGAGCGACTGCGCGGCTATCACGTCGCCATGCGGGACGCCGGCATCACCGTCGAGGACGGCTGGGTCTCCCTCGGGTCCACCGAGCCGGAGCGCGTGCGGGCCGCCGCCGAGGAGATGCTCTCCGGCCCCGAGCCGGTCACCGCGCTGTTCGCGGGCAACAACCGGGTGACGGTGACGGCGGTCCGGGTGATCGCGGAGCGGGAGCGGCCGGTGGCGCTCGTGGGGTTCGATGACATCGAGCTGGCCGACCTGCTCGGCATCACCGTGATCTCGCAGGACGCCGCGGCGGTCGGCAGGACCGCCGCCGAGCACCTCTTCCGCCGCCTCGACGGGGCGGACCACGCCACGGCACGAGTGGAACTGCCGACGACGCTGATCCCTCGCGGCTCGGGCGAACTGCCCCCCGCCTGAGGCCCGTCGGACGCCGGACCGCGTCACGACGGTGTGAGGACCGCACGCCGGGACGGCGCCCGTCGGGGCGTGGCCGGCCCCCGGCACCGGCCCGCCGGAATTCCCTGGTCAGCAGGGCCGGCAGCTGCGCGGAAGCGTCCTCCTGCACCGTAGGGCCCGCGCCCCGTCGTCGAACGGTCTCCGGTGCGACATGGACGTGTGCGGCGCATGGCACAAGATGCGCGCCTACCGCGCCCGCGGCGGGGCGGCCGCACGCCGGGACGTCTGAGGACCGGCGGGCCCCGGCCTCCCCCTGGGTCCTGTCGTCAAACTCCCGTCTGCCCTGCGGGCGACGACGGCAGTTTGACGACAGGACCCAGGACACGTCCCGGAGGCTCGTTCACGGCGACCGGGCACACCGGAGCGCCCCGGCGGGAGGGATCCCGTCCCGCCGGGGCGGGATCCCTCTGACGCCCCTTACGGAGCCGTGACCGTCAGGTCGCCCCGGCGCGGCGAGGCGAAGGCCTCCAGGTCCGCGCGGGTCAGGCCGGTCAGCCGGGCCACCTCTGCGGTGTCGAGCGCGCCGCAGTCGATGCCGCGCAGCAGGTAGCCGCCGAGGGCCTTGGCGGTGGCGGGCTCGTCCATGACGTCGCCGCCGGCCTTGGCCACATAGGCGGCGAGCCGGGCGGCGGCCGGCTCCAGGCCCTCCCGGTAGAAGGCGTAGACGGCCGCGTAGCGCGTCGGCAGGTGGCCGGGGTGCATGTCCCAGCCCTGGTAGTACGCACGGGCGAGAGCGCGGCGGGTGAGGCCGTAGTGGAGCCGCCAGGCCTCGTGGACCCGGTCGGCCGGGCCGACGGGCAGGACGTTGGTCGAGCCGTCGGAGACGCGTACGCCGGTGCCCGCGGCGGCGACCTGCATGACGGCCTTGGCGTGGTCGGCCGCCGGGTGGTCGCTGGCCTGGTAGGCGGCGCTGACCCCGACACAGGCGCTGTAGTCGAAGGTGCCGTAGTGCAGTCCGGTCGCCCGGCCCCGCGCGGCGTCGATCATGCGGGCCACCGCGGCGGTCCCGTCGGCGGCGAGGATCGACTGGCTCGTCTCGATCTGGATCTCGAAGCCGATGCGTCCGGCGTCGAGGCCGTGCGCCTTCTCGAAGGCCTCCAGGAGCTGGACGAAGGCGGTGACCTGCTCGGGGTAGGTAACCTTCGGGAGGGTCAGCACGAGCCCTTCGGGCAGGCCGCCGGCCGCCATCAGACCGCTGAGGAAGACGTCCGTGGTGCGGATGCCCCGGTCGCGGACGCCGGCCTCCATGCACTTCATCCGGATGCCCATGTAGGGGGCCGCCGTGCCGTTCGCGTACGCCTCCGAGACCAGCCGGGCGGCGCGGGCGGCGGCCTCGTCCTCCTCGGCGTCCGGGCGGGGGCCGTAGCCGTCCTCGAAGTCGATGCGCAGATCCTCGACGGGCTCGCGCTCCAGCTTGGCGCGTACGCGGTCGTGGACCGGGCCCGCCAGCTCCTCAGGGATGCCGAGGACGGCGGCGAACGAAGCGGCGTCGGGGGCGTGTTCGTCGAGGGCGGCCAGCGCCTGGTCGCCCCAGGAGCGCAGGGTGCCGGGCTCGAAGACGTCACCCGGTACGTAGACGGTGTGCACGGGCTGGCGGGTGCCGGGATCACCCGGGTAACGGCGGGCGAGTTCCGCGTCGACCGCCGTGAGGGAGGCGCTGATCTCCTCGCTGACCGCACCGGCGAGGCTCGTTGCCACCTTCTCCTGCTGACCCATGACCGTACCCTCCACACTCTCGCTGTTTCCGCTTCCCGGAATCAACAATCCGTATAGTGAAGTTATAAGGCCGCTCGACCTGCGTCAATGGTCGCCCGGAACGGCCGCGGGCCGCGCGGTGGGGTTCACCGTGCGGCCCGGGGCGGGGTGTTCCGGCCAGGGGGGTCAGCCCTTGCGGGTGTTGATCTCTTCGGTGAGCTGGGGCACGACCGTGAAGAGGTCGCCGACGACGCCGTAGTCGACGAGCTCGAAGATCGGGGCCTCGGCGTCCTTGTTGACCGCGACGATCGTCTTCGAGGTCTGCATCCCCGCCCGGTGCTGGATCGCCCCGGAGATACCCGAAGCGATGTACAGCTGCGGCGAGACCGACTTGCCCGTCTGCCCGACCTGGGAGGTGTGCGGATACCAGCCCGCGTCGACCGCCGCACGCGACGCACCCACCGCCGCACCCAGACTGTCGGCCAGCGCCTCGATCAGCGAGAAGTTCTCCGCGCCGTTGACCCCACGGCCACCGGAGACCACGATCGCCGCCTCGGTGAGCTCCGGGCGGCCCGTCGACTCACGCGGCGTCCGCGACGTCACCTTCGTACCCGTCGCCGCCTCACCGAACGACACCGGCAGGGCCTCGACCGTGCCGGCGGCAGCGGCCGGCTCGACGGGGGCGGAGTTCGGCTTGACCGTGATGACCGGAACACCCCTGGAGACCCGGGACTTGGTGGTGTACGAGGCGGCGAACGCGGCCTGCGTCGCGACCGGGCCCTGGTCACCGGCCTCCAGATCGGTGGCGTCGGTGATGATGCCGGAGCCGATCCGCAGGGCGAGGCGGGCGGCGATCTCCTTGCCCTCGGCGGACGACACCACCAGCACCGCCACCGGCGACACCGCGTCGAACGCCGCCCGCAGCGCATCCACCTTCGGCACCACCAGGTAGTCGGCGAACTCCGGGGCGTCCGAGGTCAGGACCTTCACCGCACCGTGCTCACCCAGCACCGCGGCGGTCGCCTCGGCACCCGCACCCAGCGCCACCGCGACCGGGTCACCGATCCGACGCGCCAGCGTCAGCAGCTCCAGCGTCGGCTTACGCACCGCACCGTCCACATGATCGACCAGAACAAGAACTTCAGCCATGACAACGCACTCCAGAAAGAGAAGGGGAGAGAAAGGAGGAAGGGGGGAAGGGCTAGATGAACTTCTGGCCCACGAGGAACTCGGCGAGCTGCCTGCCGCCCTCACCCTCGTCCTTCACGATCGTGCCCGCCGTCCGCGCCGGACGCTCGGTCGCCGAATCGACCGCCGTCCACGCACCCGCCAGACCGACCTCGTCCGCGTCCAGCCCCAGATCATCCAGATCCCAGGACTCCACCGGCTTCTTCTTCGCCGCCATGATCCCCTTGAAGGAGGGGTAACGGGCCTCACCCGACTGGTCGGTCACCGACACCACCGCCGGAAGCGACGCCTCCAACTGCTCCGAAGCACTGTCACCGTCACGCCGGCCCGTCACCACACCGTTTGCCACCGCGACCTCCGACAGCAGCGTCACCTGCGGCACACCCAACCGCTCCGCGAGGAGCGCCGGCAGCACGCCCATCACACCGTCCGTCGAAGCCATCCCACAGACCACCAGGTCATACCCGGCCTTCTCCACAGCCTTCGCCAGCACCAGCGACGTCCCCATCACATCACTGCCGTGCAGATCGTCGTCCTCGACGTGAACCGCCTTGTCCGCACCCATCGACAACGCCTTGCGCAACGCGTCCTTGGCATCCTCCGGACCCACCGTCACCACGGTGATCTCCGCATCGTCCGCCCCGTCAGCGATCTGCAACGCCTGCTCGACCGCGTACTCGTCCAGCTCCGACAACAGACCGTCGACATCCTCACGATCCAGCGTCAGGTCATCGGCGAAACGCCGGTCACCGGTCGCGTCGGGCACGTACTTCACACAGACAACGATCCTCAAGCTCACGCCGGCTCTCCTACTGCATCGTCATTTCCGGGCTGCCTTGTCGCACGCAGCATAGGCGCCTCATCGGGCCGGATCCGGTCAGGACGACCGCGGCTCCGGGCCCGATATTACTCGCCAGTACACCCAGTCTCTTGCCCTTGGGCAAGCGCCGCGCACTGTGACCTTGCCAACGCGGCGGACCTGTGCGTGCGCGCCCTCAGTCTCGCAGAGCCGTGAACCGTCCCTGGTGGTAGACGAGCGGGCGACCGGCTCCGGAGGGTGCGCCCGCCACCGCCTCGGCGATGACGATGCGGTGGTCCCCGGCCGGGACACGGGTCACGACGCGGCAGACGAGCCAGGCGGACACGCCGGCGAGCAGCGGAACGCCTTCGGGACCACTGCTCCACTCGGTCGACGGGCCAAAGCGGTCGGCTCCGCTGCGGGCGAACGTCGTGGCCAGTTCCCGCTGGTCCTCGCCGAGTATGTGCACGCCGACATGAGTGGCTTCGGACAGCACCGGCCAGCTGGAGGAGGACGTACCGATCCCGAAGGAGATCAGCGGGGGTTCGGCGGCGACGGAGGTCAGCGAGGTGGCGGTGAAACCGACCGGGCGCTCCCCCGCGGCGGTGATCACGGCCACACCCGCGGCGTGGCGGCGGAAGACCGAGCGGAAGAGTTCGGGGGTGGCGGCCGTCGGGGCAGGGGCGAGATCGGGCGTTGCCGTCATGGACATGTCCTTCTGCGAAAGTGGCGTACGGGTCCGTGGGAGCTCAGACACCCGGACAACGCGCACTCGCATGGCGTGCGAGGTCCACATGGACCCGGCCGTAAAGAAGGAGTTCTGGCGGCATAACGTCAGACTGACGATGCGAAGCGGGCGCAGTCAAGGGCGTTCCGGAATGTGGGAGATGCGTCACGGTCCGTCATATGGCGTGCCCCAGCGCCGCGACGACATCGACGATGCGGGGCTGGCCGGATGCCCGGCGGACCACCTGGCCCTCGGCGTCGAGCACGAGGACGGTCGGCGTCTTCGTGATGTCCAGCTGCCGCACCAGCGCGAGATGGGTCTCGGCGTCGACCTCGATATGGGCGACCCCGTCGATCATCCCCGCCACCTCGCCGAGGGTGCGGCGGGTCGCCCGGCAGGGCTGGCAGAAGGCGCTGGAGAACTGGACGAGCGTCGCGCGTTCCCCGAGTTCCGCACCGAGTTGGGATGCGTCGAGTCGCTGTCCGTGGGTCCGGCGATCCACCTGGTGCCTCCTGATCAGAGCTCTTCGTAAGAGGTCAGCACCGGCCACCGCCCATGCATTCCCCGCAGCTCCGGGGGTACGCGCACGTGACGAGAATCTCGCGCCCCGCGTCCGTCGGGACTGGCCAGGGACTCGCGCATGGGGCACCATCGCCACAATGCCGAAAACCTACGGCTGCGTAACTTCCGCCGGGAGAACCCTCCCCAGGCGCTGAAGAAGGGTCTTCATCCAGATGGCAGAACTCGTCTATCGACCGGTCATCGGCGCCGCTCGCACCCTGTTCAAGGCGCTCGACCTGAAGATCGACACTCAGGGTTCGGAGCACATCCCGAAGACCGGTGGCGCGGTGCTGGTCAGCAACCACATCAGTTATCTCGACTTCATCTTCACCGGGCTGGGGGCCCTGCCGCAGAAGCGGCTGGTGCGGTTCATGGCGAAGGAATCGGTCTTCCGGCACAAGATCTCCGGTCCGCTGATGCGGGGAATGAAGCACATCCCGGTCGACCGCAACCAGGGCGAGGACGCGTACGCCCACGCGCTACGGTCGCTGCGTTCCGGTGAGATCATCGGAGTGTTCCCCGAGGCCACCATCTCGCAGTCCTTCACCCTGAAGAGCTTCAAGTCGGGCGCCGCGCGCCTCGCCCAGGAGGCCGGGGTCCCGCTGATCCCGATGGCGCTCTGGGGCACGCAGCGGATCTGGACGAAGGGGCGCCCGCGCAATTTCCAGCGCAGCCACATCCCGATCACCATCCGCGTCGGCGAGCCCATGGAGGCACCCTCCGACCAGTACGCCGGCGCCATCACCCGGCGGCTGCGGGAGCGGGTTCAGGAGTTGCTGGAGGCGGCGCAGCGGGCCTACCCGGTGCGCCCGAAGGACGCGAGCGACACCTGGTGGGTGCCGGCCCATCTCGGCGGTACGGCCCCGACGCCCGCCGAGGTGCGCGAGCTCGGCTGACAGCCACCCCCACGACAACCGCGGCGTGGTCACCTCACCGCGGCCCGTGGACGGTGATCCGCGCCCCGGGGCTCAGCCGCTCCAGGGTCGCGGCGAGTTCGGCGCCCGCGGCGTCGAGTGCGCCGTTCGCCATGGGCGCGAGGCCCTCCAGCAGGAAGACGGCGTTGACCGACTCCTCGGTGAGCCGGGTGCGCACGCCCTGACGCCAGTTCCAGCGGCGGCAGGTGACGCCCTCGTCGTCGCACCAGACGACTTCGCCGGGCTCGGGGTGTTCCACCGTCTCCTCGCCGCCGGCGACGGTGAGGAAGGGCTCGTCGCCCGTCGCGCGGATCAGCCGCATCCCGCCCTTGATGTGGTCGGTGTCCTCACCGCCGACCGGGACGAGGTGGGCGACGCTGATCGCGTTGTAGGCGTCGACCAGCCGGTTGATGCGGGGCAGGCCGCCGTCGGCGAGGGCGCGCCGGGCAAGCGCCTCGGCCGAGTTGCGGGTGCGGGAGGGCTTGGCCCCGAACGCCGAGTAGACCTCGCGCCAGGCGGCGATGCGCGGGTCCTCGTGCGGGGCGCGGCCCTCCAGGCGCTCGGCGAGCCTGCGGGCGCCGTCGTCCAGCAGGGCGGCGCTACGGGCGTCACTGGGGCCGTTGACCAGGCCGTGCGCCTCGACGGCGAGGTGGGTGAAGCCCGGTGCGACGGCGCGCACCTCGTCGGACACGGTGAGCGTGAGGGTCATCGTCTGCTTGCTGCCTTACTCGGTTCGGTGGCTCGGGTGCGGGACCGCGTTCAGAGGGCCGTGGGGAGGTTCCGCAACAGCTCCGAGCGGTCCCGGGCGCTCTTCAACGCATGGAGGATCACCTCGGGTGGTGCAACATAGACTACTGGATAGTCGAATTCGTTGCACTCTTCACGTGTCTCCCAGGCCAGCCGCTCCTCCTCCAGCGAGAACTGTGCGTCGACGCCCGGCTTGTTGCCCCGCGGGTCCACCCGCGCCCACTCCACGGCCCCGGGGAGCCGCAACGCGACCAGGCCGTGAAGCACCGGCGTCGCACCATCCTCGCCGACCAGGCGCTGATAGCAGAGGCCGGCCGGAATGCCGCCGGCCCGCAGCAGCGCCGTGAGCGCGATCGACTTGGCGTAGCAGATGCCGGTACGGGCGGCGAGCACGTCGGAGGCGCGCCACGTGACGCGCGGGTCCCCCGAGTCGGCGGAGTGCGGAATGGTGTCGCGGACGAACTCGAAAGCGGCCCGGGCGTATGTGTATGCGGTGTCGGCGTCGAGCGCGAGGCGCGTCACCGCATCGCGGACCCGAGGATGGTCGTGGTCGATGACCTCGCCGGCGGCCAGATACGCGTCAGCGTCCGGGGACTGCTGTGTCAGCTCCATGAGCGGAGAGAGTACGAAGCGGCCGACCGGAAGTCCATCAATTTCCGGTCGGCCGCATATTCATGCAGGGGCACGCTAGCGCGCCATCTCTTCCTTGAGCGCCTGGACGAAGGCGTCGACGTCGTCCTCGCCGGTGTCGAACGCGCACATCCAGCGGACGTCCCCGGCCGCCTCGTCCCAGAAGTAGAAGCGGAAGCGCTTCTGGAGCCGCTCGCTGACCGCGTGCGGCAGCCGTGCGAACACGGCGTTGGCCTGGACCGGGTAGAGGATCCGAACCCCGTCGATCGCCCGGACGCCCTCGGCGAGCCGCTGGGCCATGGCGTTGGCGTGCCGGGCGTTGCGCAGCCACAGGTCCCTGGCGAGCAGCGCCTCCAGCTGGACGGAGACGAAGCGCATCTTGGAGGCGAGCTGCATGGAGAGCTTGCGCAGGTGCTTCATCGCCCGGACCGCGTCCGGGTTCAGCACGACGACGGCCTCACCGAAGAGCGCGCCGTTCTTCGTGCCGCCGAAGGACAGCACATCGACGCCGACCGTGTTGGTGAACGTCCGCATCGGCACGTCCAGCGAGGCGGCGGCGTTGGCTATCCGGGCCCCGTCGAGGTGCACCTTCATGCCACGCTCGTGGGCGTGGTCACAGATGGCACGGATCTCGTCCGGGGTGTAGACGGTGCCCAGTTCGGTGTTCTGGGTGATCGAGACGACCTGCGGCATGGCCCGGTGCTCGTCGTCCCAGCCGTACGCCTGCCGGTCGATGAGATCCGGGGTGAGCTTGCCGTCCGGTGTGGGCACGCCGAGGAGCTTCAACCCGCCCATCCGCTCGGGCGCGCCGCCCTCGTCCACGTTGATGTGCGCGGACTCGGCGCAGATGACGGCGCCCCAGCGGTCGGTGAGAGCCTGGAGGGCGACCACGTTGGCGCCCGTGCCGTTGAAGACCGGGAAGGCCTCGGCGGTGGCGCCGAAGTGGCTGTGCATCACGCGCTGGAGGTGGCCGGTGTAGTCGTCCTCGCCGTAGGCGACCTGGTGGCCGCCGTTGGCGAGGGCGAGGGCCGCGAGGACTTCCGGGTGCGCGCCGGCGTAGTTGTCACTGGCGAAGCCGCGTACCTGCGGGTCGTGGTGACGTCGCGCGTCGGTCCTCACGTTTGCGGGGTCAGCCACAGGCGCTTTCCGTTCACTTCGGGGGCGGGCTTGTCCCAGACGCCGGCGATGGCCTCGGCCAGCTCCGTGACGTCGGTGAAGCCCGCGAACTTCGCATTCGGGCGCTCGGCGCGCATGGCGTCGTTCACCAGTGCCTTGACCACCAGGATCGCAGCAGCGGCCGCGGGCCCGTCCTCGCCCCCCGCCTTGCGGAAGGCGTCGCCGAGCGCGAGGGTCCACGCCTCGGCGGCGGCCTTGGCGGAGGAGTAGGCGGCGTTGCCCGCGGTGGGCTTGCTGGCTCCCGCGGCGCTGATCAGGAGGTAGCGGCCCCGGTCGCTGCGTTCAAGGGCCTCCTGGAAGGCCAGCGAGGTCGACTGGACGGTGCGGATGAGCAGTTTCTCCAGGGCGTCCCAGTCGGAGAGCACGGTCTCCTGGAACGACGGGCTGCCGCGCCAGCCTCCGACGAGGTGGACCAGGCCGTCGATGCGGCCGAACTCCGCCTCGGTGCGCTTGGCCCAGTCCCGGGTGGCGTCGAGGTCGAGCAGATCGACGGTCTCGCCGGTGACGGTCGCGCCCCCGTGGGCGTACCGGGCGGCGTCCACCGCCTCGGCGAGCCGTTCGGGGTGGGCGTCGCACCCGACGACCGTCGCGCCCGCCTCGGCGAGCCGCAGCAGGGTCGCCCGGCCGGCGGGGCCGGCCGCTCCGGCGACCGCGACCACGGCTCCTTCGAGCACACCGGTCCTCTCGCCCGTGCCGTTCGCGTTCATGGCCACCGCCTCCTCGGGAGAATGGTTCACGCGGCTGCCCGCTCGTCGTTCGCCGCGGTGATTCCCTTGGCAGAGGCAATCACGTGCTTCAGCTTCTTGGCGAGCGCCTCATAGAACATGCTCAGGGGAAACTCGTCCGGAAGCACGTCGTCGACGAGCTTGCGAGGAGGAAGTGTGAGGTCCAGGGCGTCGGGGCCCTTGGCCCAGCGGGATCCCGGGTGCGGGGCGAGGTACGTGGAGACGAGGTCGTACGCGGCGAACCAGTGGACCAGTTTCGGGCGGTCGATGCCGTCGCGGTAGAGCTGCTCGATCTCGCCGCAGAGCTGGTTGGTGACCTCCGGGGCACGGTCCCAGTCGATCTTCAGGGTGTTGTCGGTCCAGCGGACGACGTCGTGCTTGTGAAGGTACGCGAAGAGCAGCTGGCCGCCGAGGCCGTCGTAGTTGCGGACGCGCTCGCCGGAGACCGGGAAGCGGAACAGCCGGTCGAAGAGCACCGCGTACTGCACGTCACGGCCGTGGGCGTTGCCCTCGGACTCCAGTTTCACGGCCTCCTTGAAGGCGGTGAGGTCGCAGCGCAGCTCCTCCAGGCCGTACATCCAGAACGGCTGTCGCTGCTTGATCATGAACGGGTCGAACGGCAGGTCGCCGTGGCTGTGGGTGCGGTCGTGGACCATGTCCCACAGGACGAACGCCTGCTCGCAGCGCTGCTGGTCGCCGATCATCTCGCGGATGTCGTCGGGCAGCTCCAGGCCGAGCAGGTCGACGGAGGCCTCGGTGACGCGGCGGAAGCGGGCGGCCTCGCGGTCGCAGAAGATGCCGCCCCAGCTGAAGCGCTCGGGGGCCTCGCGCACGGCGATGGTCTCCGGGAAGAGCACCGCGGAGTGGGTGTCGTACCCGGCGGTGAAGTCCTCGAAGGTGATGCCGCAGAAGAGCGGGTTGTCGTAGCGGTTCGCCTCCAGGTCGGCGAGCCAGTCGGGCCAGACCATCCTCAGCACGACCGCTTCGAGGTTGCGGTCGGGGTTGCCGTTCTGCGTGTACATCGCGAAGACGACGAGGTGCTGGAGACCGTCGGTCCGGTCCTTCGCGGGCTGGAAGGCCAGCAGCGAGTCCAGGAAGTCGGGGACGCGGAAGCCGTCGGCGGCCCAGCGGCGCAGGTCCGTGACGAGCGCGCGGTGGTAGGCGGCGTCGTGCGGGAGGAGCGGGGAGAGCTCCTCGACCGCTCCGGTCACCCGGTCGAGGACCCGCTCGACGACGGCCGGGGACGGGGCGCCCTCGGCCTCGAAGTCGATGGATCCGTCCTTGGACTGCCAGGGGCGGATCTCCTCGACGGCATCCTTGAGCACGGGCCAGGCCGGGTGTTCGACCACCCGCTGGGCCGTAACTATCGCGCCGTCGGTGGCGTCGTGCACAAGAATTTCCGTCATAACACTTCCTCCACGGGAGAACCTCGCGTGGATTCACCGTAGCCGTGCGGGGTTCCTTCCGGCAAGCGCAAGACTGCAAATTATCCTGCACACCCCCCATCATCACCGCTGTTTTTCCTGTCACATCCTGGGTATACGCGCAGTTCGCCCAGTCGTTCCCGGACGCGGGCGACCGGGCCCGCGCAGCGGGGGACATCGCGGGCCCCGGCCGCTACCCTCCCCAGTGCCGCATCGCCGTACCTCCGCTTGCCGCACGTCCGCGCGGGCAGGAGCAGTCGACGGACCGCCGCCGACGGAAACGAGGTCGCCTTGTCATTTCTCACCCTGGGTCATCGCGGAGTGATGGGCGTCGAGCCCGAGAACACCCTGCGCTCCTTCGTCCGCGCCGAGGCGTCCGGAATGGACGCCATCGAGCTGGATCTCCATCTCAGCAAGGACGGCGCGCTCGTCGTGATGCACGACGTGGATGTGGACCGCACCACGGACGGGACCGGACCGATCGCGGCCAGGACCCTGGCGGAGCTGCGCGAGCTCGACGCCGGCCAGGGCGAGCGGATTCCCGTCTTCGAGGAGGTGCTGGAGGCCGTCTCCTCGCCGCTCCAGGCGGAGATCAAGGACGTGGCGGCGGCCCGCGCCCTGGCGGACGTGATCCGGGAGCGCGATCTCGTCGGCCGGGTGGAGGTGTCCTCGTTCCACGACGAGGCCGTCACCGAGATCGCGCGGCTGGTGCCGGGCGTGCGCACGGTCCTGATCGCCAGCCGCTGGGGCCCGGACGTGGTGGACCGGGCGAAGGCGGCGGGCGCGGCGACCCTCGCGCTGAACATCCGCCGCCTCACCCTGGAGGTCGTGGAACGGGCCCACTCCGAGGGGGTGAAGGTGATCGGCTGGGTGGTGAACACCCAGGACCACCTGCGTCTGGCGCGGGCGCTGGGCCTGGACGGCGCGACGACCGACTTCCCCGAGATCCGCCGCGCCGGGCGCTTCACCGCCTGAGGGCGGGCGTCCTCAGGCGCCCTTCCCCGCGTCACTCACCTCAAGGTTCTTGACGAGCAGTTCAAAGGCCAGGTCGTCGCGCTGAGGAATCCCGAAGCGCTCGTCGCCGTACGGGAACGGGGTGAGCACGCCCGTACGGCGGTAGCCCCGACGCTCGTACCAGGCGATCAGGTCCTCGCGCACCGAGATCACCGTCATGTGCATCTCGCCGACGCCCCAACTCTCCCTGGCGGTGCGCTCCGCCTCGGCGATGATCAGCTTGCCGAGTCCGCCGCCCTGAAGTCCCGGCCGCACCGCGAACATACCGAAGTAGGCCGCGTCGCCCCGGTGTTCGAGCTGGCAGCAGGCGACGAGCCCGCCGTCGCGCTCGACCGCGAGAAGGCGGCCCGCCGGAGCGTCGATGACCTCGCGCACACCCTGTTCGTCGGTCCGCTGCCCCTGGAGGATGTCGGCCTCGGTGGTCCAGCCGGTGCGGCTGGAGTCGCCTCGGTAGGCGGACTCGATGAGGGTCACCAGCGCCGGCACGTCGCCCTCGGTCGCGTCGCGGAAGGTCAGCCGGGCCGCGTCGGGGGGCGTGGCGGTGTCCATGGTGGGGTGCTCCGTTTCTCTGCTGCCGTACGCACTTCTGTGCTGCCGTACGCGTCTGCCTGCTGCTGTACGCACGGTCGCGGTCTCCGCCGTCGCACGTGCGGTCGAGAGTAACGCGACCCGAAGCGCCCCCGGCGGGCCCCGACGCACCCCCTTCACACCCCCGTGCGCCGGATTCGGCGGCGGCCGCCCGGGCATCGATGGGACGACCCGCAACAGTGCCGTACGTCCGACCGGGGGGAGGCGCGCCGTGCACGGAGGGGCCCTGACAGGCTGGCTGCTGATGGCGTTGTGCGCGGTGAGCGGCGGCTACTGCCTGCTGCGCACCCGCGCGGGGACGCCGCGGGAGCGCCGCACCGCACGCTCGGAGGCGCTCATGGGTTTCGGCATGGCGGCGATGGCTGTTCCGGCGGCGGTGCTGTCGCCCCCGGACTGGGCCTGGGCGGTGTACGCGGTGCTGTTCGGCGCGGCCGCGCTGCGAGCACTGCGCCCCGCCCTGCGCGGCGGCCACCATCTGCACCATCTCGTCGGCTCCCTGGCCATGGTCTACATGGCCGGGGCGATGGCCCCCGCGGTCACGGGGAACGGCGGGGGCGGGCATGCCGGGCACGGAGCGGGCGCCGGCGCCGGCGGCATACCCCTGCTGACCGGCGCGCTGCTCGTCTACTACGCGTTCTACGTGCTGGGCTCGGCCGGCCGCCTGCTGCCAGGGACCGTCGCGGTCCCGGCCGGCGGGGCGGCCCCCGCCTCCCGCGCCCTTGGGGGATTCGGGGGCGCGTCGGACGGACTGTCCGAGCTCACGACGGCGTGCAGGCTGACGATGGGCCTCGGCATGTTCGCCATGCTGCTCACCCTGTGAGACGGGAAGTGGGACAGAACCCCCGGCAAACCGTGGTCTACATCACTTGCCGGTCGCGGCCGTACCCCCGGCCGACCCGCCCCTCCTAAGCTGAGACCATGCTGGTCTCCCTCGCGCTGCTGCTGCTCGGTGCATTGACCGCCCTGGTGACTCCCCGCGTGATGGCGCGCGCCCGGTGGCCGGAGCGCGAACCCGTTGTGGCCCTGTGGGTCTGGCAGTGCGTGGTGGCCGGGGTCCTGATGTCGTTCGCCCTGTCCATGACGCTGAGCGCGGCCGCCGCCTGGCAGGCGGTGCGCGGCCATGTCTTCGCCCCCGCCCCGCACGCCGTCGTCGAGGCGTACGCCCTGGCGGCGTACGGGCCGTGGTCGGCGGTCATCGCGGTGCTGCTGGCGATGGGCGGGCTGTGGACCGGGGCGATGCTCCTGAGGGAGATCCGGCGGGCACGGCGTCGCCGCGAACAGCGTCGGGCGGAGCTGCTGGTGCGTTCCCCGCTGATGCCGGGCGAGGAGCCGGGCGCCGATCGCCTCGTGGTGCTGGAGGGCGAACGCCCCGACGCCTGGTGGATGCCCGGCACGGCTCCGCAACTCGTCATCACCACCGCCGCACTGGGCCGCCTGAAAGGCCGTCAGCTCGATGCCGTGCTCGCCCATGAGCAGGGGCACGCCCAGGCCCGGCACGACTGGCTGCTGCACTGCTCGTCGGCGCTGGCGATCGGCTTCCCGCAGATCCCGGTGTTCGCCGCGTTCCGCGACGAGATGCACCGGCTGGTCGAACTGGCCGCCGACGACGTGGCGTCACGCCGCTTCGGCCGCCTGACGACCGCGCTCGCGCTCGTCGGACTCAACGAGGACCGCGGGGTGTTCGGCCCCTGCCCCACCCCGCAGGCCCAAGTGCCGCTCCGGGTCAACCGGTTGCTGGCCCCGGTCGAACGGCTGACGGCGGGCCGCAGGCTCCGGCTGACGGCCGCCGCCGCGCTGGTCCCGGTCGTCCCGGTGTTCGTGGCCTTCGTCCCGGGGCTCCGCGCGCTGGGTTAGGGCTTTCGTCCGGGTCAGGAACCGGGGACGTGACGCCTCGCACGCCCTCGGCCGCACCCCGGGTTGGCCTTCGGGCGGTGTCCTCCGCGAGGATCACCCCATGTCCTCCCCCCTCTCCCGCCTCCGCTCGCCGGATCCCTCCCTCCGCGCCGCGCCCGCCCTGTGGACCGGAGCCGTCGTCGGCGCGGCCGCTCTCGTACTGCTCGGGCTGGTCGCGGCGCGCTGGTCGCCGCTGATGTCCCTTGACCGAACAGTCGCCGACGCCTTGCACCGGCACGCGGTGACCGATCCCGGTCTGGTGCGGGTGAGCCGGGTGCTGACGGACTGGGTGTGGGATCCCTGGACCATGCGCGCCCTGATCGCGGCGGCGGTGGTCGCCCTGTGGTGGCGGGGCGCGCGCCCGCTCGCCCTCTGGCTGGCCGCGACGAGCCTGGTCGCCACCCTCCTCCAGCAGGGGCTGAAGGCGGCCGTGGACCGGGAGCGCCCGCAGTGGCCCGATCCGGTGGACTCGGCCCACTATGCGGCCTTCCCCTCCGGGCACGCCATGACGGCCGTCGTGACCTGCGGCCTGTTCGTCTGGCTGCTGTGGCTGTACGGCGCCGGCCCCCGCGTCCGGGCCGCGGTGCTGGCCGTGGCGGTGGTCTCGGCGGTCGGTGTGGCGGCGACCCGGGTGTACCTGGGGGTGCACTGGCTGACCGATGTCGTGGGCGGCGCGCTGCTGGGGGTGGCCGTGGTGGCGTTGAGCGCCGCGGCGTACGCCCGGTACGCGGCGGCGCGGGAGGGCGCCCTTGTCGGCACGGGGACGGACCGGGAAGGATCGCGCCCATGATGGTCAAAGGCGTGCTGTTCGACTTCTCCGGAACCCTGTTCCGTATCGAGCCGGTCCGTGACTGGCTCGCCGCCGTGCTGCGCGAGCAGGGCGTCGACGTCACCCCGGAGGATTTCGAGCGGTACGTGAGCGGGCTCACGGAGGCCGGCGCCCTCCCGGGCGGCCCGCCCCCGGTCCGGGTCCCCGACAGGCTGGCCGGGGCGGTGTCCCGCCGGGACCTGAGCGCCGCCCTGCACCGCGAGGCGTACACCGGTCTGGCCCGGGGCGTCGCCCTGCCCGATCCGGGGCTGTACGACGCGCTGTACGACCGCCATATGCGGCCGGAGGCCTGGCGGCCCTATCCGGACACCGGGGAGGTGCTGGCGGGGCTGCGGAGGGCGGGGATCGCGGTGTGCGTGGTCAGCAACATCGGGTGGGACCCGCGCCCGGTCTTCCGCGCGCACGGGCTGGACGCCCTGGTCGACGCCTATGCCCTGTCCTTCGAGCACGGGCTCCAGAAGCCCGACGCGGGGCTGTTCCGCATCGCCTGTTCGCTGATCGGCCGGGAGCCGGCGGACGTGGTCATGGTCGGTGACGACCGGGTCGCGGACGGTGGCGCGGCCGCTCTGGGCTGCGGGGTCCGGTTCGTGGACCACCTGCCGGTGGCGGAGCGGCCGGACAGCCTGCGTTCGCTGGGTCTCGTGCCGGAATGAGGCCCGCGGCGAACAGAG
This sequence comes from Streptomyces sp. NPDC026589, assembly GCF_040638385.1. Lineage (NCBI taxonomy): Bacteria > Bacillati > Actinomycetota > Actinomycetes > Kitasatosporales > Streptomycetaceae > Streptomyces > Streptomyces sp. NPDC026589. The sequence continues at coordinate 148,839 of NZ_JBEZYG010000019.1, forward strand.
GAGATCGAACCGGGGTGTGAGGCATATCCCGCCGCGGAGGGGGTAGTGGCAGCGGCTCGTGGCCGTAGCCTGGTGGACATGTCCCCCATGCCGTCGTCCCTGTCCGCCCGTTCCGCAGCCCAGGTCAACGCGGAGATCCGCGACCTGTGGCAGCGTTCGGGCGGGTTCCTGACGCCGCAGGACGAGGCGGAGTACCAGCGACTGCTGGTGGAGTGGGCCGCCGCCACCGGCGGAAGCGTCCGCACCGCCGCCTGACCGCCGTAACCGCGGTTCGGCGGCACCGTAGGCCTGTGCGGAGATCGCGCCCGATCCGGCGATCCCCCGCGTCGCCGGATCCGGACGCACCCTCGGCGTGCCCCGTGGGACACGGCCGCGGACCGCGCCGGGGACCGGAGTTGCGGAGTCCGCCGTCGCAGGGATCCAGCATGTCCCCACCCGGCTCATCGGTCAATGAATTTCCGGCGGCACACGCACCGGGGCACCGGGGCCGGTGTCCGCCAGGCAGGCAACCGCCTGGCGGACACCGGCCCCGGACGCGGGAACAACCGGACCGCGGGACCCCTGACGGATCAGCGGTCGAAGTAGTCCGGCTGCGTCTGCGCGTTGAGCTCGTCCAGCTCGACCCGCTCGGCCGGGTCGGTGCGCCGGTCCTCCAGCTTCAGCACATCGAAGCCCTTGGCGATGTCGCTGGAGTAGATGTGACCGTTGTAGTAGTACGCCGACCAGGGGCCGGCCGTGGTGACCCGGTCGAGCGTGACCGGGCCGCGCTCGAAGAAGGCGATCTCCTCGGGCTTGGAGGAGTTGGTGAAGTCCCATACGGAGATGCCGCCCTGGTACCAGGCCTGGACCATCAGGTCGCGGCCCTTCACCGGGATGAGCGAGCCGTTGTGCGCGACACAGACCTCGGCGTCGGCCTGGTGCCGGTCGATCTTGAAGTAGCTGCGGAACACCAGCTTGCGCTGGTCGCCCTCGCCGACGATGTCGTAGATGCCGTTGGCGCCCCGCTTGGGTCCGATCTCCGCGTTGCAGGTGGCCGCGCCGCCGCCACCGAGCTCGTCGGTGAAGACGACCTTGTTCGCACCCTGGTTGAAGGTCGCCGAGTGCCAGAACGCGAAGTTCACGTTGTCCTGCACACGGTCGATGATCTTCGGGTGCTCCGGGTCCTCGATGGAGAAGAGCAGGCCGTCACCCATGCAGGCGCCGGCGGCGAGGTCCTTGGAGGGCAGCACCGTGATGTCGTGGCAGCCGGTCGTCCTGGTGACACCGGGGTTCTCCGGCGCACCGGGGTTGCCGCCGTCCGGGAAGAGCACCGGGAAGTTCACGATCCGGGCCTTCTGGGGCGCCTTGAGCGGCACCTTGATGATGGAGATCCCGTCGTGCGGCGGCTTGCAGTCCGGGAACGTCTCGTTGGGGGCGTACGAGGAGACGTACACGTACACGTTCTTCTTGCCGTCCGGTACCAGCGTGTGCGTGTGGGAACCGCAGGCGGTCTCCACGGCGGCGATGTACTTCGGCTGCCGCTTGTCGCTGATGTCGAAGATCTTCATGCCCTCCCAGGAGGACTTCTCCGTGGCGGGCTGGGAGGTGCTGGAGCAGGAGTCGTCGCTGCGCGAGGAGTCCGTCGACAGGAACAGCAGGTTCCCGGAGACCGAGATGTCGTTCTGCGAACCGGGGCAGAGCACCTGCGCGACGGTCTTCGGCTTCTTCGGCTTGCTGATGTCGTAGATGACGAAGCCGTCGTAGTTGCCGACGTACGCGTACTTCCCCTGGAAGGCGAGGTCCGTGTTGAGGCCCTTGAGGGCGCCCTTCGGCACGTTCGTCAGGTGCTTGATGTTGGAGCTGTGGACGATCTCGTCCACGCCGGGTATGTCACCACCGGTGATCGCGGCCCTGGCCTCGGCCTGCTCGCTCTTGGTGACGGAACCGCGCTCGGCCGGAGCATCGCCCGGGTCGGGGGTGGCGGCCGCTGTGGTGGCCGTCAGCAGCGTGGCGAGGAGTCCGGCCGCGGCTGCCACCGCGCCCAGACGTCTGCGCCGCACGCGGGTGGTGTGCAACGAGGTCACTGCGTCCTCCCTTGTCTCCGTTCGGGGTCGAACGGTTCATGAACCCCCGGCAGTATCGTCCCTCTCATGTACACAACAACAGATGGCAACACAGACGTAATAAAAGTTTTTGATCTTCGCACGGTGGAAGCGTGTTAGGACGGTCCGCAACAAACCATGTGGCACAGGAGGTCGCCGTGTTCATCCATCGCCGGTCCGCAGTTCTGCGCTCAACCGCTCTCGCGGCGACGGCGGTTGCCGCCGTGCTCGCCTTGGGAGCCTGTGACGCGGGCGGCGGTGACGGGGCGTCGGGCAAGGCCAAGGACGCGGGTCCGGGCGTGGTCGCGCCCGGCAGACCGGGCGAGCCCGCCCGGACGCTCTCCGCCGAGGAGGCCGTCAAGGAGGCCGGTCAGGACACCGCCAACTCCGCCGACTTCCGCTATGCGCGGATGATGATCGAACATCACGGCCAGGCGATCGTGATGACCGGGCTGGTCCCGGAACGGGCCTCCGCCGACACCGTCAAACGGCTCGCGGATCGCATATCGGCAGGCCAGAAGCCGGAGATCGGCGCGATGAAGGGGTGGCTGCAGAAGAACGGCGGCGACCGGCGCGAGGAGCGCCACGACCATGCCACGATGCCCGGCATGGCGACCGATGCCCAGCTCGCCGGATTGCGCGCCGCCGAGGGCAATGCCTTCGACAAGCTCTTCCTGGAGCTGATGGTCACCCACCACCAGGGAGCGATCACCATGGCCACGGAGGCGCTCACCGAGGGGAACGACGTCATCGTCGAGGAGATGGCGAGCGACGTGGTCGCCCAGCAGACCGTGGAGATCAACCGGATGCGCGGACTGATGGACTGAGCCACTCGGCCGAGCGCCCCGCGCACCGGGCGGTGCGGATCGGCCGGGCGGTGCCATCCTGGAGGGAACCTCCGGGAAGAGGTGCGCCGTGCTCTCCGTCGCCGTCGTCGGTTCCGGGCCCAGCGGGGTCTACACCGCTCAGGCCCTGCTCCAGCAGTCGCTCGTGCCCGATGTGCGCGTGCACGTCCTGGACCGGCTGCCCGCCCCGTACGGACTCGTGCGGTACGGCGTGGCCCCCGACCACGAGAAGATCAAGTCGCTGCAGAACAGTCTGCGGGCGGTGCTGGAGGACGACCGGGTCACCTTCGTGGGCAACGTCGGCGTCGGCGGCGCGGAAGGGGTCTCCCCCGCCCGGCTCGCGGAGCTCTACCACGCGGTCGTCTACTGCGTCGGGGCATCGGCCGACCGGACGCTCGCGGTGCCGGGCGAGGGGCTGCCGGGCAGTTACTCCGCCACCCGCTTCGTCTCCTGGTACAGCGCCCATCCGGACGTCGGCGCCGACCCGTTCGTCCTGGACGCCCGCTCGGCCGTCGTGATCGGCGTGGGCAACGTGGCGGTCGACGTGGCCCGGATCCTGGCCCGCGGCGCCGACGAGCTGCGGGCCACCGACGTGCCCCGCGCGGCGCTCGGCGCGCTGGAGGAGAGCCAGGTACGCGACGTGCACATCGTGGGCCGCCGGGGCCCCTCCCAGGCCCGGTTCACCACCAAGGAGCTGCGGGAGCTGGGCGCGCTGCCCGGGGCACGGGTCGTCGTCGACCCGGCGGAGCTCGCGCTCGACCCCGCGTACGCCGCTCCGGACGGCCTGCCCGGAGCGCTGCCGCTGCCCGCCGTGGTGCGGCGCAACCTGGAGGTCCTGCGCGGCTGGTCGGCGGCCAAGGAGCTGGCAGCGGCCGACGCCGGGCGCCGCATCCGACTGCGTTTCTTCCTGCGGCCGGCGGAGCTGCTGGAGCGCGACGGACGGGTCGCCGGGGTGCGGTTCGCCCGGACGGCTCCGGACAGCGGGGGCGGGGTCCGGGACACCGGCGCGTACGAGGACGTCGAGGCGCAACTGGTCCTGCGGGCGGTCGGCTATCGGGGAGTGGAGCTGCCGGGGCTGCCCTTCGATCCGGTGCGCGGCACAGTGCCGCACGCGGCGGGCCGAGTGCTGCGGGACGGGACGCCGGCGCCGGGCGAGTACGTGGCGGGCTGGATCAAGCGGGGGCCGACCGGGGTGATCGGTTCGAACCGCTCCTGCGCCAAGGAGACGGTGGCCTCGCTCCTGGAGGACGCGGCCGCGCTGAGGAGCCGCGCGGCGGTGGACGATCCGCTGGCCGTGCTGCGGGGGTGGGGGCTGCGGCCGGTGGAGTGGTCCGGCTGGCTGTCGATCGAGCGTGCGGAGGCGGAGCTGGGCCGTTCGCTGGGGCGCGGCCCGGTGAAGATCCCCGACTGGCCGGGGCTGCTGGGAGCGGCCCGGGACGGGGAGAGCTGAGCAGCTGCCCGCGTCATCCCTCCCGGGTCGCCACCACCAGCCGGGCCCGGGGGCTGCCGTCGGGGCGCGGGCCCAGCTCGGTCAGCGGGAGCAGCCGCACGGCGAATCCGGCCTGCGTCAGGTCCTCCAGCACGTCGCCGAGCGGGAACGTGCGGTAGTACATGACGAACGGCGGGCGCCACAGGGCGTTGCGCACCCGCATCGCCGCGTCGAAGCCGAACAGCGACCAGTAGGCGCGCGATCCCACCGGGGGCGGTGCGCCGACCGGGAAGACGAACCGCCCGCCCGGCCGGAGCGATCCGTGCACCTCAGCAAAGAGGCCGAAGCGTTCGGCGGGCAGGAAGTGGCCGAACGCGCCGAAGCTCAGGGCGAGGTCGAAGGCGGGCGCGAAGGGCAGGGAGCGGGCGTCGGCCCGCACCCAGTGCACCGCCGGTCCCTCTCCCCCGGGCGGGAAGGCGGTGCGGGCCTCGGCGAGCATGCCCGCGCTGAAGTCGACGCCGACAGCGCGCTCCCGGCACAGCTGTCGGAGCACGCCGACCCCCGCGCCGGTGCCGCAGCAGACGTCGAGTCCGGTGTCGAAGGGGCCGAGCTCGCGTACCGCCCGGGTGACGGCGTCGAGAACGCGGTCAGGGGTGCGGTAGGGCGTCCGGTCGAACTTCGGGGCGAGGAGGTCGTATCCGCGCTCGGTCGAGGAGAGCGCCTGAACGGCCAGTTCGCGCACGGTGGGGCCCTGTTTGGTGAACATCACGGGCCACCCTACCGACGCGGCGCACCCGTCGCGGCCGGCCGGGGCACGGGTGGAGGCCCGGGGGAGGGCCCTGCGAGGCCTGGCGGGGCGTGGAAGCGTCAACGTCCTTCGGGAAGTCTCCGCTTGAGGGTGATGGCGGTTTCGGCGGCGTACGCCTGGGTCCAGCTGCGGCCGGCCCCGGACTTCCAGGTGACGTGGACCGTGGAGCCGTCGGTCCGGGCGCTCTCCACGGTCATGGACCGGTCGCCGTCGCGCACGTCGCCCCGGCGCAGTTCACCCGCCTCGACCGTGACGGGACGCTCCCCCGGCGCGTTCTCGGCCTCCTCGGCCGCCCGGAGGAGTACGGCGGCCAGCTCGCGGGCCGCCCCGGAGGTGCAGGACCAGACGAGCTCGCCGGCCGGGGGCGAGAGCCGGATGAAGACGCGGGGGCCGGGCTGCTCCCCCGCGGCGACCGCGAACAGCGCGGGCTCGCCGGCGGTGACCGTGACCGGCACCGGGTGGCCGTCGGCGTCCGTGATCCCGCTGCGCATCGTCGTCTCCTCGGTGTCCCCCGGCCGTGTCCGGGCCGTCGTCCGGCCGCCGTCCGGCCCCCGCCAGCATGTCAGCACCTGGCGGCGGGACGCGCGAGCGGGGCGGGGGCGGGGCGGGGAGCGTGGTGTGTGCCGCCGGGGGGACTGGCGGAGCGGCTCTCAGCTCCGGCAGACGTCCAGGCCACCGCAGACGAATCTACCGCGCGCGGTGCGCCGAGCCGGTCGCCCGCAAGCGCTTTCTGCGGCAGCTGAACGCCAGGGCCGCCGCCGCGGGACGCCGGTCAAGGACACGGCCCCCACCCGGGCGGCCGCCCGGACGGGGGCCCGGACGGGGGCCCCGCCGACAGTCGCCCCGGACGGGGCCACGCCGACGCGACCGGGGCGGCGGGCGTGTGCGGGGGCCGCTGTCAGTGGCCCGGTGCAGACTGGCACTGTCCGGCACAACGGCGTTTCGGAAGGTCCAGGACCATGACCGACGTATTGCTCACCGCAGGCACCCGCAAGGGTCTCTTCATCGGCCGCAGGCACGGCGGGACGTGGGAGATCACGGGCCCGCACTTCAACGCGCAGGCGATCTACTCGGTCGCCGTGGACACCCGGGGGGACACCCCGAGAATTCTGGTCGGCGGGGACAGCGCGCACTGGGGGCCGTCCGTCTTCCACTCCGACGATCTGGGCGAGACCTGGACCGAGCCCCGGCAGCCCGCGGTGAAGTTTCCCAAGTCCACCGGGGCGTCGCTGGAGCGCGTATGGCAACTGCACCCGGCAGGACCCGAGGCGCCGGACGTGGTCTACGCGGGCACGGAGCCGGCCGCACTGTTCCGTTCCGAGGACCGGGGCGAGTCGTTCGAGCTGGTCCGGCCGCTCTGGGAGCATCCGACCCGCTCGCGGTGGGAGCCGGGCGGCGGCGGCGAGGGGCTGCACACCGTCCTGACCGACCCCCGGGACGCCAAGGCCGTGACCGTGGCCGTGTCGACGGCCGGCGTGTTCCGGACCAAGGACGGCGGTGCGAGCTGGGCCCCGTCGAACAAGGGCGTCTCCGCCGTCTTCCTCCCGGATCCGGACCCGGAGTTCGGCCAGTGCGTGCACAAGGTCACCCGGGACGCCGCCGACCCGGACCGGCTCTATCTGCAGAACCACTGGGGCGTGTTCCGCAGCGACGACTCCGGCGACCACTGGAGCGACATCGGCGCGGGCCTCCCCTCGGACTTCGGATTCGCCGCCGTCGCGCACCCGCACCGCGGCGACACGGCGTACGTCTTCCCGATCAACGCCGACGCCGACCGGGTCCCGGCGGAGCACCGGTGCCGGGTGTTCCGCACGACCGACGCGGGGCGCACCTGGGAGCCGCTCACGGAGGGCCTGCCGGACGGGGCGCACTACGGCACGGTGCTGCGGGACGCGCTGTGCACGGACGACGCGGATCCCGCCGGGGTCTACTTCGGCAACCGCAACGGCGAGTTGTACGCCAGCGCGGACGACGGGGACAGCTGGCGGCAGCTCGCGTCGCATCTGCCGGACGTCCTGTGCGTGCGCGCGGTGGGGCTCGGCTGACGCCAGTTGATCGGAGTGGTCGTATCAGCAGTAGAGTGCGGGCCGTGGCAGCACGACCGTTGAAAGAGATCATCGAGCCGGGGTGGGCGGACGCCCTCGAACCCGTCGCCGAACGCGTCGCCGCTATGGGCGACTTCCTCCGCGCGGAGATCGCCGCGGGACGCACGTATCTGCCCTCGGGGGCTCATGTACTGCGGGCGTTCCAGCAGCCGTTCGAGGAGGTGAGAGTGCTGGTCGTCGGCCAGGATCCGTATCCCACCCCGGGGCACGCGATCGGGCTGAGCTTCGCGGTGGCGCCCGACGTCCGGCCGCTGCCGGGCAGCCTGGAGAACATCTTCCGGGAGCTGCAAGCGGACGTGGGGCTGCCCAGGCCGTCCAACGGCGATCTCACGCCCTGGACGCGGCAGGGGGTGCTGCTGCTCAACAGGGCGCTGACCACCGCGCCGCGGCGGCCCGCCGCCCACCGGGGGAAGGGCTGGGAAGAGGTGACCGAGCAGGCCATCAAGGCGCTGGTCGCCCGGGGCACGCCGCTGGTGTCGGTCCTGTGGGGGCGCGATGCCCGCAATCTGCGCCCGCAGTTGGGCGACTTCCCCGCGATCGAGTCCTCGCACCCCTCCCCCATGTCCGCCGACCGGGGCTTCTTCGGCTCGCGGCCGTTCAGCCGCGTCAACGAACTGCTGGAGCGCCAGGGGGCGCAGCCTGTGGACTGGCGGCTCCCGTGACCCGTCCCCCGGCGCCGGCCGACGCCGCCGGACCCGGCGCGTACGTCCTCGGGGTGGACTCCGGCGGCTCCGGTCTGCGGGTGGCGCTCGGCCGGGTGGAGCTGCCGGGACCCCTCTCGACGACGCTCTGCGCGGAGCCGGTGCGGACGGGGCCCGGCGGCATCGACGCCGGGCATCTGCTGGACCAGCTGCTGCCCGCCGCCCGGGAGTTGCTGGTCCGGGCGTCCTCCTCCACGATGGGTGGCACCCCGGCGGGTGAGGTCGCGGCGCTGGCGATCGGGGCCGCCGGCATGGCCACACTCGGCGATCGGTTGCGGTCGGAGCTGCCCGGCGCGCTCGCGGACGCGCTGGGAGTGCGCCGGCTGGCGCTGGCCGCCGACGCGGTGACCGCCTACGCGGGCGCGGTGGGACAGCGCCCGGGGGCGGTCGTCGCGGGCGGCACGGGCATGATCGCCCTCGGTACGGACCTGACGGAGTGGCACAGGGCCGATGGGTGGGGTCATCTTCTGGGTGACAGCGGCGGCGGGGCGTGGATCGGCCGTGCCGGGCTGGACGCGGCGATGCGGGCCCATGACGGGCGGCGCGGCGGCTCCCCCGCCCTGCTGGACCGGGTGCGGGCCGTGTTCGGACCGGCCGAGGCACTGCCCGGGCTGCTCTATCCGCGCTCCGACCGGCCGGCCGTGCTGGCCTCGTTCGCCCCGGAGGTGACGGCGTGCGCCGGAGCGGACCCGGTGGCCGCCGACATTCTTCGGCAGGCCGCCGGTCATATCGCCGAGGCCGCGGCGGCTGTGTGCCCGAGGTCCGCCGGGACGGAAGTCGAGGACGGCGAGGGCGGTGAAGTGGCTCTGACGGGTGGCTTGTTCAAGATGGGCGAGCCCTTGATCGCACCCCTGCGCGAGGAGCTGGCACGGCTGTTGCCGGGGGCCAGGGTGACCTCGGCGGCGGGCGATCCGCTGACCGGCGCACTCCGGATCGCGCGAGCCCTGGCTGCCGGGGATCTGCGCCTGCCGCTCCATCCGACGATGCTGTTCGTGCCCCAGGAGCACGGGAGCGGACAGCGCGGCGGAACGACGGTGCGCGACGAGCCCCGCGCGGGGTGACGGTCGACGGGACGAAGGGGAGCCGGACGGAGGCCGACGGAACAGTCGACCCGACAGACAGGGACACTCCGGTGGTACGTCACTCATCGGACATAAGCGGATAGTTAACGCTCGACCGGACCCTCCCCGAACAGAGGGGCAGGCAAAACCAGTAGCATGCGGCGCCATGAGCACCCCCACTGGGCCCGCTTCCGGCCTGCCTGTACGAATGCCGCGACCTCGCCAGTCCGGACGGCACCGCCGCCCGGAGCCCGTGGTCGCACCCGAGGGCGCTGCCGCGCTCGTTCTCGCCGTTCCCGGTACCCCCTCTTCGGCCACGCGCAGTCTGGCCGAAGAGGTGATCAGCATCGCCCGTTCCGAGCTGCCCGGCCTCAACGCCCGGATCGGCTACGTCGACGGCGACGATGCCGAGTACCCGACCCTTGCCACCGTTCTCGCCCACACCGCCGCCGAGCGCGTCGCGCGCTTCGAGCAGGCCGTCGCCGTCGGCCGTGAGGTCGCCGAGCCCGTGGGCCCGCCCGCCGTCGTGGTCCCGCTGCTCGCGGGTCCCGACAGCGCGCTGATCCGGCGGATACGGCAGGCCGTGATGGACAGCGGTACGCAGGCCGAGCTGACCGATGTGCTCGGCCCGCACCCGCTGCTCGCCGAGGCCCTGCACGTACGGCTGTCGGAGGCCGGGCTGGCGCGCGCGGACCGCGCCAGGCTGTTCACCGTGGCCACCGCCGCCGACGGCATCGTGCTGGTCACCGTGGGTGGCGAGGAGGCCGTGCGGGCCGCCGGGATCACCGGGATGCTGCTGGCCGCCCGGCTCGCCGTGCCGGTGATGGCCGCCGCGCTGGACGTGGAGGGCTCGGTCGCCTCGATCGCGGAGCAGCTGCAGGGCTCCGGCTCCGCGCAGCTGGCCCTGGCGCCGTACCTGGTGGGTCCGGAGGTCGACCCCGGCCTGCTGGACGCCGCCGCGAAGGAGGCCGGCTGCGCGACGGCCGAGCCGCTGGGCGCCTACCCGGCGATCGGCAAGCTCGTGCTGTCCCTGTACGCCACGACGCTGGGCATCACGCCGGCGACACCGCAGGGAGCTCAGGCGCACTGACCGGACGCCGTCGCCGTGGGGCGGCGGCTCGGGAAGCCGGACAGCGCGGCGGGCCCGGACAGGAGGAAGTCATGGGAACGCCTCGCCCGCGCCGGGATACTGCACCTTCACCGCGACCTCGCGGCCGTCGTGCCACACCGCCCGGTGCACCTGCC